>JBEKVS010000032.1:0-26429 GCA_049513795.1 Occallatibacter sp. | reverse complement strand
CGATGCTTGACCGCGTTGGTGCTGCCCATCTCCACGCGCGCCGCGCGAGCGGCCTCATCGGGTCGCATGCCCGCGCGCGTCTTCTCTTCCACGGATGCATCCATAAAGCTGCGCAGTTCCTCGTCCAAATCCTGTTCGGCCGCGGCACGGCCGAAAAGGGATCGCAGTCCGGCAGCGAAATTTCTAAACATTCCCATCACGCGCTCCTGACCATCTGCTTTCCTGATTTGTCCCGTGGGTCTATGCTTCCAGAATTCTGGCAATGGCCGCCGTCTGACGGCCCCAGGAGTGCGTTTCATCCTTCAACGCCTTGCGCCCGCTTGAGGTCAGCAGATAATACTTCGCCCGGCGGTTGTTTTCCGTGGATCGCCACTCGCTCTTGACGCGTCCTGCCCGCTCCATGCGCGCCAGGGCCGGCAGCAGCGAACCGGGATTGACGCGAAACACGCCCTCACTCACCTGCTCGATGCGCAGCGCCACCCCGTAGCCATGCATCGGCTCGAGCGCCAAGGTCTTCAGGATCAGCATCTCCAGGGTGCCCTGCACCATGTCTCGCGATTTAGGGTCTCGCGATTTAGTCTCCTGCAATTTGGCTTCGGGCGGCTTCTGTGCCATGAACGTTCTCCTCTTGATCATCAAGAGGTAATCTATATTCATCTTGATTGTCAAGAGGAGACGAGCAGGAGCCTTATATTGGCGGGCGCTCAAGTCTGGCCTGGCGAGAGACGCGAACCTTGGCTAACGACAAGATTTGGGGTTGAATGACAGGTTTGGGCGATCGGGAAAGCGTTGGAGAAATATCTTGAATTCAATGCAGCGAGTCAGCTTCCCGCTCGACGGGGTCAGCGAGTTGGCAAGTCAGCCCCCGATGCAGATGCAAGGCCATGGATACATCAAATCGCGGTGTGCCGTGGCTCCAACGCAAAGGCCGCCCACGAAAGGCGGCCTCGCGAGATTCATTTCTGTTTATGACGATTATTGCGCCTGCGTGACCTGCGCCGGGGCGGCGGCGGGCTTTGGCTTGGGAGCTTCCTGCTTCTTCGCAGGGGCGATGATCGCGTGCAGAATGGTGCCTTCCATGCGCGGCATGAATTCCACGATACCGGCTTCGCCAATGTCCTGGATGAGGCGGTTGATGATGGCGTAGCCAAGTTCGCGGTGGGCCATCTGGCGGCCGCGGAAGCGCAGGCTGGCCTTCACCTTGTCGCCTTCGGTAAGGAAGCGGACGGCCTGGTTCTTCTTGGTCTGGTAGTCGTGCTCGTCCACGGTCACGGAGAACTTGACCTCCTTGACCACGATGACCTTTTGCTTTTTGCGGGCGGCGCGTTCGCTCTTTTCCTTCTCGTAGAGGAAGCGGCCATAATCCTGACTGCGGCAAACTGGGGGTACGGCGTTGGGTGAAACTTCCACCAGGTCCAGTCCGCGCTCGCGGGCGATTCTCAGGGCTTCAAAGGGCGGCAGGATGCCCATCTGTTCGCCGTTTTCGTCGATGACGCGGATTTCACGCGCGCGGATTCGATCATTGATGCGGATAAAGGACTTTGCTGAACGTTTGTCGAGTGCGATGGTGCTCCTCCAAAAGTCGCCGCTTCCCGCCTCCGGGGTTTTCCGGAGTCGCCGCAGGTACACGAACGCACACTGAGTATAGCACCGGTCTCATCCTGCGGGACCAGTGGTTTAGGACCCAGTTGGTGCGACACAATGCTCTCCCGTCCAGGCGCCTAAAAGCAGATTTTGTGGTACTTTATATATAGGTAGACAAGTAGGGAGATAGGAACCATGCCGCTAAGCATAAAAGCCCCTGAAGCCGACCGGCTGGCGCGGCAACTCGCCGCCGTCACCGGAGAAACGATCACGGACGCGGTGATCGTGGCCATGCGCGAGCGGCTGGCGCGTGAGGAACGCAAGCGGACGGACCAGGAAGCTCTGCTCGAGGACATAAGAGCCATCGCCCATCATTGTGCTTCGTTGCCGGTGCTCGATGACCGCACCGAGGACGAGATCATGGGCTGGGATGAGAATGGGTTACCGGCGTGATTGTAGATTCGTCGGCGATTCTTGCCATCCTGCTCGAGGAACCCGAAGGCCATCTCCTTGATGTGGCGATTCTCAAGAGGGACGATCCTCGCATGTCCGCAGCTGGCTTGCTTGAGGCTTCAATGATCCTGCAATCGCGACGGGGGACAGATTCCGTTCGTGACCTGGATTTGCTGATCGTTCGGTTCAAGATTCAAATCGTCCCCTTCACCGAATCACAAGCCCGCATTGCACGCAGAGCATTTGAACGCTACGGCAAGGGCCGGCATCCCGCACAACTGAACTTTGGCGATTGCATGTCCTATGCCCTGGCCAAAGAGACGGGCGAAGAGCTTCTCTTTAAAGGAACGGACTTCGGTCAAACGGACATTGCCGTCGCGTTGTACTGAGCCGGCCCAAATCCGTCTTGAGCAGGATCAGATGCGCAGGCGACGGCAAGAAGAGCCTCCTCTTCATTCAACCCGCTGACCCGAACGCGAACAAGCCGGTTCGCGGCGAGGCGACCCTCCAGTTCGACGGGCAGAAAATTCTCGGTGAGCGCTGCGGTTCGCCCGGCGGATGCTAACTCCGGCGGCGTCTGCAAAGTGATCGTATCCAATTCCCGGCCCACGAAGCGGACGCGGTGAGCTTTTGTTTTCTCCGCTGAGAGAGCCCGCAACTGCGCCATCCGCTCCTTCACCACCTTCGCCGCGACCGGGCGCTCGGCGTGCAGAGCCCAGGCTGGGGTTCCGGGTCGCGGAGAGAACGGAAACAAATGCAGATAGCTGAAGGGAAGCTTGCGCACCAGCGCCAAAGTCTCCTCGAATTCGGCATCCGTCTCGCCGGGAAAGCCCACCATCACGTCCGCGCCCAGCGTCAGATCCGGCCCGACCGCGTCGACCAGCGCCCACACTTTTTCCTCATAGTGCCAGGGACGATAGCGGCGATGCATGCGCCGCAGCACCGCGTCGGAGCCGGACTGAAGCGGCAAGTGGGCATGGCGCGCAAGCCTTGTACCGCCGAAATCCCTCATCAAGCCGATCATTGCGCCATCCCAATCCATCGGCTCAATGGAGCTGAGGCGCAATCGCGGCAGCGACGTCTGGTTGAAGATTCTCTCGACTAACCAGGACAGGGTTGGACGGGATACTGTTGGCCCCTGCGGTAATGCTTTGCCGCGAGATGGATCTGCCAGATCGCGTCCCCAGCGGCCCAGGTTGATCCCCGAAAGCACGAGCTCGTTGCCTCCCGCCGCCACAAAGCTTTCCACCTGCTTCAGCACAGCGGCTGCAGACAGGCTTCTGGATGACCCGCGCGTCTGCGGAATCACGCAGAACGCGCACCGGTTGCCGCATCCCTCTTGAATTTTCAGATTGGGCCGGGTCTGCGCGCCGGGAACCAACTGCAGCTCTTCAAGAAACGAGTGTGCGAAGCGGTCGTCGGCCCAGACCATTTGCAGTGGGGCAGACGCGGCCTCTGCCGCCTGTATCTGTATAAATTCGCCACCCGCTCGCGGCGCGGCAGGAGGGATGTGCGGCGCTGAATACCCCATCAGGCTCAAAGCGATCCCTGGGGCAAAAGCTTTATGGCTGTTGCCGACAACCGCGGCCACTCCATCGATTGCCGCCAATTCCTGCGGCGCGCGCTGCGCATAGCAGCCGGTGATGACAATGCGGGCATTCGGATTCACTCGATGCGCGCGGCGAATGAACGCCCGCGCGGCGCGCTCAGCCTCTGCCGTCACGCTGCACGTGTTGACCAGAACCACGTCGGCCTTCGCCGGCACGCATTCGCCGAGTCCGGCCGCGCGCAGCCGGCTGCTGACCGCCTCGCCATCCGCGCGAGCCGCCCGGCAACCGAAGTTCTCCATGTGAAAGGCCGGCATCTCTCCCAGTTTAGAGCCTCAATAAGGCAGCGAGACCGCCAGGAAGGTCCTATTCCATCCGAAGCGCCTGCATTGGGTCGAGCCGCGACGCGCGCCAGGCTGGTACTGCGCAGGCCAGGACCGAAACCAGCGACAGGAGCAGCGTAACCAGCGCAAATACGTTCCAATCCAGCGGGCTCGTTCCATAGAGAAGGGTACGAATGAGGCGCACGGCGAACCCGCTCGCAATGAGGCCAAGGACGAGTCCGGCAGCGGCGGGGCGGAGGCCGTCCGCTAGCATGAGGCGCAACACTGAGCCACGCTGCGCGCCCAGGGCGATGCGAATGCCGATCTCTGCCCTGCGCTGGGCGGCGAGATAGGCCAGCACGCCATACAATCCCACTGCCGCGAGCGCGAGAGCCATGACGGCGAAGGCCAGCACCAGAATCGACGTAAAGCTGGCATCGAATGTCGACTTGCCGAGCGACTGTTCCATGGTGAGCACGTTGGCAACGGGCAGGTCGGGGTCGATTTGCGCGAGCAATTTTTCGATGGGCGCGGCGAGGCTTGCGGCGTCGAGATCGGAGCGCACGGCGATGGAAGCCGCGGGCCATCCGCCAGAGTAGAGGGGAAAGTACAAGGTTGGAATTTCGTCGTCGGTAAGACTCCAAAGCGCGTTGCCGACCACGCCGACGACTTCAAAGCCCTGCGGCGGAACGCCCTGGAAGTCGAGGGCCTTGACGTGCTTGCCGATGGGGTTCTCGTTGGGGAAGTACTGGCGCGCAAAGGACTCGCTGACGATGACGAAGCGGGTGTTGTCGAGGCGTTCGCTGTCTGTGAAAGAGCGGCCGCGCAGCAGGGGAATGCCGATGGCGCTGAAGTAGCCGGGATCGGCGCCGCGCACGATGGCGTCGAGCTGCGTACCGGGCGCGGGTGCGGGGTGCTCGGGAATGGTGAAGCGCGAATCGCCACTGTAGCCCTGGGCGGGTAAAGCGGTTGCGATTCCCGCGGTCTTGACGCCGGGCAAAGAGCGCAGGCGAGGCAACAACTGCTCGTAGAATTCTGCGACCTTTTGCGACGTGTCGTAGCGCGCGCCGGGGAGCGAGAAGTGCATGGTGAGCATGTTGCGCGGATCGCAGCCGATGTCGCTGGAGCGCAGATGCTGGTAGCTTCGCAACAGCAGGCCCGCGCCGACGAGCAGGACGACGGTGAGGCCGACTTCGCCGGCGAGAAGAATTCTGCGCAGGCGGGCGCGGTTCTGGCCGGCGCTGTTGGCGCGGGAGGACTCCTGCAGCGGCTCGAGCAACGGGCTGCGCAGCAGCGAAGCCGCGGGAATGAGGCCGGCGAGAATGCCGCTGACGGTCATGATGCCGAGGCCGAAGAGGACCGATTGCAGATCCATGTGAATGGCGCTGGCGCGCGCGATGTCGGGGCGCGACTGGACAAGCCAGCGCACACCGGCCCAGGCGAGAGGAAGACCGAGCAGGCCGCCGGCGATGGAGAGGGTGATGCTTTCAGCGACCTGCTCGCGGAGCAGACGCAGGCGGCTGCCGCCAAGAGCGGCGCGGATGGACGTCTCCTTGCGGCGCGAGGCGGAGCGCGCCACGAGCAGGTTGGCGACGTTGAGGCAGGCGATGAGCAATACGCAACTGGTCGCGCCGAGCAGCACATAGAGCTGCGTCTTTGCGTCGTGCACCATGCCGTCAAGCAGCGTGCGGGCACTGGCCGCGTTGCCGACGAAGGGATTGCGGGAGTCCATTTGCACGCGCTTTTCGGCGGTGTCGACTTCGCTCAGCGCCTGGGCCATGGTTGCTGCGGGGCGCAGGCGGGCGACGACAAAGTAATTGTGATTGTCGATCTGGCGCATCGCGGCCGCGCTCTTCTCGTGGTAGATGGGCGCCCAGAGTTGTGTGTCGGCTTCGGGATAGCTGAACCAGGCGGGAAGAACGCCTACGACTGTATACGGTCGCGCATCGAGCAGAATGGTTTTGCCCAAAATGGCTTTGTCTCCGGCATAGCGACGCATCCACAATCCATACGTCAGGATCACAGTTCCAGCCGCATCCGGGCGATCGTCCGCAGAGACGAACGACCGGCCTAGAATGGGCTCAACGCCGAGCATGGAGAAGAGATTCCACTCACACTCGGCATAGCGAATGCGCTCCGGGAGCGGGCCGCCATCGCCGGAGAGGCTGATGCTGTCGGTGCCGAAGACGGCCATCTGCTCGACGCTCGGCGCTTGCTGCTTCCAGGCCGCGTACATGCCGCCGGCGACGTAGCTGTAGAGGCGCTTGCCATTGGGGCTTTGCTCGTAGAGCTGAATCAGCCGATCGGGGTCCCGGAACGGAAGAGGCTTCAGCAAAACGGAGCGCACCATCGTAAACAGGGCAGTGTTTGCGCCGATGCCGAGAGCCATAACCAGCACGGCGGCAACGGCGAAACCGGGCGTGCGCACAAGCGTGCGCGCAGCGTACTTCATGTCGCGCCAGGTGTCGTCAGCCAGCCGTATGGTGTTGTTCTCCCATTCCGTCTCGCGCACGCGGCGCCGGCTGCCAAATTTTAGATAGGCCGCTCGCCGCGCCTCTTCCGGCGAGAGGCCGCGGGCCAGGTTCGCGTCGGCTTCATGCTCGAGATGCGCCTCAATTTCATGCGCCAGATCGGCGTCACGGCGCCGGCGAAAGAAAAATCGTTTCATGCTCATCGTTTCACTCCTGCTTCAGTTGAGGCTTTCGCCCATGACCCGGCCGATGGCTTCAACCATCTGCCGCCAGCGGCTTGCTTCAGCCACCAGTTGCTTTCGGCCTGCAGGCGTGAGCTTGTAGAACTTTGCCTTGCGATTGTTCTCGCTGACGCCCCAATAGGACGCAAGCCAGCCGCGATCTTCAAGCCGGTGCAATGCAGGATAGAGTGAGCCCTGCTCCACTTCGAGCACGTTCTCCGACGTGTGCTCGATGACGTGGGCGATTGTGTGTCCGTGCGCCGGCCCCATCACCAGGGTGCGCAGAATCAGCATGTCCAGCGTGCCCTGCACCATTTCCGTGCTTGCTTGTTTCCTTCCGCCCATCGCTGTCCGCTCCACTCGAACGTCTATGTAAAAGGAGCATACACCACTCGACGCTCTATGGGAAGAATATTTTTCCGCCCTGCCGCGGCAAACACAGCCGGCGGAAAACTCAATACGGCGGTGACAATGTCTCCGCTATACTCTAGACAGACCGCGGTTCTTCTCGTAACTCCTCAAGCATGCAATCTTCCAACTCCGGCATTGCAACTTCCTCGTCCCTACCTTCGAGCGCGGTGGGCCGCACTATATTTGGCTACGTCTACTTCACCTTCATCTGCTATCTCTCCATTGGATTGCCGCTGGCCGTTTTGCCCGCCTTTGTGCACCTGCGCATGGGTATGCACGCGGCCCTGGCGGGGCTGGTCATCAGCATCCAGTACATTGCGACGTTCCTCAGCCGCCCCTGGGCCGGCCGCATCTCCGACCACTCAGGAGCCAAGATCTCCGTGCTGTGGGGCATGGCTGCCTGCACGGCGAGCGGCTTACTGCTGCTGGCCGCCGTGGCTCTCCACTCCAGCCCGTCGCTTACATTTTCCGCGCTCATCGCCAGCCGCCTGGTGCTCGGCGTAGGCGAGAGCCTGGGCTCAACCGGAGCCACACTGTGGGGTATCACCCACGCCGGCCCGCAGCATACCGCAAAGGTCATCTCCTACAACGGCGTGGCTACCTACGGCGGCCTGGCGTTGGGCGCGCCGCTGGGCGTGATCCTCGATCAGCATTTGGGCCTGGCTTCGCTGGGCGTGCTGACTACGCTTGTCTGCGGCATCAGCTTTGCATTGGCCATGAAAAAGAGCGCGATTCATGTGAATCCGGGCGAGCATCTGCCCTTCAGCCATGTGCTTGGCCGCATCGCGCCGCATGGCATGGCGCTGGCGCTGGGTGGAATTGGCTATAGCGTGCTGGCCACATTCGTCACTCTCTACTACTTCAGCCAGCATTGGAATCCCAATGGCGCGGCGCTGTGCCTGACGGCCTTTGGCGTAGCCTTCATCGCCGCGCGTCTGCTCTTCATCCACGCCATCGACCGCTTCGGAGGGTTTCCCGTCAGCCTGGTCTGCCTGTCAGTGGAATCAGCCGGCGTTCTCCTGTTGTGGCTCGCCCCTTCGCCCTGGATGGCTTCCGCCGGAGCCGCTCTCACGGGCTTCGGATACTCGCTGGTTTTTCCGGCGCTCGGGGTGGAGGCCGTCAAGCGTGTGCCGGTGCATAACCGCGGGACCGCTCTCGGCGTCTATACAGGCTTCGCGGACGTTTCGTTCTTCCTCGTCGGCCCTATCGCTGGAGCCGTTATCGGTATGTGGGGCTACCGCAGCGCCTTTCTCTTCGCCCTGGCCAGCGTGCTCACTTCGCTGGGGATGGTGTTTGTGCTGCATTCGTTGCAACGCCGCGAGATGGCGCTACGCAAAATTTGACTTGCCACCAGTGCCGACGCGCGCGAGGGGTTGAGTCCCCGGCCGTCGCGCAGACTCGTTGAATGGACGCACGATTGAGGAGTATACTCGGGCCGTCCTGGCTTCCCCGGCTGGATGCTTGACTTCGTCGCGAAAGGAAATCGCCATGAAAAAGCATTTTGCTGCCTGCCTGCTGCTTACTCCGGTTCTTGTCTGGGGCCAAGTCCCAAAGCAGACCTCGATCACGCAGCCATCTTCGGACGCGCGAGGCCCCTTATCCGGGCCGGATGTAAGCAACTACGTTTCTACCGACCTCGATTCCGGCGAGCAGGCATTCATGCGCACCTACATCAACGCATTGTCTTCCGACGCCAGGACGCGCATCCTGAACTCGGCTCCGGAAGATGTGTACGTGGCCATCATCGATGGCGCGACGGGAAAGATCCACTACAACCGGCCGGAGATTGCGGGAAGCCTGGAGATGCGGAGCGATCTTCCGCTGCCGTCCGATCCACATCCGTCCTTGCAAGGTGCCGAATCGGCAGTGCGGGAGCCGAGTGCGAACCCCGGCCTCTTCGGCGGCTCCGGCCCTTACCGGCGCGTTTATACCCCTTCACTTCCGGCAATCCCGGTGCCCTCCGACCCTCATCCCGGGATCGAGGCATGGGGAAATTATGGGCAGAGCGGTTGGGTGACGACGCCCCTCAAGGATGGCAGTTTCGGCGTGGGGGACGTGGGCTATATGTACCTCGGAGGCTGGAGCGGAAATTGGAATACGGTGAAAGGCGCTCAGGCCATCTCCAGCGTAGTTGATGCGGGGTTGCAGTATTCGCCGACTTACGACGATTACGCCATGTTCATAAACGTTGGTGGAGGTAAGCCCGCAATCGGAATCATCCATAAGGGAAACTCTCCAGATTCTAAGCAGCCATTTCGCATTGCGGGCGGCGCAATGACGCACGTGTTCTTTAACGTCATCACGCCCGTGATGGCGATCGATGCGCCATCGCAATGCCTGTTTAACGGGACGACGCCGCAGTTCTTTGGGCCGAGCCCAGCTTGTACGACATTCATACTGCAACTGGAAACGACCTCAGCGCACGTCGAGGGCAAGAGCGGCGACGTTGAGCAGTTCATCGCATGGGTTGCGCCGAGCGTCGACACGGGAGGCTGGGCTATCTCTTACAAGTTCGTCGGGAGCTGGAATGGAAAGTCGAACCAGACGCTCTATGCCAGCAAAGCTCCGTGCGGCGGCTGCATCTTCAAATGGATGACGTCGATCGGGCAGAAGCCGAAAGAGAATCTCACCGATGGCGCAAGCTTCAATGCCACATGGTCCGATCGGGAAATCACCAAGTTCGCCTACGGCGATACCGGCGCGGAGGGGCAGAAACTGGCGCTGCTCACTGCCGACTTGACGCTCTGCTCGGAGTATCCGCTGTGGAAGCCGCCATACGGGCCGCCCTATTTTGCCGATTGCAAGAACACGCCGAGTGGCCTGAAAGGTATCGCGCAATCTGTGAATGTCACCAACTACTCTACGACCGGCGAGACGGATACCATCAGCCTGAAGTACTGAAGATGGTGTTCAATGGCCAGGCGAAAGGCCGGCACTGGTCGCCGAAAGCGGTGGAAGACCGCTCACTGCCGAAACCGGCAATTCCAGCGCGCCGAGGTGATTGGTAAGAAGGTCGTGAACCCCCACGCGCAGATAGTATTCCCCCTGCGACGGGACGCTGATCTCCTGCTTGTATTGAAACTCAGGATGAAGGCCGGCGCGGTGCAGCGAGGCAAAGTAATCCGACTTCACCATCTCCTTGATGTCATTGACCTGGGTGTTGATGAGAAGTCCATCGGCGTCATAGACGCAGGTCACGAATTCCACCGCGCAATAGAGCGGGCCCTGGGGCGTGGGATTGCAATGGATGTCATCCAGATGGGCCTTGTAGTGGACGTTGTAACGGCGATAGGGGCCTTTCGCCTTACCGCTCGGCTGATTGTGCGGGTACGGCGCCGGCTCCTCGGCAGCAACGCTGGGACGAACGATGGCCTCGAAGAGAATCTGCGTCGCTTCGGGACCGCCGTGCACCATGGCCGTGTGCATGGCGCTGTAGGGAGCGGGCTCGCTTGCGTTGGTCGTTGTCTCGGGTTTTGCATCATCGGTCTTCTGCACCGAAGCCGTGGGATCGGTTGCATAATAGCCGCGCCGGTAGACAAGAGTGACTCCCTTGCGGGCAACTTCGACTTGAATCTTGCGATATTGCCCTTTCCATTTATCGCTGCTCGGCGTGTAGGCGAGCGTGTAGTAGTTGGAACCGCCTTCGACGGACCGGCTTGCAGCCTGCGCAAGGCTATTGGTGTTCACAAAGGCCTGCCCTCCTGTGGCGTCCGCGATGTCCTCCATAGCCGCCAGTCGAGCGGCATTTGCTGAATAGTACGAGCCATTTTGCGACGGGACTACCGGGTTGGCGCGGCCTCCGCCGCCCGTGTTCGCATTGGCGTTGGTAAACATCGGCTCCGTAGTCAAGCCCCGCGTGTCGATGGGATAGACGGCGATCTGGTTGTGCGCAAACAGATTGACCGTCTCCCGGAACTCGTCCACGTAGCCAGGCCGTGTGTTTTCGGGCACATCCCCGTTGGAGAGGATGGAGATCGGAAACGATGACGAGAACCAGATGAGGTTCTTGCGGCCGGGAAGCTGGCCCAGGTATCGGCCGAGTTGGTTGATTGAATCCAGCGTGAGTTGTTTTCGAAACTCGGTCTTGGATGCCGTCGCCGGATTCACACCGGCCGGGCCGGTGGGTGACGAGGAAGTAGCGGCAGTCAGGTAGACGGGGAAACTGGATGCGGCCCGCTTGCTGGTGAGCGCAGCCAGCAGCAGATCGTGGTCGGCCGTGAATCCCTGCAAGAGATAAAGCTGCTCCGAAGTGAGACTGAGAATGGCGAAGCGCACGCCGGCCGGGGCAGTTTTCAGATATTGCGTGACCTGATCGAGCGTCTTCTTCTGATCCGCCTGCGGAGAGTTGAGGTGGTCAAGCAGAATCAGGTTCAAGGGGCCGGCGGCTGG
The DNA here is from genome assembly GCA_049513795.1 of Occallatibacter sp. Lineage (GTDB taxonomy): Bacteria > Acidobacteriota > Terriglobia > Terriglobales > Acidobacteriaceae > Telmatobacter. Next base: position 15,030 of record JBEKVS010000032.1, on the reverse strand, counting down.
AAGGTCAAACTCGTTCGTGAATGCTCCTGGGTCGCGCCTGACCGGCGGCTGAGCCGCAATCGCAGTCTGTTGCGCCGAATGCTCATCGAAGGACTTGATTGTCTGCGGGTGACCATCTTCCCGCACACTAAAATCGGCAGCGGTCAGGCCATGCACCGGATTTTGATGGGAATCGACAACCACCACATCGATGACGACGAGACTTGATTCAACGTGAATTGTGGCGACCGGCTCCGGCGCAGGAGCCTGGCCAGTTAGAACCAGTGGATAACTCAGAGATAGGAGCAGGAAGCTGCGCAGCTTAGCCAGAGCCATAACTTGGGCCTCGTGAACTGGCTTCAAAATAGCATGCCAATGGTTTTCGAGACGCAGGTAAATTGGAAATCGCTCGCGGAAACTCCTTCAATCCGGACGGAATCCTCAATACAAAGCAAAACGCCTAACCCGGGGAAGCCGTTGCTTTACTCCGGTTTCATCCCTTTCGCTCCCAGGCTGGCGCGCGCCAGGTCGATGCCGTGTGCTTGGGGGTTGGATAGCGTAGCCATTTCGGCTACACTTGATTGTGGAGGTGCCCTGTGCGCCAAGTATCGCTGCGGGAGTTCCGAACGCGGGGCGCCAAGGCCCTTGACGCCGTTCCGCCTGGAGAAACCGTTCTGCTCGCCGGGCAGCAAGGACCGGCCTACTTTCTTGTCCCCGTTCTTGGCGATGTCGCCATGGAAGACCGCGAGCTGCGCAGGGCTATGGCGAAAGCGAGCCTGCGCGAAAGCTGGGTGCAGGCCGAGGCGTCGGGCCTGAACCGGTTCAGTGCGGAGGAGATTGACCAGGAGATCGGCAAAGCCCGCCGTGCCCGGCCCCGCGTTAAGGCCAGGTAGGAACGCGGCCGAATGAGACTGGCGGTCTTCGATACCAACGTGGTCGTCTCGGCAGCAATCAGGCCTGAGGGCGCGCCGGCAAGGCTCATGATGGACTGGGTGCTTGAGGGGCAGGTGCAACTCGTAACCAGTCCGAGGATTGTGGCCGAGTATCGGGAAGTCATTCGACGAGAGAAGTTCTATCGCTATGGGTTTCCCCCGCTTTGGTTGGAGTTCATCATCGAGGAGAGCCTGCAGCTACCCAACCCCGAACCTTGGCCGTTGCCAATTCCAGACGCCAAAGATGAGCCGTTTCTGGCCTTGGCGCACGCCTCGGGTGCATGGTTGGTGACGGGGAATCTTAAGCACTTCCCAGAAGCTGCTCGCAATGGAGTAACTGTGCTTTCGCCGGCGGCGTATTTGACTCACCTCACGGAGGGCGGCGGCACTACTCCTTGAAGATGACGCTTTGACGTCTGAGCTTCCCAAAGCCGACGGTTCGATGTGGCTGGGTCCACATCCGCAAGCCTTGCCCCACAAGCACAACGGCCACCCTCGCGGGTGGCCGTCCTGTTTGATGCGAGTTAGCGAGCCCGACTTACCGCTCGCTCTTCCAGTTGATGAGATCGCCAAGCGTCGTGGTTGAGCTCGAGACGGGGGCCTTGTGGCTGCCGCCGCGGTTCTCGGCCTTGTAGTCCTGAACCTCGGCGCGGCTGGCTTCGTGGTGGCCAACGGCGCGCAGGCTCAAGCCTACCTTCTTCTCTTCCACGTTGATCTTGATGATCTTGAAGTCGTGCTCCAGACCGGTTTCAAGCTTGGTTGGGCCGCCGGCCTCGTCTCCAGCCTCGGAGATGTGGCAGAGACCCTCAACGCCCTCAGCGATCTCGACGAAGGCGCCGAACTGCGCGGTGCGCAGAACCTTGCCGTGGACGATGTCGCCGACGCGGTGAGTGGCGAAGAAGCTTTCCCATACGTCGGGCTGCAGCTGCTTCATGCCCAGCGAAAGGCGGCGGTTCTGCGGCTCAACGCCGAGAACGACAGCCTTCACCTTTTCGCCCTTCTTGACGATCTCAGACGGGTGCTTGACGCGCTTGGTCCAGCTTAAGTTGGACACGTGAACCAGGCCGTCGATGCCGTCTTCGATTTCAATGAAGGCGCCAAAGTCGGTGAGATTGCGGACGCGGCCCTCGACGACAGTTCCGGCGGGATAACGCTCGGTGAGGTTCTCCCAGGGATTGTCGAGCAGCTGCTTCATGCCCAGCGAGATGCGGCGGTCTGCTGGATTGACGCTGAGTACGACAGTCTCGACTTCATCGCCCGGCTTGACCAGCTTGGATGGGTGCTTGAGCCGCTTCGACCAGGTCATCTCAGAGAGATGAACCAGGCCTTCGATGCCCTGTTCGAGCTCCACAAACGCGCCGTAGTCAGTGACCGAGAGAACGCGGCCCTTGACGTGCGCGCCCACCGGGTAACGCTCGGTGGCGTCAAGCCAGGGGTCAGGCGTGAGCTGCTTGAAGCCGAGCGAGACGCGCTGCTTGTCTTTATCGAACTTGAGCACCTTGACCTGAATCTCGTCGCCAACGTTGACCAGGTCGCGGGGGTGGGTAAGCCGGCCCCAGCTCATGTCAGTAATGTGCAGCAGGCCGTCAATGCCGCCGAGGTCGACGAACGCGCCGTAGTCGGTGAGGTTCTTCACCGTGCCGGTAAGCACGGCGCCCTCGCCCAGCTGCTCAAGCGTCGTGGAGCGCTTGGCGTTCTGCTCTTCCTCAAGGATTTCCTTGCGGCTGACGACCACGTTGCCGCGCTTCTTGTTGAGCTTGATGACGCGGACTTCGATCTGCTGGCCGAGATAGCCGTCGAGATTGCGCACGGGGCGGATTTCGAGTTGCGAGCCAGGCAAGAAAGCCTTGAGTCCAATGTCGACCGTGAGCCCGCCCTTGACGCGGCTTACCACGGTGCCGATCACCGGTGTCTTGTCGTTGGCGGCCTTCTCGATCACGTCCCAAACGCGCAGGCGCTGCGCCTTCTCGTAGCTGACGAGATAGCCACCTTCCGGCTCCTCGCGCTCGATGACCACATCGATCACGTCGCCGGGATTGAACCTGACTGCGCCGGTGTGATCGAGAACCTGCTCGAGCGGCACCATGCCCTCCGACTTCAGGCCCACATCGATGATCAGATGCTTGTCAGTATGCTTGATCACCGTGCCGGAGACGACCTTGTCGCCGTAAGCTTCGACAGCCGCGGCTTCCGCGGCCTGCTCGCGTTCAAAGGCGGCGAGAGCGGCGGAGAAATCGTCCATCGACTCCAATCCATGAGATTCGGCGCCGTGAGATTGCTGCGCATGCACCTCATGCGCCTGTACAGCTTCAACTTGCTCTGTCTTTTTCTCAGCAGCTTCGGCAGGTTCTGGCACAGGCGGACCATCGGCTGGAGCAGCGAGTTCGCGCAAGTCCGCAGCCGAAGCATCGGCTGGCGTGGCGCTTTCGACAGATGCGGCCTGGGCTACAGGCTCGGTTAGGGCATCGGCGTCCAGCGGACTTGGTTCGACTGCCACTGCTGCTTCGGCGGTCTCGGTGTTGGACGTGGATTCAGGCAACGTCTGGTCGATTCTCGGAAGAGAATCCAGTTCCGTCGCAGGCTCAAAGGTAGGGGCTTCCAATTCGGTGTTCAGGGTTATGCTCTCGGGTTCGGGATTGAGGACGTTTGCCATCGCTGGTGCTCCGGAATTCCTGGCTCTCGCGGCGACTATTGCCTGCCGCTGGGAGTGGCTTCCGACTCGCGGTTGCCGCGAGCGGAGATGCCTTGATGCCGCTTCCCTGCCATCGTCCCTTGTGAGTGCACCGGAGAATCTCACAAGCGACGATGCTCCCTCCGGTAATCCCGGCGTGCGAGGCGTCAGTTCGTCTTGGGAAACACCCGGCAGGCAACGGCTTGCTGGAGGGCGGCCGCGACTCACTGCGGGAAAACGCGCAGTAGGCCACGTTCACAAGTGTAGCAACCCCCGCTTTCCTGCGTCAATGCAATGGTTTGGCCGCGGCGGATTGCAACTGGATTTTCATATGCGCGACCCCGAACAATGGACTTAGAGGCATTGGATAGCGTTATGCGTTCGAAAATCCCGCAGACGATCCTCAGGCCCTCACTCAAATCACCCAGCAGTGAAGCGCAACAGCCGCACGCGGCGGTTGTGAATGCACAGCGTTGACCGGGCGATAAACTGATCGGATGAACCGGACAGTGGATAATAATGACGGACTCATCACATGGATCACCTCTTCAGCCCCTGGCGCTACGCCTACATCACCTCCTCGGATGGAGCACCGCGGTTGGGTGTGCCGGCGAGCCTGTCTGCATGGCCCGATGACCTGGGCTGCGTCTTCTGCAACCTGATTGCCTCCATCGACCACGCGATCGCGAGCGGGATGAGCGCGGATGAAGCCGAGGCGGCTGGCGGGCTGATTTTGCGCGGGAAGCATTGCTTTATCTGCCTGAACGCTTATCCGTACACGTCTGGCCACGTGATGGTGATGCCTTACGCGCATCTCGACAAGCTTTCCCTGCTGCCAATGGAGACGGCTCACGAATTGATCGAGTTGTCGCAACGGACGGAGCTGGTGCTGCAAAGGCTTTATAACCCGCATGGCTTCAATATGGGAGTAAATTTAGGCCGGGCGGCGGGCGCCGGCGTGGCGGGACACTTACACTTTCACGCCCTGCCGCGCTGGACCGGCGATACCAATTTCATGACGACCATTGCCGAGTCGCGCGTGCTGCCGGAGGAGCTGGGCGTTACCTGGAAGCGGATGCGGGAGGCGTTTCAAACTTAGCCCCTCCCGTCTTTGATTGCTGATACCAAAAATCGACCTGTCATCCTGAGCGAAGCGCACTTCAGCGGAGTCGAAGGACCTGCTTTTCGGAGGTCAATGGCCCTGACCAACCAGGTAGCTGACGGCACCCTTTTCGGAGAGTGCGCGGCGAATCATCGCGGTGGCGATACCCCGGCTTGCCGGGGTATCGAGAAGGACGCTGTCGGCCAATTCAGCGCTCGTTCATCTCGTCGCGGGTAAAGCGGCGGCCGGCCATGAACGGCCCGACCTCCGCATCGTCGCCTGCGGCAATGGCCAGAAGCGGCTGCTGCGTCCACTCTTCCGATTCCATTTCGCGGACTTCAGCATCCAGCTTCTTGACTTGCTCCAGTTCCTCATCGGCGTGAGCGAGATCGCCCAACTGCCGGCCGAGAAAGAAGACTCCGTTCTTGCCCTCGATTGTGCCGATGAACCGGTTGTAGTAATCGACGCTGTTTCTAAGTGCGTTGCCCAACTTCTCTGCATGACCCTGTGCTACTACGAGCTTGTCGTAGATCTTGCTTCCGGTCTCGTGAATGGCCTTTGCATTCTTGGTGATTTCCGTCTGCTGCCATCCGAACTCGACCGCCCGAAGCAGCGCGATCAAGGTTGTCGGAGTGGCCATGACGACGTGATTTTGCGCGCTGAATTCGATCAGAGATGGATCGGCTTCGAGCGCGGCGCTGAATAAGGCTTCACTGGGCAAGAAGCAGACAACGAAATCCGGAGCTTTGTCGAATTGTTTCCAATAGGCCTTGCCCGACAAATCTTTCAAATGGTCTTTGACGCGCCGGGCATGGGCCGTAAAGCGCAGCGCTTGCACACCCACATCCACGGTGCCGCTCGCATCGAGAAACGCGTCCAGCGGGGTCTTGCAATCGACCACGATTTCGCGGCCATTGGGAAGCTGAATGGTCATATCGGGACGAAGCACTTTGTCGTCTTCATCGCGCGCGCTCACTTGCTCAGAGAAGGAACAATACTGGACCATTCCGGCGTACTCAACGCATCGCTTCAGTTGCAATTCGCCCCAGTTGCCGCGCGTTTTGGGGGCACGGAGGGCGGTGATGAGTTGAGCGGTCTCAATCTTCAGTGCGCTGAGAGACGCCGGAATGGAACTCTGCATACCCTCGACAAGCGTCTTCACTTCTGAATAAGCGCCTGAACGTGCGACTTCCATCGCGCGTGTCTGTTCGTCCAGGCTCTTGAGCGTTGCATCAAGCGGGTCCAGCATGTTCTTTATGGCCAGTTCCTTGGCTGCCAGCGTTTGCTGTGCGTCCTGGTTCTGCGCGCCCAACTGCTGCTTTGCGAGATCGAGAAATGACTGCGTGTTGGCGCGCAAAGCCTCGGCGGCTGCCCCTCTGAAAGCCGTGTCGAGATCCGCTTTCATCTGCGTATATTTTTCCCCTTCGTTCCTGAGCTGCTCCTTGACCCGGGTCAAGTCGTCCGCTTTCGGCCTGAGCTCGGCGATCTCATTCCGAGCGGCTGTAAGCTGCTCATGCAGTCCGGCTTCTCGCGTACTGGCCAGCTTCTGCTCGCTGGCCAGCGCCATCGCGAGCCTGGCTTGAGCGCCTCGACGTCCCTGGACGAATCCCAATAACAGACCAATTGAAAAGATGGCGACAGAAACGAGCGCGATTATGACCGAAAGACTTCCCATGCCCCAAGATCCTCTTCGCCTAATGTACGCCTTCCGCCTGTGCATTTCGAGGCAGTTCTGAGACGAATTTGTTGTGCCTAGGAAGTTCCTATCAGCTGGCTGGCGCCCTCTTCGCGGGCAAAGCGAGTTAGCGGGTTGGCGGCGGGAGTGCTTGAACATGTCTTCATGGCTGCCAACGGGAGTTCACTGCCCGCCCTCGCCTTTACACACCCCCACCTGCCCGGTAGACTTGAACATTCGGGGTTATGCGCAGTTTTTTGTGCGCGACGGTTGTGTTCCCTTGGCCTTTGCCGGTATCGTAAGCAGGCGGAATGGGTTTTTTGCTGCACCCGGAGAGATTTTCAAGATTCAAAATCTGTGAGGAGATTCGCGCATGGCCGTTGAAGAGAAAGTGAAGCAGATCATTGTCGAGCAGTTGCAGGTGGATGAAGCCGAGGTTACCCCCGGCGCCAGCTTTCAGGAAGACCTGGGAGCCGATTCGCTCGACGTGGTCGAGCTGGTGATGCAGTTCGAAGAAGCCTTCGATCTTGAGATTCCCGACGAAGACGCGGAGAAGATCAAGACCGTCAAGGACGCGATTGACTACATCGAGAAGAACGCGAAAGGCAGCAAGTAGCCCTTGTCGAACTCGAACCGCAGAGTCGTAATCACCGGACTTGGTCTGGTGTGCGGTGTGGGCAATACCGCTCCCGAGGTCTGGCGGCAACTCATTGCCGGCGCCAGTGGCATGGCGCCCATTCAGGGTTTCGATACCACTGGCTTCTCCGTCACCTTCGCCGCCGAAGTCAAGAACTTTGACCCGCTCAAATTCGTGGACAAAAAGGAAGCGCGCAAGATGGGGCGCTTCACCCACTACGCGTTTGCGGCCACCGAAGAAGCGCTGACCCAGGCGGACCTGAAAATCACTCCCGAGATTGCTGACCGCACAGGCGTTTTTATTGGCTCCGGCATTGGCGGATTCGAAGTGATCGAGCGCGAGCATTCGAATCTGCTGAATGGCGGCCCGCGCAAGATTTCACCCTTCTTCATTCCAGCGGCCATCGTCAACATGGCGGCCGGCCATATCAGTATTCGTTACGGCGCCAAAGGGCCCATCTCAGCCACGGCCACGGCTTGCGCAACATCTGCCAATTCAATCGGCGACGCGGTGCGCATGATCATGCATGGCGACGCGGATGCAATGATTGCCGGCGGCGCCGAGGCAGCCGTGACGCCGTTGTCTGTGGGCGGGTTTGCCGCCATGCGTGCGCTCTCACAGCGCAACGACGAGCCCACGCGCGCCAGCCGTCCGTTCGACAAGGACCGCGACGGCTTTGTGATCGGCGAAGGCGCGGGGATTCTTATCCTGGAAGAGTTGGAATTCGCCAAAGCCCGCGGGGCAAAGATTCTGGCTGAGGTAATCGGCTACGGAATGAGCGCGGATGCCTTTCACATGACCGGCATCGCTCCGGAAGGACAAGGCGCGCAACGCAGCATGCGGGCCGCGCTGAACGACGCCGGCATCGCGCCCGAAGAGGTGGGTTACGTGAATGCCCATGCCACTTCAACGCCGGCCGGCGATGGCAACGAGTCGCGGGCCATCGAGCTGGTTTTTGGCGAGCATGCTACCAGCCATAAGCTGAAGGTTTCGGGCACCAAGTCCATGACTGGACATTTGCTGGGCGGAGCCGGCGGCCTGGAAGCCGGCATCTCCGTGCTGGCGCTGGTCAACCAGAAGCTTCCACCGACCATCAATCTGGATAACCCCGACCCCGAATGCCGGTTGGATTACGTAGCCAACAAAGCGATCGATCACAGCTTCGATGTGGCCTTGTCCAATTCATTTGGCTTTGGCGGCATCAACGCCACGCTCGTCATGCGGCGCTGGACGGAATAGCAAAGCGAATCGCCATTCAAATAGACATTCAGCCTGGTGAACTGTGCTCAATCTGGCCGCGACCAATTGACAAATCAGCAGGTAAGATATCAACGGCCCTACCTGTGTTAGAATGGATCCATGACTGCGGCGAGGAAGCAGGGAGGCAAGCTTGTCAAGGTCACCGATGAGATCACAGCAATAAGGTGTGCTGCCGGCGACGGGTTGGTTCGCGAGGAGGTTTGGAAGGCTGACGACGGCTCGGTTGCGCGGTTCAATCTTGCCTTCATCAACTTCCACATGTTCACCAGCGACAACGGGCGTGTGCTGGGATATGACACATCGCACGGTCGATTGCACCGCCATTTTGCGGGAGTGGTCGAGCTGATCTCCACTGCTTCTTATGCCGAGATTCTCGATCGATTTCTTGGCGAGGTGGCGACGCTGAAAAGGCAAAGAGGCCTATGAAGACTAGGATCCATACCGACGGTTTCGAGGGTTGGGCAAGTCGGGCGCGCGTACGCGCAAAGGCGATGGATGAAGGGAGATCGTTCCCTGCATCGCGAGGGATTACGTTTGAAAGCGCGGCGGAGATGGCACGTCTGCTCACCCCGGCAAGGCTCGATCTGCTGGCGAAGGTCAAAGAGCAGACCGTTTCCATCCAGGAGCTGGCTCGATCCTTGGGGCGCGATGTGAGTGCGGTCCGCCGCGACGTTGTGGCGCTGGAGAAATTTGGCATCGTGGACTCGCGACAGGTTGTGAATCCGGGCCACGGGCGCGTTCGAATTGTCTCCGCTCCTGCACGAATTACGATTCTCGCCGAGCTTTAGATGTGATTTCGACCCGGGTTATAAACGGCGCGAACCAACCTTGGTTCGCGCCGTTTTGCTTCAACAACGGGGGGGGTCAGCCAGCCACTGCCGCATAGCCCACACCGATTAGCACCATGAGGACCCACCATCCGAATACCGCGATGTAGCCGGAGCTGCGTTTGACGCCCGCGACAATCGCAAGGCCCATCCCCATCAGAACCAGACACCAGATGGTGATGAAGTCCAGCGAGTTCGCCAGTGCGTAAACGGCTTTGTTGGTCTCCATCACGGGCAGAAACGCCGCGACATTGGTGGGGGCAAAGTTCTTGATGTTGAAAGTCTCCGGCGCGCTCCCGGCAAACAGCACAATCGCTCCCAGCAGCGATTTGATGATGGCAGGCAGATTGGCGAAGAACCACACAGCAAAAACGGCTCCAAAGGTGGCTTTGCCGCCGAAGACAAAGTTGATTGTGCCCCACAGCACGAGCGACACGATGGCCGCCACGACGAGCACGAAAACTGGGCCGGCGGCGAAAACGCCCTCCGTGACATACAAGGAGATTTTCTCCGTCATCGCGCGCGCCTCAGGGGGCGCTTTGGCCATCTGCTCCTGCTGTTTTTCGCTGGCCATCTTCATCTGGTTATCCACCACCGTCTGCATGGTGACCTTGGTGGCCACGGCCGCGAAGAAGAGATAGCCGACGATGGCCATGATCAGCCACGGCATCCACCAGCTCTTGTTGCCGCGCTTGATGTCTTCAAACGTCTTCGATGGTGCGGTGAAGGCGCTGGTTACACGCTGCAGTTGCGACATGCCTGTGCCCACCGGGGATGGGCCGGCTACGGGTTGGACTTCAAGATCGCTCATGATTCCGCCTCTCGAACACCATATAGGCTCGCCGTGTTTGCGGCAAGTAGATCGTACCTTGAACCGCATGCGAAGGAGTAGTCCTGCCGACCAAAGCCGCCGGACTTAGTCTGCTCGCTGCAACACCGGTAAGCAAAGTTCTGTTGCCCGCGATTGTACCTTATGAATTGCGTCAGGATACCGGTCAATTTAAACGAATCTGGGTCGAGAGCGTGGAAGCTGGTCTCATCGCCCCGCGGAAGCCGGCCCGCCTGAGGTGTGCGAGCGACCAGATTGGTCCTTGGCGCGAGTGGCCTTCTTGGGGACCTGACTGGATTGGCTGCTTGCTGAACCGGCCGTCGGCGCATTTGACGGCTGGGCGGCATTGACACTCGCAATGGTGCTCACCGGCTCCGCAGGCACATAGCTCTTGTAGACCGTGATGTGGAAACAGGCCTGCTGGAACTCTTCCTCGACGTCGATCTTTCCCGACTGTTGCAGCGGTAGCAGCCAGCTTCGCATCCAGGCGATCTCCTGCCGGGGCAAGCCGCTCTTGGCAATGTCGATGGTCGCGCCGGTCAGATGCGGACTTACCACGTCGCCCTCAGCCGGGGCCGCGTTGCCGTTGATGGCCATCAGATGCTTCTGGTATGCGATCGTTCGCACGGCGGAGCTGACCTCGAGCGGCTGGTGGAAACGGGCCGTGTGGGCCCGCGCCAGGTCGGCTAGAAATTGCGCCGTCCATGGGCGGCAATAGCGATGACTCTCAGGCAGTTCGCCATTGATGGTCAGCGCGGCCGAAGTGGGCACCGGCACCAGCATCTTGCGGGCGATTCGATCTGCGAGATCGTCCTCGTCCTCGATGCGCTCGAGACCATCGGCCTCGGCCTTCTCATTTTGCCTCTGCAGCGAATCAAGAGAACCACGCAGCGGCGGCGGCATTGCGGTTCGCTTTCCGGCGAGCGAGGCGGTGTGGATATCTGCTCTGCCGGCTGCGTTTGCGACCCCTCCTGCAAGCGAGGCTTCGATCGCCAGAGGCTTGGCCCGGCTCGAGCCCGTTACCCGCTGAACCGCCGGACGCAGGCGCAACCGGCTTCCGTGACGCCTTTCGTCCCGCACTTTGAATTTCAGCTTCTTGTGCACAGGAACACGGCTCGGTTGAGGTCCATGCTGCCGGACGGCGCCACGGGGCGGAGAGTGCAAGGGGGTTGGGCGAATGAGCTTGCGGAGCGGGCGATCGTTTGGCCGCTGCAACGAGTGCGCCCTCGAAGAGACAGACGCGCCAGTTTGCGCTGGCTCGGCCAGCGATCTCATTGGCGTTGCCAACAAGAAGGCGGTCAGCCAAAGAACCATGTTTGCGGTTCGGCGCATGAGGAGGAGTGCGGAGAATCCAGAGCAACTTCAGTGTAAGCCCGCGGCCGGCAGACTTCGAGTACCTGTCGAGATGCGGCTGCGTCCGATAACGGGCGCAAGAACAAGGCTGCCCAAAAGCGGCAGTTCGACGGAGAAGATCGATCGTGGGGTGCAATCTATGATGGTATATACTATTGCTACATACTTTATTACGGGTGTTCGATGGCAGCCAAGACGGAAAAGACTCCGAAGACGATGGATGCGAAGCTGTTCTGGAACGGCCGTAGTCAGGCTGTGCGCCTGCCCAAGGAGTTTCGCTTCGAGGGCGACCGGGTGCTAGTCTCGCGCATGGGCGCGGGGGTGTTGATTGAGCCTTTGCCACCGGTTGAAAAGGAGACTCTGGAGGAAATGTTTGCGCGGATGGATGCGATGGGAGGCGACCCGCTCTTTCCCGAAGGCCGCAAACAGAAACTTGCGCCAATCCGTGAGTACTTCAAGTGAGCTACCTGCTCGACACGAACGTCTGCATCGCACTGATCAATGGAACTTCCAATCGGGTTCGGCGCCTCTACTTCCAAGCCGCTGTCCGCGGGACTTTGCCTGCTACTTCTTCTATCGTCGCGCATGAGCTTTGGTATGGAGTGGCCAAGAGCGGCCGCGCCCGGCAAAATGCGAAACGGCTGTCGACATTTCTGAGCAGCGCTGTTTCCGTTCTCGAATTTTCCGCGCAGGATGCTCAGGCCGCCGGGGAGATTCGTGCCGAACTTGAATGCCAGGGCCAGCGCATCGGCGAATACGATACGCTGATTGCCGGACAAGCCTTCTGCAGGAATTTGATTTTGGTGACGGCGAATACGCGGGAGTTCGCGCGCGTCAAGGGATTGATCGTGGAGGACTGGGCGGAGTAGGGACTTGCTTCCGCAAGCGTCAAAACGAAAGCCAGGCCATTTTTGGTCCATCTGAGGCAAATACGATGTGCGCCCCGACTGGCGGCGCGATTGGTTTTCGCCTACTGGCTTTCCTTCACGACGCGTCCGTTGAGCGGTTGAATGGGGCGCACATCATGCGGATAGAGCCGGGCGAATGCGTTGATTTGTGCGGCTGAGATGTCCACCGGAGTCTTCAACACATACCAGGTGACGCCTTCAGTACAGGGCGGAGCCGTTACCGATCCCATGTACGTGTAATAGGTGAGTTCGTGGGGCAGCAAACCGGAGGGATCGATTTCAACTCCCGCAACCTCCTCCTCTTGATGGGAGAAATCGGGAAGCACTTTACTCTCCGTCATCGGCATATGATCCCAAATCTGCTGAATGGTCGCATTCGCGTGGCCCGACTTCAGCAGAACTGCCACTCCAGCCGCCTTGCCGTCGCTGGACTTGAGCATCAAGTGCGCAACCATATCAAATGGCTTCCCGTGAATTTGCTCTTCGCTGGGGCGGTGAAAATGGAACTGCGTCAGTTGGTAGGTCTTATCGCCAACGGTCAATATGTCTCCGGTTCCCGGCGCGTCGTGGTAGTTGACGCGGATGGTGTATCCGTTGTTGACCAGGTACTTGAGCGGCGCGCTCTTGAATGAGAATCGCAGCGGGGGAAGGTCGGCCTTTTGCGCAGTCTGAATGTCGATCGGAGATTGTTCCTTGCCGGCATTGCAGGGAGCGTAATCCGGATCAAGCTCGCTCCAATGATCGACGCCTTTTGCTCCCTCGTACTCCCATCGCGTCTTCCACTGCGCGTGTGAACACAGAGGCGCCAAGAGCGCTGAGACAACGAACAATGTAAACGTCATCCGACAGCTTCTCAATGGGTGCCTCCCGCTTTCTTCCAGGTTGCGCGCGGTTCGACGTGAACACCGAAGGCGTAGCCTCCAATCACAAGGTACTTAACGGCGTGGGCGTTCAACGCGCGTAAGAGTTCTTTCATGTCCTTGTTCATCATGGACCGGCTCTCTTTTGAAAGCGGCGGCGAAAGCATAGGCGGCATCGCTCGCATCCCAGACGGCGGAAAGGCGATCCCCAACCGAAAGACTTTGCCAATAGCGATTCGATTCGGCCTGCTGCCGCTCGGGATCGGCTACCCGCCGGATTGTCTTATCCATGAAGATACCCTTTCCAACGAGATCCCCTGATCCTACGACAAGAGCCGGGTCGCTCTTCAGCGATCGAGCGTTCAATTCGCTGCGAACCCCTATTGCAACAGCGTCGGTTCGTCGTCTTTCAACTCCTCCGGCGGTATGATGACGGCGGCCGCGACCTTGTCTTCGGGTTCGAGGAAGAGCAGGCGGACGCCTTGCGTGGCGCGGCCGGCGGCGCGGACGGTCTTGGTGTCGATGCGGATGATCTTGCCCCACTGGCTGATGACCATCAACTCGCTGGTCTCGTTCACGAGCAGGATTGACGTGGTCTTGCCGACTTTGGGCGTGGCCTTGAGGTTGGTGACGCCCTGCGCCCCGCGCGCCGTGAGGCGGTACTCGTCTACATCGGTGCGCTTGCCAAAGCCATTCTCGGTGACGGTGAGAATGAGCTGCTGGGTGACGCAGAGTTTGTCGTCAAGGCTCTTGATGGCCTTCCACGCGATCTCAAGAGCCTTCTCGGCAGCGGAGACGGCGGTTGAGTCAACAGCCTTGTTGCGGTAGTCTTCGCGTGCCTTGGTGAGGGCTTCTTCGGCGGCAGTGTAAGCCTTGCGCAGCGACGCAAGCTTGTCGGTGAGGCCGAGGCGAGCGGCGCACTCATCGCGCTCTTTCTCGCGCAGGGGGTCGGAGTTGGTGATGGCAGCGCCGATGACGTAGTCGCCCTTCTTGAGCGAGATGCCGCGGTTGCCGGCGGCGTTGCGGCCCATGGGACGCAGGCCGATGCCGCTGCGCTCAGGGTCGTACTCTTCGTCGAAGCGAATGGCCATGCCGTCGCGCGTGGCAAGAAAAATAGTCTGCTTCCCGTTGGTGAGGTCGGCGGAGACGAGCTCGTCATCCTTGTCAATGTCGATGGCGATAATGCCGCGCGCCATGACGTTGGAGAAATCTTTCAGTGGCGTCTTCTTCACTGTTCCCTGGCGCGTGGCGAAGAAGACAAACTTGCCCTCTTCCTCCAAGTTGCGAATGGGAAGAATGGCGCGGACGTTCTCGCCCGGCTGCAGGTCAAGCAGGCTCTGCATGCTCTTGCCTTTGCCTGCGGCGCCCACGTCGGGAATCTCATAGACCTTGACCCAGTAGACGCGGCCCGTGTTGGTGAAGCAGAGCAGGTACGCGTGTGTGGAATCGACGATGAGTTGCGAGACAAAATCTTCTTCGCGCGTCTTCATGCCGGTGCGGCCGGTGCCGCCGCGGCGCTGCTGGCGATAGATGCTGATGGGCGTGCGTTTCAGATAGCCCTGGTGCGAGACGGTAACGGCGACCTGCTCGTCGGCGATCAAATCTTCAAGCTGCAGCTCGGCGCTTTCGTCAATGATCTGCGTGCGGCGCGCGTCGCCATAGCGGTTGCGAACTTCTTCGAGTTCCGCGACGATGACGGCGCGAAGCTTGGAGTCGCTGGCGAGAATCGATTCGTATTCGGCGATGCGGGCGCGCACTTCCTTCAACTCATTGAGCAGTTCGTCGATGGAAAGCTGCGTGAGGCGATAGAGCTGCAATTCGAGAATGGCGTCGATCTGGCGCAGCGTAAGGCCGCGCTCTTCATGCATGAGCCGCTCGCGATCGAGCGTGACCACGATCTCGGTTCCCTTGCCCCAGGCATACAAGTTCTCGCGGGCCTCAACGCGTGATCCTGATGCGCGAATAATGCGAATCACAGTATCGAGATTGTCGAGGGC
>JBEKVS010000031.1:0-26557 GCA_049513795.1 Occallatibacter sp. | reverse complement strand
TGCATTTGCAAACACTCAGAGATAAGAGAACAGTTTCTGACGGGCGATATTTCCTGGAATTCATAGATGCTTCTCGGCATCAGTTCCTTTCCCATCAAAGATTTTGCGTCAAACCACACTAACCCATCCGTTGCGCTTCTGTATGCGATTGTGGTAAGCAAATAGGTTCTCGAATTTGAGCGGTTCTTAAATCTGAGAATCGGGTTACAGTTTGTCCCAACTCTTCTCCAGTTGTAGTCCATAGTTACATCCGTTGCCTGAATGAACCATTGAATAGCCAAGTATAGGATCACGAACGCCCATCCTACGAAGACGTAGGCCAGGAAAGCTGTCGCGATTTCTACCCAAGGGATCATTCGAAGAGTATATCGAGGCCTCGCGAGTGTCTCCTTGATTTTCCCAGACGGACTTCTTGACTCTATCGCGAGAGAGCCCGTGCTTAGCTTCTGACCGCTGGAAAGGGATGGTTCAATCATTGTAGAATGATATGTTTAAGCCGTACGGACGAAGGGCCCGGATGCAAATTCTGCCCCTAGCGTGGGCCAACCGCTTCGCCGAAATCCGGGCATGGTGAAGGCCCGGTTCCTCCAGCGGATTTTAGGAAGAGCACACTCTAATCGTTCTGGACTTAGATCCGAAACTCTCGCGAGGGTTCTCCGAATCCCAAGAGGGGCGGCTTCGACTCGGCAATTACGAGTTAACTGCGGCCGGATTCTGAATATTGGAAATAGATAACAATTTGCAGCTCACCTTCCAATCCGAACTCAAACTGGCAACGCACCCAATGAAACGAACAGCGCTCATCTCGGGCTGCATCTGTTCTCTCAAGAGCGGCTTGGCCCGGCATAGCCCTGGTTCATGGACCCTCCTCGTGTGTCGATGATTCGGAACCCAGTCTGGGCCACTGTCCATCTGCTCATCTTCGGTGCGGGAGCCATGATTGGCATGATGTTCATGACGGCTGCCCGGCAAGTTTATATCGCAACTGCCTCCAGCATTTTCGCAATCTTGCATCGGGATGCGTCAACATCGGCGGAATTGGTATGGATGCGCGCATCAATACAATCATACTGAGCCGGGAACTCTCGATTGGCATCCAAGAGTTATGAACGGCTGTGCAGTCAAGATTCCCTTTGCATTAGGGGAAAAAAGAATACATTCACCTGACAATCGCCTGACAAGCATCCTTACCGGTCACGCATATTGTGGGCTCAGGCTACTCCTCATTGACTCAAACCTTCAGTGAGAAGCGGGACAGGAAGGAAAAAGATGAAAAAACCAATAAGCACCAGCAGGCGTCCAGTTGATCGCCGTTCGTTTATGAGAAGCGGTCTACTGGCAGGAGGCGCAGCAGCAGTGGGCGCTGGTTTGTTAGCAAGTTCGACATCGGCCCGTGCGCAGGACCCGGAGGCGGGAGGCAGCCTCAATTCCGGCGATATAGCTATCCTCAGATTTCTCGCCGCCGCGGAGTTAATTGAGTCGGACCTTTGGACGCAGTATGCCGAGTTAGGGGGGATCGGGAAGAACAAACCGATTGAAATAGATCCGAACCAAAAGCTGAACCCTTACCAAGCGGCCCTGTCGAATTTGGATTCAGATGGTCCACAGTACATTACCAGTAACACGCTGGACGAAATCAGCCATGCAACCTTCATCAATGCTTATCTCAAGTCTAAAGGTGCTGAGCCTGTCGACCTCAAGGGATTCGCCAATCTGAGTGGAAGCTCAGCCAGCGGATCGACGGGAATTGGAAGGCTTACTAACTTGATGCATCTCAACGTCGACACAAGCTGGTTTGTACGCTACCGCAGTACGACCAATCCAGATTTCGGCGCTACATTTCCGCAGGCAGTCAACATTGTCAACCGCACTGCAATTCCAATCACCGACGCTGACTTCGATAACCCCAAACAGATCCAAGTCATCGCGAATACAGCGGCCTTCCATTTCGGTTATATCGAGCAAGGTGGCTCTAGCCTCTACGCTACCATGAGTCAAAAAGTTTCGGATCCAGAGGTGCTTAGAATTACCCTGGGCATCGGTGGAGACGAGATCGCGCATTTTCTGGAATGGGTCGATTTTGCCGGCAATGGAGTGCAACAGCCTGTTGCGCCCGTATCGCATGACGGCTTGACATTTCCCGATTTCTTTCACCTCCCGCCGCTAGAGCCGGCCAGGCTGGTTCAACCCAGCTTGATCTTTCCTGTCCCTTGCGAATTCATTGATTCGAGCCTTCCCCACGTTGCGGTCATTCGTCCGCTCACCGCCAAATTTTCAGGAGCACAAGCAGCCATCGCCAGCTTGACCGCCGATGGTCTTTTCATGGGCCAAAGCAAGGAGTTCCTTAGCTTATTGCAAGGGATGGCGCAGGACGCCGACGCAGCACAACGCGTTCCGCAATAACCGTGCGAGGCAGGCTGCTTGCGATCGATGTTGGGGCCTTGCTGCGCTGCAAGGTCCCTAACATTTGAGAGCTGCCAACCAACACGCTCAGGGCCGGTGGAACTTCAATGTGTATGCGTCCCTCCGATTATGGATTCGGCCCGACACGTGAAAACGAGTTAGACAGGCCTCGCGTCGACCATAACCAGTGGAGCCCGCGAACGAGAGTTACAAGACTGGCCCAACCGTGAGCGGCGGAGCGGGATGTCAGGTAGGCAAGGTATTGCCGAAAACGATGATTACCAAAAGACGGGGCCAACCGCCTGTTCCGCAGTCGAACGGCGGCGGAGTTTATAAATACAACGCGCGCCTGAATCAGGGTCCGATAAATTACCTGCCATCGCTTCACTCCTGAGTCGATGAAGCTGAGTTGCAGCCAAAGCGCATCCTTATTTTTCCGAAACATCACCTCGAGAGCAGAACCAGAGAAGCATTGGAGCCAACTTTGGCGGGTCGGCGACAGGCTCTCGATCTGTTGTTCAGCTAAAGGGTGAAGACGGCAATCGAACCATGTCAACGCATAGTAGAAGGAGATCGCTTCAAGAGATCGAAGCGATGGAGAGTGAGCCTCGCGCCAGGTATGCCAGAAGCTTTGGTCGCCTGCATGCGAGTGGAGGAAGACAGCCAGTTCGCGAACGTGATGCACGATCCAGTCTCCGAGGAAGAGATTGCGCAGTATGTGAAGCGCGAGGTATGCAAGGTGGTCTACTGGGCTAAGGCAGGCAAACGAGAGTCCTTCAACTTCGCGCATGGTGCGACGCTGCCAAAAGAGTTTGGTCTCAGGAACGTGGAAATGCGAGACGCGTTCGTTCCACAAGCAGAAGTGGAGTTCGATGCCGAGTGGCATCGCGGGGTCGAACGGGTTGCCTCTCCACTGCCAATCGCCGCGCCGCACAAGAGGCGCTCGGTGGTCGGCAAATGCGTAGCTGATCTTTGTGTCCGAAAGTTCGTAGCCGATGGCCCGCAATGCTTTCGTGGCGATTTCATGGCTTTGCGGGGGACAGAATATGTCGATGTCGGATTGCGCTCGCAGCCTAGGGTTTGCAACATAGGCGGGAGATTGTGTAAAGCCCTTGAAAACGATATGGTCGACGCCTGCAAGTTCAAGCGCTTCGGCAGCTTCTCTGTAAGTAGCCTTGATGCGTTCGAATCGGAGTGCGTTATCGGCAACATTGGTTCTGAGCCGGCCGACAACCCAATCAGGAAACCCCTTCATGGGGAGTTGAGCAATCTGTAACGTGAGGTGGGCACGATCGCTGAAGGCGAGCAGGTCTGTCCATTCTCGACTTGAAAGCTTCGTCAGCGGTGTTGTATCGCGCTCACTCAAACGAAGTGCGGATAGAAGTGCGTTGACCTCGGGTGGGATGAGGCTTGCGAATCGTGGCTTTTTCACTGAGGCCTTGTGCATTGAGATCCTGAATTCCATTTCTGTTAGCGCGAGTACATCTCCGGTTCGCCCTGGCTCCCTGCCGGCGGCAAGTGGCGCAGGTAAATCACAATCGCCCAGACCTCGTCGTCGCTTAAAATATTCTTCGATCCCGGCATACCCGAAGGCCAGATGCCATAGTCAATGATCCACTTCAGTTGGCCGTCTGTGTAGGACTGTACGCCTTCGCCGGCGAGGGAAGGCACTGGCGGGGACA
This sequence comes from Occallatibacter sp., assembly GCA_049513795.1. Classification (GTDB taxonomy): domain Bacteria; phylum Acidobacteriota; class Terriglobia; order Terriglobales; family Acidobacteriaceae; genus Telmatobacter. Next base: position 22,472 of record JBEKVS010000031.1, on the reverse strand, counting down.
TTCGATCCGCAAAAGGTACGCCTGTATTCTGGCCATCCAAGCCATGACACGCTACGCAATAATGCGAGAAAGCCACCTTACCGTCTTCGATGGCGCTAGTGCTGTTCTTGATAGGATTCTTCTGCGCCTTGTTATGCGCCAAGATGTTATGTCTGGCCCAACTCATTACTGCTGTCTCCGCTTTTCCGGGAGGATCTGCTTTGCAGCCGGATACCAGGATCTCGATGAGAATGGCGAGCGAGACCACGAGCGATGTTGCTCCGATGATGGCAAAGGCAGTTCGCCACACAAGGCTAGTCCACAACGTGAAGGGTGAGCGTCATTGCTCCGTGACCTGATCCGCAAAAGACAGAGCAGTGGCCCACAAACGTGCCGATCTTATCGGGAGTGAAAGTAAGCTCGCCGGTTTGACCCTTGGCAATCTTTGCCTCGATTCCAAGTTCCTTGAAGCGTATGCCGTGGGACACGTCGACACTCTTGAGCACCAGCATGACGGGCTCACCTTTTTTCAAGACGATCTCCGCGGGATTGAACTCGAATCGCTTCGCTGTTACTTGAATGCGGCGGGGAGGCTGTTCAGCGGGAGTAGCTTGAATTGCCGATAGGCCCACTAACAGCGTTGCGGCGAGTACGGATGACAGAGCTGTTTTCAGTTGCATTCGGAGACCTTTGCATGGAGTGTCGGGAACAACAAACCGTGTTACCGCTTTCAGTGACCCGGGGACTCGCTCGACCTAGAGTCGACGTTTGGCAGCAAGGAAGCAGCGGCACGGCTCATAGCGACTCTAAGCGGGCGTCCGCCATGGGTTGTCAGGAGTGTGTAAGTCGATTGTCATCGCATTGTTGCTAGCCTTTGATTGCGACAGATTGTCCTTCAGGCTGGCTCAAATGCACCTGAGCTTGCCGACTGTGAGGCCTCGGGAGGGAAAGTCGTTGGGACCCTACAGCTCAAAGTGACAATCAATTGACGAATGAGAGACCTGCTGGCGACACAATACTCCCTGCAGTCGACTATTGTTGCCGGTATGTCGTCACTAACTCTTGACCTCAGATCCCGCACATTGGCACGCATAGGGGGCATCGTGGTGCTTGCTGCATTTGTTTCTGCGCCGGCAGTTCGAGGCTTCGCGCAGGACACACCGCTGCTTTCCGGAGGGGTGGGTTTCCTCACCACCACAAACGGCGGGAACACCACTTATCTCCCAATCATCGAGCCGCTACTCGCCGCGCCACTCGGTAAGCACGTGCTGATTGAATCGCGCGCCGCATTAGTCGAAAGCTTTGCGCCAAATGGCGGTAGCCAGCCGGGATATAACCACTCGCACTTCATTGGGCTTACTTACTTGCAAGGTGATGTGGTTGCCACGCGCCATTTCACCCTCGTCGCCGGCGACTATCTTATTCCCTTCAACACTTATAATGAGCGCCTTTCTCCTATCTGGATCGGCAATTATCTGGACGGCCCGTTGATCGCAGCTCTCGGAACCTTCTCAAGCGGCAGCGGCCTTGGAGGTATGTTGCGCGGCAATGCGATTGCGCGCAACAAGTACTCCATCGATTACAACGTTTTCTATTCGACCCGTAGCGGCAATGAGCAGTTCAGTGCGCAGCGTGCCTCAGGCGGCCGTGCCAGTCTTTATTTGCCCGAGCAGAGGCTTGAGGTCGGCTTTTCATATGACCGTCAGCTGCAAGGGACGCACGAGAACTTCTACGGCGTCCACGCCTGGTGGGAGCCTGAAGATTCTGCCTTACGGCTTCGCTCCGAGTTTGGCCGGGGTGAACATGCGCAGGGCTATTGGGTCGAGGCCGATTTTCGAATGAAAGCTTTCGGCGGCCTGGAAAGCCCGATTGGCCGCCTAGAACCGGTGTTCCGCATTCAGCAGACTTTTCGCCGCGACACCACTGCCAGCGATGGGCTGCCACTGGTGAATACGCAACGCGCCGATTTTGGCCTCGACTATAACTTCGCGCATAACATAAGGATTCTATCCAGCTATGCGCGCCAGTTTGCATCGACGGGCGATCGCAATATTTGGGAAACAGGGCTTGTTTATCGCTTTCTGTTCCCGGCCTGGAAAGGGAAGGAACGATGAGCATGAAACATCTTGCAGCTGCAGCGATTGTTGTGGTCTGGATCTGCGCATTCGCGGCTAGCGCGCAGCAGGATAGCGCGCCGAAAGCCAAGGTATATAGGGATCCGGCACGCACGCAACCTGAGGGCGAGCGCATATTCAAGCAGCAATGCTCTCGTTGCCACACGGCGCCCGAAGGCTTCTCGCCGCGCATATCCGGGACCATCGTGCGACACATGCGCGTTCGCGCCTCGCTCAGCCAACACGAGGAAGAAGAGTTACTGCATTTCTTCAACCCATAGCGAAGAGCAGTTATCCGGCAAAGCCGAAGATGTTATTCGGGGCCGAAGTAGTTGCCAATCAATAAATGGGATGGGAGTCGGGGTCGTACGGCTGGCCGAACTTATTCAGGTGCTGTTGCTGTTCCGGCTGGCTCGACGCGATTTCGCCAAGGTCGGCGGAATCGCCGGCAATATGGACGCGGCGAGTGAGTCGATCCAACGAACTCTGTTTCTGGCCTTCTATCCACACGTGCAGGTCGTATTCACCTTTCGGAACGTCTTTCAGGTGAAATACACCTTGCGCGTCAGCATGGCTGTAATAAGGAGTAGCGAGCGCGATGACGACCGCACTCATCTCGGAATGAATATTGCAGAATATGTAGGAGACACCTTCACGCGAGAATATGACGCTTCGCGTTGAGCCGGCCTCATAGAGTCCGAGATCGAAGCGTCGTCCATCAAACAAGGAAAAGACGTTGTGAAAGAAAGGATCGGCGTTCGGAAAAGCCACGCTGCTTCCCAGCGGTACGACGAGCAGATGGGGTGTAAACATTTTGTTCTTCTGCAGGAGGGTAAAGGTGGCCGGAGTTATGAGTGGCCCGGCGCCGTGCGGGAGCGGGTTCAACCAAATAACGGCCGGCGGGGACTTTTCGAGTTTGTGGCCTGCGTGCCGTTCAATTGGCGCGAGCTTGGCCGTAACTTGGGCCTTTTGCTCAGGAACAGGCATCGCCTGGGCGCCGAGCCAGCTCGCGCAGCAAGCAAAGAGCAGCAACGACAGTAGCCGGCGATAGCTTGCGGACGGCATCAGAATTTGTACCCCGCGCCGATCCCGATAACATCGCTGAAAGCAGTCGGACCGGTGGCGTAGTTAGTCCACAGCCGCCTGTATTCGAGGGAGAAAAGCAGATACGCGCTAGGGCTGAAAAGTACGTTCGAGAAAAAAGAGCGGTTGCGAGCCAGCCCTGGATAAGATGAGACGGGCGAGGATAATATCGCTGCCTGGATCTCCTTGGCGAAGGAGTTATCCGTACCGTAACCGGCGTTCATTTCCACGCGCTGCCCTGCTCTGGCTTTTAGTTGTGCCCAGCCGCCCACGTCGCTCTGCGCATGCACATACTCATCGGACCCTTCGTAGTACTCGTAGAAGTTCACATAGCCGCTACCGCCAAGTCCGGCTAGCGCTTGTCCGCGATACGCATTGGCAGTCATCTGGAAGTACTTGCTCAAGGGCAATCGCAAGTCCATCGTTCCGGCCCAGGCGTCGAAACTGTTTCCATCCCGGGTGCGATGCGGGCTGAAGTATCCGCCAACGCCAATCTCGCTTCCAATGCCGCTCTCACCTTGCTGAAACGCAATGCGTGCTTCGGTTCCCGGCCATCGGCTTCGCTCCGTTTCAGTCACGGGAGGCGCGCTCGAAGTGGACCCCGGCGGCACCGGATCTGAGGTGTCGATCAACGCTGCCTGTGCCGTGATCCGCGTTGTGTCAGAAAGCGCGAACTGATGAGACAGGCCGACCTGGGGGCTCCAACTCCAGAGATTTCCAGCCCAGGCCAGTTCCGGCTGCGCGACGGCAACCAGAGACGACGGCGCATTCGGCGACAGGATGGTGCGATCCAATGCAAAAAATGCTTCTGTGTTTGTCCAGTCCAGTGCGGCATGCGCCGTGCGCAAACGCAGCACCCCGGGCGCCGCATAGTTCGCAAGAGAGCTATTGGCAAAGAAATCCACTCGCAGATCGGCGCGGCTGGTGGCGTTCAACAAATGCGGGCCGCGCGCGTCCAGCCCCAGCACGGTTTGCCGCAGTGAGAGGCCGGTGCTGCCCGGGCCCGATAAGGCATAAGCCGGCGAGGCTGACACATCAACCTGCCTGGTGTTCACATAGCCGTTGAACAGGAGCAAGCCAGTTACCTTGAGCGGATACTTCGAATCCGTCTCCACTTTAGTCATGTCGTGCGAAGCAATCTGTGATTCCTCGATTGCCTGCCGTTCCCGGATTTCGTCGAGTGTTGCAGGAGTCGTGGACTGAGCTTCGGTGGCGGCGGGATTCAGGGTTGACGGCTGGGTTGAAGTCGGAGAGCCCGCTTTCTCTCCTGCCATTTGTTGGCGAAGGGCGCTGAGTTGCTGCTGAAGCTGTTGCAATTGTTTCTCATCGGCTGCCATTTGCATCTGCGCCTGCGCCAATGCTGCGGTGAGGTGCTCAATCTTCTGCTCGGCGGTCTCCTGAGCAGTCGTCTGCGCTGGCCCGGTTTGCGCAGGTGCACGAGGGCCCAGATAACAGAGAGAAAGCAACATTGCCGTCATCACGATGTATTGGCGTGGCAGCATAGCTCCGAACGTGGATTCTTCCGCACTCATTCTGAACGTGATTTTCATGGCGTTAGAATTTTGCTCCGTGCAGATTTAGCATTCCGGGTTGACTCCGTGATGTGGCGCGCAACGGTCAAGCGAAAGATCGTCTCACCCGCTTTGCTCTCCACAAGTTTTACGTCGCCATCATGTTCGCGCGCAACGCTCCAGGCCAACGTAAGGCCCAAGCCTGTGCCCTTTTGTCTCCCCTGGCTGACAAACGGATCAAAGAGGCTCTCGCGGATTCCTTCGGCAACGCCGGGCCCAGTGTCAAAAATATTAACGCTCACAGTCTTTCGGTCGGCACTGAGCGAGACTTTCACTTCGCGCAGTCCGGTACTCTCGCGAGCCGATTGGCAGGCGTTGAGCAACAAATTATAGAGCGCACGCTCAACCTGCTTGGTGTCCACGGCTGCCATGGTGTCGACGTCGACTTCGCCCGTCAACAGAGTGACTCGCTCTGCGTCCGGGTGCGTCTTCACCAGGGCAATTGCACGGTCGACTAGCGAGGACATGGCGGTCGGCACACGCTGCAGAGCTGCGCCGGTGCGGCTGAATATCAGCAGGGAGTCGAGCATGTCGGTTGTGCCATCCACGGCCAGCCGGATCTCCTCATATAACTCAGCTCGCTCGTGCGATGGAAGCGTGGGCGATGCCAGGAACTCCGCGTTAGCATAGACGGCGGCGAGATAGTGGCGCAGGTCATGGGAAACCGAACTCGCCATGCGCCCGATGGTGGCCAGCCGCTCCGACTCGAGCAATGCGCGATTCGCGGTCTCAATCTCATCGCGCATCTGGGCAAACACCTGGCTCAGGTAGCGAACTTCCTGGGTACCGTCGGCGGGGAGTGAGTGTTGCCGGTCGCCTTCCCCAAAGGCTCGAACGCCTGCCGTGAGCAGTTCCAGCGGCCGCGTCACCATCCGCGCCAAAAAGATCATCCAAACTGAGCCGGCGACCATGGCCAGCAGGGCTACCCAAAAGATCAGCCAGTTGATTTCGTTGTCCGCGTGGTCCGCGGCGTCGAAGGACTTCATCACCACGAGCCGCAGGGAAGTATCGGCCCCGCTGGACAGATCTTTGCCCACGGTGAGAAATCGTTCCTTGCCGATCATTGCAATGGCGGATCGGGAGCCCGACTGTCGCAACTGGGCCAGCTGACGAAGTGCAATCTGCTTGTCGTTGGATAGAGTGCTCAGCGTTACCGCGTCGCCAGCAAAGAACGCCGCTTCAGCGCCCGCGCCTCGCCCGACTTCACGAAGGAAGGCGCCATCGATGGCGTACCCGCCGATCATATAACCCAGCAGCGTGCCATTTGCCGCGTTGCCAAAATAAAGCGGCTGCACGGAATATTCGAAGAGGCGCCCGTCGCTCAAAAGGTAATGCTTGGAGGGATCCATGATTACGGCCTGGAGGTCGCGCCGCAAGATGTCTGGGTTTGCCTCGCCCTTGGCATATGCCGCCTGTATCTTGTGGTCAGCATCGGCGAGGGCGAACAGATCGTTTCCGCTGGTTTTCCAAAAATCTACGGCACCGTCGGCAATGGTGCGCGCATCGCTGGTTGTCATCAGAGCCTTCAGCCTGGGCTCCGCCGCCATCAGTGCGTTTTCGCGTTCGAGGGCAGCCAGACGTCCTGCCTCCAGGTCCTGGAAGGTCTCCAAAGAGTGGGCCAGGTCCATCTCAAGGGTCGAATGAACCTGCTGACCCAAGCGGCTGCGAATAAGGTAGAGGCTGGAAGCCGTTGTGCCGGCAATAATCAGGACAAGAGAGGTCAACAGAAGCACGCGTGTCCGGATTCCTGTCGCATGTTTCATCGTCGACACAGGATCCTTTCCACTAGGGGACAAATCTGTATCCAGCACCATAGACAGTTTGCAGGTGGTGCGGGTCGGCTGCATCCGACTCAAGCTTCTGGCGGAGTTTCAGAATCTGATTATCGACCGTTCGCGTCGTCGGATACGAGTTATAACCCCAAACTTCATTTAGCAGTTCCTCGCGACTGAGGACGCGCTCTGCGTTATCGACAAAGTACTTGAGGAGCTTGAACTCATGCGCCGTCAGGGTGATGGGCTTGCCGGCGCGGCGCGCACTCATCTTGGCAAAATCGATCTGGAAATCGCCAAAGCTGTACGATGCGGTCGTCGATGCGCGCATCCGGGGGCGGCGCAGGGCAGCCTGCACGCGCGCCATCAATTCTCGTGGACTGAACGGCTTGGTCATGTAGTCGTCAGCGCCCAATTCCAGAAGCAGCACCTTGTCGGCCACTTCGCTGATCGCGCTGAGCACGATGATAGGAACACCCGGTTGCTCGGTCTTCATGATCTTGCACAGGTCACGCCCGACAATCTTGGGCAACAGCAGATCGAGTATGACGGCAGACTGCCTGGATGAGCGAAAGGCTTCCAAGCCGGCCTCGCCGTCGCCACACATGGTCACGCTATAGCCTTGCTCGTTAAAGGTCCTTTGCAGGATCTTCTGGATGTGCGGGTCATCTTCGACGACCAGAATCTGGGTCCGTGCAGACTGAGTGGAGCCGTCCATCCCGGCAAAATCCATAGCGACCTTCTCATTTTGCAGCATAACTTATTGTCACCCAATTTCTATCTCATTGAAACTGAAGGCGATTGGAAATGACAATGTGGTGACATTTGGGTGACAACGCCAAGCAATTTGCAGGTTCGGGTAAAATTTTCCCTGCAAAGCATCATATTTCGTTCAGCACGCGCGTAGTTCCTCTTTCGCGCGGAAATGACCTTGGGCTCATTGGTGCGCTGCCACGCGACGAACCGGCGATGCAACCAGTAGCCGGAAGAGCAGGGCGGCCACTAGCGCCATTGCCGCAACGCCCGCCAGTACGTGAGGGTATCCGAATTGGACAAAGAGTAACCCCGCAGCCATAGTGGCGAAGGATTGAAACAGCGCGTTGCAGAACATGGTCATCGCCGAAGCCGAATTGCGCTCGTGGTCCGGTACGGCGGTCATCAGCAAGTTGTAGAGGCCGGGCGAACTCATCCATTGTGTGGCAGAGTAACTGAGGAACAGAAAGACCGCCAGGGTGCGGTTGTGCGCCCACGCCAAGCCGAGCAATGCCGTCGCGGTGGCAACCTGCATGGACACAATGCCGGTTACCAGACCCAATCGTCGAAACACCGCAGGCGACAACAGGCCGGAAGACAATTGCAGAACCTGCGCCGCGGAAAAAATGAACGCAATCTGGGTCATGGGGATGTGGAGATCCTTGGCCAGATAGACATTTGAGAATGGCGTGAACGCGGCCAGGGCAGCCGTCCACAGAGCCATCGAAAAGAGAAACCGCCGCAGGAACGGGCTCAATCTCCAGCCCCGAAGGGAGGTCATGTTCTGACTTTGGGGCGCCTCCGGGCATTGATGTGCGGAGCTTTTCAAGGGGAATCGCAACCGCAACAAAGGCACCAGGCCGATTGACGCGATAAAGCACGAGAACAGCAGAATCATTCGCTTCATGGCGGAGGGCTGCATTGGCATTCCCACCAGCATGAGCCATCGAGGCAGATAGCCGCACACAATGCCGCCCAATGTGCTGGTACCGATGCTCACCGAAAAAATTAGGCTGAACGCCGATGCGCGGTTTTCTTCGGTGGTCAGCTTTGCCAATGCCGGGGAGAAACACACTCCCCATATGCACATGGCGAGGCCGGCGAGGAACGCGAGGCCGATCTGCGCCGGCTCCCACATCGCCATTGTGCGGGCAATGCCAAGCAACGGGGCGGCAACTATGCAAATCCACAAAAGTGGACGCAGACCCATCTTGCCAGCCAGCCAGCCGACGGGCAACGTTCCGACCACACTTCCGAATGTAAGTGCGCCTCCCACTAAGCCGATGGTGCGCTCATTGAAATGAAAATCCAGCAAGTAGAGGTTGAAAAGGAAGAAATAGATCGAAAAGCCAAAGTCGAAAAAGAATGCTACTGCGAAGAACACCCAAAAACTCCTGGAAAGCTTACTTTTGAGAAGCCAAGCACCTGGGGTCCAATGGGCAGAAAGGGCGAATTTTTGCCTTGTTTCGGCCGAATCCGCTGTGAGCAGCTGTTCCATTATTGCCCTACTCGGATCAATGTCTCCAGCCGTTGCACTGCCCAGTCGAGGTCGGAGTAGCGGAGCTCAAAGATTTTAACGGTCAGCAAACGTTCAAGCGCGGCATACTGTGGCGCAAGAGAGCTGGCCGATCCAAATAACACTTGATGCAGATAATGCCGCGCAGCGTCTTTGCGAAAAGGCACAAGCTCTGGTGGTTTGGTGCTGCGCCGGTTAAGGAACACCATGAAATCCACCCGCGCGGTTGGCTCGCAGATCATGCCCTCAATGGGCGCCGTCTTGAATTCTATGGACGGTTTGCCTGCAGCCCGCGGTGTGATTTGCAAACCTTGCACCTCGCGAAACAGCTCTGAAGCGGACGGGCGAAAACGAACCTGGTGGTAGTTGCCGGTCACGAGACGGTCCGTTCCGTGATTGAGCAGGTAACTTGCATCGTCTGTAACATACGTCCAGCCTGCACGTGCGCACGCATAGGAAAGAGTTGACTTTCCAGCACCTGATTCACCGCACAGCAAAACTCCCTTTCCATTTAGCGCGACACAACCTGCATGAACGGGAGTGGCGTACTTGGTCGAAATGTGGATCAGTGGTGCAGACCCGAGAAAAAAATAGTCCAGGTAGCTGCGATGTCTTACGGTTCCATGAGAGAGGATCACCTTTGTGGAGACCCGTTCCAGATTTGTTACGCTGAAGTTGTCCGGATCAGCGATGTTGATCACCAACGGGTGTGCTATGTGAGCAACAGGAGCCGGAGGGCATCCGGCCCGGCTGCCTTCAACAACATGTACATCCACCTGTATTGGCACCGTATCGAAACGCCGGTCAAACATGGACCAGATGCTTTGGGCTTGCGCGAGAATTTCGGCGGAGTTAGTTCTGAGTTCCGTCGGGAAACCGAGAGGATAGAACATATCCCCATAGCTGAGTTCTGGGACTTCTAACTCGTGTTTGTGAGAGGTGGGCGGGTTCAATGGTACGTACTCAGACGCCATCGCTTGCATCGTCATCGGGAGGATCTCTTTCTTCCTGCTGCTAGTGGTTCAGAATTGATACTTCAGGGCGAACTGGATGATGCGCGGATTTGCCGCCGTCGACGTAATCACACCGAATGAAGGATTCAGGTTGACCGGACCATTGGGTCCTTCAGTGAAATCGAGATTGTTATTTGGATTGGCGAATTGGGGCGTGTTCGTCAGGTTAAAGAATTCAGCGCGGAAGCGGAGGCTGCTTGATTCTGTTACCGGGAAGATGCGCTCGACCGACGTGTCAAAGTTGTGCTGGCCGGGACCGCGCACAATGCCGACACCGCTGTTGCCAAAGTCGGTGTCGCCGGGTCCGCTTCCGTTCGGAGCCTCCGGCGCGATGGTGAAGGCGTTCTGATTGAGGTAGCCGTTCAGGACGCGCGAATGGAGCGAGCCCTGCGTGGATGGATTCGACTCCGTCCGTTGCGCCCTGTTCTCAAAGTTGCCGTAAACCAAGCCGGCGTTGCTGTCGAGCACGGTGATGGGGCTGCCCGATTGGATGACCCCGATGCCCGAGAACTCCCAGTCGGATATGGCTCGACGCACAAGCATGGGCGATCGTGCAATCTTCGGCGACATCCAGGTAAAGTTCACAACTGCCCGCTGGTCACGGTCGAAGTCTGTCAAACCGTATGCCTGCCGCGGATTATTTTGATTGTTGGTCAGCAGCCATAACTCGAAGACATCGCTGCCCCCGGAGCCGCTGGTCTCGTCAAGAATCTTCGACCACGTATAACTGCCGAGGAACTGCAAGCCATGGCGAAAGCGCCGGGTGATGCTGGTCTGCAGGGAGTTATAGTTTGCTTCGAATTCAGTATCGGAGAACAGCGACCCGGTAGCGATGCCTGCAAAGGGCAGCCGCTGGATGACATTGGCGGCGGTGTTCATGGTCGTCCCGTTGACCGGATTCTGCGCGCTCGCCAGCAAGGCCTGGTTGAACTCGATGCTTCCTGGAGAATGAGTGGTGTGCGATCCGACATAACCCGCTTCCACCAAAAAGTCCTTGGCGAAGGCATATTGGAAATTCAGGTTATATTCCTGCGTGTAGGGATCGATGACGTGGGGAGATACGCCGGAGGTAAACGCGCCTCCACCTGCTAGACGCGGCTGATAAATAGGGAAACTCGATGCCGGAGGCAGAAGCGGGTCGAAGGGGCTTTGCAGTGTTGCGCCGCCGTTCTGAGCGTCGAACGAGAGTTGCTGGAGTGAGAATGGCTGCTGCCCAATTTGACCTTCGACGAAGCCGCCTGAGGGCCGATCGTAGTAGATTCCGTACCCTCCGCGTAAAAGGATTGTCGGGTTCTCGGTAAGTCGAAGTGCGAAACCCAACCGGGGAGAGAGATCGTGGTAATCAATCGCCCATAGTCCACTGGTCGATGTCTTGGTCACGCCGGCTGGAACCGAACCAGGGAAGTTTCCCGGGAGCGTGTATCCGCTTAGCGAACCGGTGACAGGCACCTGTCCAACGGCAATCGCTGGGTCAAAGCTTGGCAAAAGACCATGGATCTCCACCGGCGGTCCGAATAACTCGTAGCGCATGCCGGCATTCACGGTAAGCCGCGGTGTGACCTTGATATCGTCCTGCATGAAGGCGGCCAGATCCGTGTAGCGCTCGTCTTTGCGGAAGAGGCCTGCGCTGCCTCCGCTGTCAGTTACATTGCTCACGCCGGTGGGGCTGCCATTTTGCGCCGCACTTTGGCCCAGCAGAAAGTCGTCGAAGGTGCTTATCTGTAGAAGCCCGGAGGAACTGAAGGGGGCGTCTACATCCACTTCGTGGCGCTTCAACTCTAAGCCAAGCCGCAAGCTGTGGCGATTGCGCGTATGGGAGACCGTATCTTGCCAGATGAAGCTGTTTGTGTTCTGCCACTGGGCGGGTGTGCCCGCGTCGCCAGTAGTAAACAGGCCGCTGATGCTTATGCCCGGCGCCACGCCCGGCACGCCCGTGGGCGTGCTCATTCCCAGGTCCGAAGCCTGGATTGGGTTCTGGACGGCGGAGAGACCATCGAAGCGAATGAAGCCGAATCGCGCCACGTTTATGAGGTTGGAATTGAAGATGTGCGTGTCTGCAAGCACGAACATTGTGTTCTGGTCGAGTTCATCGGTGCCCCACCCGGGCACGTTAGCGGCATTTGGAGAAAATGGTTCACGGGTCGGCGAGCGCGAATAAAAGAATCTTCCTGAAAGCGAGTTCTTCTGAGTTATCACTTGATCGATGTTGACGCTGAACTGCGTTTCTTTGTAACTTGCCGGAATCGCGAATGTCGACTGGCCAACCGGAAGCTGGGTCGAACTGGCAGCCGGCAGATTGACCTGCGGGTTGGGGATTGCATATTGTCCGTTGCTGAACTTGAAGTTGAGCAGGGCCAGGGCAACAGGGCTAATGTTGGAGCCATCGCAAGCCACCTGCGTTCCACCAGCATTGGTCAAGTAGCCGGCGGCGTTCAAGTAATTAGCGGGACAGAACTGGGCACCCAGGGTCGGGGCCGATCGGTCGGAAGTAAGTTGGGGAAGAATCGTCGTGACTGCTGTTCCGGCGCCATTGCTTGAATTCAGTCCCTGATACTCGCCGAAGAAGAAAGTCTTATCCTTCAGGATAGGGCCGCCAATCGATCCGCCGAACTGGTTTTGCTTCAAGGTTGGGCGCGGCTGATCGTCTAATTTTAAGAAGAAGTTATTCGCATTTAAGATGTTATTGCGAACAAACTCCCAGGCGCTGCCGTGAAAATGATTTGTTCCGCCTTTGCTGACAAGGTCGACGTTTGCCCCCGCACCCCGGCCGTAGGCCGCATCATAATTTGCGGTCTGCACCTTGAACTCCTGAATGGTATCGGGTGCGGGAATGGCGGTACCGACCTCTTCTCCGTCGTTGGCCGCGGAGTTCTGCGATAGATTGTTGGCATCTATTCCATTGAACTGAATATTGTTGGAGGTGGTCTTTGCGCCGTTGGAGGTAACATTTTGCGTGCCACGGCCTAAGTCCGTCGCATCTGGCAAAGCGACGACTACGCCCGGCGACAGGCCGAGAATCTGGGTGTAATTGCGATTGGCCAAAGGCAGCGTCTCAATTGCTTCCTGCTCCACCGCGCGTCCCAGGGTCGAACTCTCTGTTTGAGCCACCTCAGGCTCGCTGACCACTTCCACACTTGCGTTCGCGCCCGCAATAGACAACTTCAGATTCAGGTAGCTTGTCTCGCTGACAGTCACGCGAATGGACCGCGCATTGTTCTCAGTAAATCCGGCTGCACTCACCGTTACCGAGTAGTCACCCGGCGGCAAGAGCGGTACGCGGAAGACGCCATCTGTGGTGGTAATGACGGAACGCGAGACATGTGTCGCCTCGTTTACTGCCCGAACTTCGGCGTTGGAAACAACCCTGTTCGAGGGATCAGACACCAGGCCGGAGATCGCGCCCGTCCCTGGCGCCTGCCCGTAGCCACCGGCTGCCAAAGCCAGCAGAAGGGTCAAATGAACAGAGAGCCGCACAGCCGTGATTGCAGTATCGCTATGTTGTCTCCAAATAGTCTTTAGGGGAAGTTGGCTTTCCATGAGAGTGAGTATGGATAACTTTGTGCAGCGAATTGTTATCGATTTGTCACTCTTTTGCACCGATCTAAACAGCCCATCTCTATTCTTGCCACTGCTGCTATTTCAAGGGCTACGGGCGCCAACGCGTATCAACTCCGGGTATTTTCTCTGAATTATTGAAAATCGGACCTAGACGATTATCCGCAATATGCCGATAGCACTCTCCGAAGTTCGAGCCCCGCCGCGATCTGGCGGGTTTTAAATCTCGGAAGGTGCCCTTTGATTGTTTCGCAGAATCTTGCGAGAGCGGCGCAGGCTGATCAAATTGCGGCAATCGGCCGAACAACCGGGAGCGTCGCACCATGCAGTTTGACGATAGGTCCAAACACAGGACAATGAGAGGATCGGTCCCGGATAAACCGAGGGACCGAATACTGACGGGCGCAGCGATACAGGCAGTTGGCGGCGTCTTTCTATATTTGTCGCTGAAGCACCTTGTCTTCCCTCACATTTCCCCTGCTGCGACTGACCTCACGGCGTGCGCCATTCTGTTCCTCTCGACCTGGCCCGCCTATCTGTTCATGCGCCGACACGCGATCCCGGCGTCGTCCAGACCCATGCAAGATGGCGCAAACCAGTCGGATCTGGTCATCCTGCGTGCGGTGATCGACGGCTTGCCCGACCTCATTTACATCAAGGACGCAAAAAGCCGCTTTCTTCTCGCGAATCCAGCCCAACGGAAGTTTCTCACCGGCAATCCCGACGCTGACCTGATCGGTAATACCGATTTCTCCTTCTTTCCAAAGCAAACCGCGACCGCCTTCTTCAACGATGAGCAGAAGATTATTCGCACCGGACTGCCCGTGGTCAGCCAGGCCGAAAGAATGCACGACTTCGATGGGAATGACGTGTGGATTTTGACCACCAAAGTTCCATTCCGCGACGAGGACGGCAATGTTGCCGGCATCATCGGCATCGGGCGCAACGTGACCGCGCAAAAGCGTTTTGAAGCGGAGATGATCAAATCGCGCACGCAGGCTGAGGATGCGAACCGGGCCAAGAGCGAGTTTCTGGCCAACATGAGCCACGAAATCCGCACACCCCTCAATGGCGTGATCGGCATGACGGAACTGGCTCTCGATACCGAGCTGACCGAGGAACAGCGCGAATACCTTGAGACGGTAAGACTCTCGGCCGGCACCCTGCTCAACGTGATCAACGACATCCTCGATTTCTCCAAGATAGAAGCCGGCAAGATCGACATTGAGATGGCTGACTTTGATTTGAGGGAGTGCGTTGAAACGACAATGAAGACGCTGGTTCATCTCGCCGAAGCAAAGGGGCTGGAGTTGCTTTGCGATATCGACCACGAGGCGCCTCTGACGGTCCGTGGCGACTCGACTCGGATGAGCCAAATGATTCTCAACCTCGTGGGCAACGCAATCAAGTTCACCATCGAAGGCCAGGTGGCGGTGAAGGTTGAAGTCGAGTCCAGGCAGGGCGACGACCATGTGTTGCATTTCACCGTCTCCGACACGGGCATTGGGATCCCCAAGGAAAAACAGAAAGCGATCTTCGACTCATTCACGCAGGCCGATACATCCACCACGCGCCAGTTTGGGGGAACTGGGCTTGGTCTGACAATTACCTCGCGATTGGCCGCGTTGATGGGTGGCAAGATTTGGGTGGAGAGCGAGGTGGGCAAGGGCAGCGAATTCCATTTCACCATCCGCGTAGGCGCTGCGGATCACCCGATTCCGCATACACAGTCGAACTTGTTCTATGAACTGCTGTCCGGCGCCCGCGTTTTGGTGGTGGACGATAACAGGACAAACCGATTCATCCTGGAAAGGATGCTAACCCGGTGGGGAATGCGGCCTGAGTGCGTCGAAACTGGAGAAGCCGCGCTTCGCGAACTTATGTTCGGTTTTGAGTCGAACGATCCGTATAGGCTGATTTTGACGGACAAGCAGATGCCAATGATGGATGGATTCAGGCTGGTTGAACAGATCCGTTGCAGGCCAGAGATCTCTGCATCGAATGTTGTAATGATGAGTTCCGGGGCGCATCGCGGTGACCTGGCGCGCTGTCAGGAACTAGGGTTTTCTGCCTACTTGACCAAGCCGGTTCGCCAGAGTGAGCTTCGCGATGCCATTGCCCGCTCATTGGAAAGACGGGAAAAGCAAACCGGAACGAAAGCCGTTGCGCCCGTCAAGGATCGGCGCATCGATCTAAAGACGAGCGCGCTACACGTGCTGCTGGCGGAAGACAACACTGTCAACCAGCGCCTGGCTACGCGCCTCCTGGAAAAGCGCGGGCATCGGGTAACAGTGGCGAACAACGGCCAGGAAGCGATTTCCTTGCTCGAGCGCTCATCGTTTGACCTGGTGCTCATGGACGTGCAGATGCCGCTGATCGATGGGCTCGAGGCCACGCGGATCATTCGCAAACGAGAAAAAGAAACCAGAACGCATATGCCGATTGTGGCGCTTACCGCGCACGCTATCAAGGGCGACGAGGAAAGGTGTATTGAGGCGGGGATGGACAGCTATCTCGCGAAACCCATTCGTCCTGAGGAACTGGACGCTGTATTGCAAAGGTACATGTCATGCATCCATGAAGAAGTCAGCATGAATTGAAGTGTCGATCCATTAGAAGGTGAATCTTGATCCGAACTGAAACTGTCGCGGGGTGTTCGAATCGCTTAGAATCTGGCCGAAAGTTGTGAACCCTGAGGCCGCCGAAGATACATTAGGTGCTGAAAACTGCGCCTGGTTTGTGACGTTGAATGACGAAATCTCGAAACGCAGAGCTTTCTCCTTCCCGATTGTGAAGTTCTTGAAGAGAGATAGATCCAGATCCCTTGCTCCCATGGTGCGGACATTGCCAAGATAGGCCGGCGCAGTGCCTGCTACGAAGGGGCTGGCGGGAATTGCAAAGCAGCTGGGGTTGAACCACTGCGTCGCGGTATGTGGAGCACCTTGGCTGGGATCGCAGGTCATATCCGTTCGCTGATTGAAGTAAGACAGTCCAGCACCGACCACCGGTGCGGCGATTGGAACACCATCGCTCAGGTAGACGACTCCGTTGGTGGTCCATCCGCCCAGTATCGCATTGCCGGCGCGGTTCAGGCTCAGTGCGCGGCCCTTGCCCACGGGCAAATCGTAGGAAGCCTGCATCGTGAATTGGTACCGCACCTCCTGCGGGCTTTCTGAGTGCTCGAAGTTCATGTTCTTCCAATCCTGCGGCAATCCGGCGTGAAAGCCGACAAACCCCAAAGGAGGATTTCCGTCGTCGGTGATTAACTTGGCCCACGTGAACGAGGCCAGCGTGGTAAAGTGCTGAGTTAGCCTCTTCTGCAGTTTCGTTTGCAGGGAGCTATATTCGGAATCGCCGCCGGGGTAGCCATGGATGACAACGCCGTTTCCCGATCCGTAGCCTCCATTGCCAAATTGCGGGAACTCTTGCAGTGAAACCCATAGCGGTACTGTGGATGAGCCATAGTTAGCATTCGTCGAAGGCTGGATGGCCTCCCACTGATTGGGCACAGAGTTATTGAACAAGGCCGCTTGATTGGAGCCGATGGTGCCGAGATCAAGCTGGTTCAGATCGGCTTGGCCCAGCGGCAGGAACAGCCCTCTGCTGCCTACATATCCCGCACTGAGCACAACACCATGCGGAAAGTTATACTCCCAGCCGAAGTTGAAGTTATAGGTGGTCTGGGTGCGCTGTGAATGAAGCATGGTATTTAGGGTCGAGCCAAGATAAGTGCCCAACCCCTGCGAAGAGCCAACCAATGGCACGACGCCGCCGGGGAACGGGTTGCTCAGCGAACTGACCATCACAGAGTTGCCCTCGCCGCCGCCGTCAAAAGCAATCGTGTTTGGATCGTTGTTCCATGCGGTAGCATTCCAGTTGGTTACAGAAGAAAAGCCGTCGCTATCCTCTCCGGAGCCGCTGACCATTTCCGCGCTGGGGCCGAAGTAGAATCCAGCGCCTCCGTGAACGACAAAGTCTTTGCCCGGTTGCCAGGCGAATCCAAGGCGCGGGCCGAAGTCTTTCAAGTTGGTGGTAAACGGAGAGCGATTGCCGCTTGAGGAGAAGACCTCTCCGCCAGTGAATGACACGCCGCTGACGTTGCCGCTGGCGGAGGGATCGAAATACTCCAGGCGGTTGTGACGCTCTGTCTTGCCCCCGAAGATATCCCAACGGATACCCGCAGTGATGGTGAGTGATGGAATGGGGTGATAGGTGTCTTGAACGAAAGCAGCGTAGTAGGGGCTGGCCGAGGCAACGAAGAGATCTTTGGTGAAGTTGGTGGACTCACTGCCCGGCGATGTGCCCATGCCGAGAAGGAACGAAGCAAAGTCATTTCCACCAACAGGCGTAGACGCACCGGCGGTTTGGTCAGTCGCGGATGAGTCGAAGTAGTAATTGCCGGAGGGGAACGGGGGCTGGCCCACATTCATGAAGCGCTTCATATACTCGAAGCCGGTGCTGATTTCGTGTTTGCCTTTTACCTTTGTGAGGGTCGCGATGGCATCGCCGTTCTCGCTGGCATATATGAAAGTGTTATAGCAGCAGGTGCCTCCGATAGCATCCCCAAAATCGTTGAAATTCATCAAGGGGAGAATCTTGTACACTTCCTGGGCGGCCAGCGAAGAAGGAAATCCAAGCGTGGTGATGTCGAATCCAACTTGACCCGGGTCGCCTCCCTGGTTCTCGAAGTGGCGCGTGAAGGAGTAACGTAACTGCATCACGGTGGTCGGATTCAATGTGTAGTCGTCCGCGATCAGGATGTTCCGGCCATTGGTCACATTCTGCGCGTAATTTGGATCCCACATATTGCCGAAAGCATTAAACGTTGCGTTAAGCGTGCGATCGAAGGAGAAGCGGCCGAAGATGCGCTGCTTCTCGCTCTTGTCAAAGTCAATGCGAACGTCGAAACGCTGCGCGGAGGATGGATCGAGGCCGGGAAGATAGAGATTATTGAGGTCTCCATACGGAGAGGTAGTTCCGGCGGATTCGCATGTGGTTGGGTCGGGATAATTGCAATTCGGGAACTCCGAGAGATACTTCAAAGCTATCGGATTGGGATTGGCAATTACATTTCCAGCTATCGGCTGCCGCGTGCCAGCCAACGGTCCTGACGCGACGTCGGGTTGTGTCGGGTCGTAGATGGTGTAGCTATCGGCGGAAAAATCGCCGGTTCGCTCCGCAGTGGTAGGAACGGAAAAGTAATTTGAACCGTCGAAGGATTCCTGCTGCGTGGCTTCGAAATCGCCGAAGAAGAAAAGCTTCTTGTGCAGGATTGGCCCACCGATCGACGCGCCTTCCTGATAGCGATGAAAGGAGGGAGGGGTATTGGCGGTGCCGGCGGCCAATTGGCTTTGTTTGTTGAAATAGTCGTTTGCGGCAAGAATGTCTGGCCGGAAGATTCCGAAGGCATCGCCATGGAAGGTGTCTCCGCCTGACTTGCTGGCCAGGCTGATAACTCCGGCGCCGCCGCTCTGGTAAGAGGCTGGAGTATTCTGCGTCTCGACGCGGTACTCGTCCACCGCGTCCTCTGGAACTTCAAAGGCTGGAATAATGGCAGCGATATTGTTTTCGGCGACACCCAGTGGGCTGCCATCGAGCATGTAATAGACGGAACCCAGGATCGCCCCGTTGATGCTGTAAGAGGAAACATCAACCCCGGGCCGACCGCTGGAAATATTGATGATGGCTTCCGAATTGGAAGAGTTGGGTGAGCCATTGGCAGGGGTGACACCAGCGCTCAACTGAACCAGGTCGTACACATCGCGCGAGAAAAGTGGGACTCGGTCGATGGTTTCCGCAGAGATCAGCTGCCCGACGGTGGAGTTGCTGGTATCGACCAGATCTAAGGATTCCGAAACGGTGACCGTGTCAGTTACATTTCCCACACGCAGTGCGATGTTGACCGTGCTGACCTGGTCGATGCTTACTGTTACTTTGTCTTCGGCCACGCTTTCAAATCCCTTGTGCGTGGCCGTCACTTCATAGTCCCCCGGGTTGAGCGAAACAAATGAGTATAAACCGGCTGGAGTTGTCACCGTTGACTGGACGATACCCGTTGCGTGATTGAGCGCGGTAACTTTTGCCCCGGGAACTACCGCGCCTGAGGGATCGGTGACGAGACCATTGACGCTGCCCCGGCCCGCCTGCGCCCAGGCCTCGGCAGATAAAAGAAGGATGGAGATGCTGAGTAAAATGCGCGGCAGCGCGGGACGTGTGTTTCTGGTCATTTTGGCGATCTCCCATCAAAATGTTGACATTCAAACGTTTGAATAGTAGAAAGCCAATGTAGGATTAATCGTCTCGGCTGTCAAGGGAAAAATCGAAATGCGATGGCTCTGTCCTTCTTGCACCGAGTGTCAGATTCCATTGAACGTCCGCTTGCGGGCTCTTTTGGGCAAAGGGAAGACCGAGGAAGGGAGCAGACTTGCCACAACGTAAATCGGGTCACGTGACGTTGCTGGATGTCGCTCGCGCTTGCGGGTTTTCCGTTTCCACGGTATCGATTGTGCTGAGCGAAGCGCCGCTGTCGCAGAATGTTGCCGAGAAAACTCGTCGACATATCCGTGCCATGGCGCAGAAGCTCGGGTATCATCCCGATGCATTTGCACGGTCGCTGCGGCGGCGTCGAAGCCAGACGATCGGCGTGCTGGCGTACGATCTCTCCGATCCATATTGCATTCCGATTGTTCGCGGCATACAGGAAGGGCTGCGGCCGGCCAGCTACTTGCCGCTGCTGATGGATGCACAGACGCAACGCGGACTTTTCGACAACTATCTCGAGATGATCCTTGAACGGCGCGCCGAGGGTGTTATCGTGATCGCGAGCTGGGTGTTCGATGAAACGAATCTGCTCAGCGACATTCGCAAAAACAACGTGCCAATTGTGATTGTGAGCCGCGATTTGACCGAGCGCGGAGTTAGCTCCGTACTGGTTGACAACGAGGTGGGCGGCGCGCTGGCGCTGCGCCATCTGCACGAACTTGGGCATCGCAGGATTGCCGTGATTCGCGGACCGGAAGAGATGTTTGACAGCGAACCTCGCTGGGCTGGAATCCAGGGCGCGGCGGCAGAAGCCGGTATCAAGTTCGATTCAAGGCTCGTTTTTCAGCTGCCTAACCTAGTTGATCCTACCTCAGGCTTCGACGGAGGTGTGGAATGCGCGCGGCGCCTGCTTGCTGCGAACCGGCCCTTCACCGCGGTGCTTGCCTTCGACGATTTGACGGCGCTAGGAGTGGTGCGCGGCCTGGTTAGTGCCGGGCTGTGCGTGCCTGAAGACTGCACGGTTGTCGGGTTTGACGATGTGCTGCCGGCAGAAGTGGCGACACCGGCAATGACCACCATCAGGCAGCCGCTGCATCAGATGGGGCTCATGTCTGCGGAGTGGGTTGTTGAGGCGATCAAGGCACGAGAACAACGCCGTGAGCCTGCGCCGCGATTGCATCGAGCGTCGCCCGAACTTGTGGTGAGAATGTCCTCTGCTGCCTATTCGGCAAAAAGAAACAAAACAATCGCGCGGCAGGAAGAATGCCATTGATGTCGTTCTGCGCGCATCCGAAATGATGGTGATCGATGTTAGGAAGAGTATTGCTAGGCACTTTGATCTGTTTGACAGTGGGCCAGACACTGCGGGCAGGGACGGTTTCACATCTGCACGATAACTGGCAGTTGCAATCGGCCTGCAAGCTGCAGGCCTCGGGCGACACAATTTCCTCTGCAATATTCGTGCCTGAGGGATGGTTGAAGACGGCCGTGCCCAGCACGGTTCTCGCTTCGCAAGCGGCGGCTGGGATGTATCCCGATCCCTACTTCGGAATGAACCTGCGCCAGATTCCCGGCACGACCTATCCGATTGGCGGGATCTTTGCAAACATGCCCATGGCGCAGGACAGCCCCTACCGCTGCGGCTGGTGGTATCGCACAGAGTTCACGGTCCCAGCCGGTGCGCCTGAGGGTGAGCGCCAATGGCTGCATTTCGGCGGGATCAACTATCGCGGCGACGTTTGGCTGAACGGCCACAAGGTCGCGGACTCGGCAAAGGTTGCCGGCGCGTATCGCACTTACGATTTCGATGTGACGGAGTTACTGAAGCCGGGCGCGAAGAACGTGTTGGCCGTTGAAACATTTGCGCCAACGGAGAAGGATCTGGGCATTAACTGGGTGGATTGGAATCCCTGCCCGCCGGACAAGGACATGGGGCTTTGGGGAGCTGTCGACCTGGTGAGCACAGGTAGAGTTACATTGGGCTCGCCTTTTGTGGTTACTCATTTCATCGATAGCGCTCTGCGAACCGCGGAGCTTACCGTTTATGCCGAGTTACACAATGCCAGCGATCATGTCGTGAGAGGTACGGTGGAAGGAACTGTAGCGGGCATAAAGATCGAGCAGCCGGTTGAGTTGGCCGCGCGCGAGGATCGCAGCGTGAACTTTGCGCCTGAGCAATTCGCGCAACTGCGCGTGCGCGACCCCAAGCCTTGGTGGCCGCGACAAATGGGAGAGGCTCATCTCGAGCGGTTGACGCTAAGCTTTCGCGAACAGGCGGAAGTTACAGACGAACAAAGTGTGGAGTTTGGAATTCGCGAGATTACATCGGAACTGACTGCAAACGGAAACAGGCTGTTTCGTGTGAATGGCAAGCCGATTTTGATTCGCGGTGCAGGCTGGTCTCAAGACATGCTTTTGCGAACCGATGAGCGCCGCTTGCAAGACCAATTCCGGCTTGTCGAAGACATGAACCTGAATACGATTCGTCTGGAAGGCAAACTCGAGACGGACGATTTCTTCCGCATCGCCGACCGCGATGGCATTCTCGTGATGCTTGGCTGGTGCTGCTGCGACCATTGGGAACACTGGAAGGATTGGACTGCCGACGATCTAGGTATTGCCACGGCGTCTCTGCGATCGCAGATGCTGCGGCTGCGGCACCATGCCAGCCTACTGGTTTGGCTGAACGGCAGTGACAACGCGCCCGCGGCCAATGTGGAGCGCGCCTATCTCGACGTCGAAGCGCAGACTCACTGGCCCAATCCAGTTCTTTCCGCGGCGTCGTCACAGGTGACAGCGGGCGGCGGTGCAAACGGCGTGAAGATGACGGGCCCGTATGATTATGTTGCGCCCAG
>JBEKVS010000030.1:0-26613 GCA_049513795.1 Occallatibacter sp. | reverse complement strand
GATCGCGCCCACGCACAGGATTGGACCAGTGACATCAACGTCGACTGGCGGGTTCATGAAGGAGACGATCCAGCATGGGCCGGCCCCGGCTTCGACGATTCCGCATGGGAGCCGGTGCGGCTCGATGCTCTCGGCTCCTCGCTGCCCGGCTGGCGCTGGTTCCGGCTTCACCTCAAGCTGCATGAAAACCATCCCGATCTGGCCCTGCTCATCGATGGCGGTGAAGGCACGTATGCGCTCTATGTAAACGGCCAGGTGGCATCGGGGCCACGTTTGCGCTCCAGTTGGCTGGTCAGCCGTCCGACGGAACGCGCGTTCGCGCTCGATGCGCCCGGCGCCGATGTGCTGATCGCTTTGCGCACCTACGTTCCTCCCGCCTACGCCAACTGGCGTCTGCCCCAGTTTCTGACCGTATCTCTCGGCACGCCCGACGCCATCGAGAACGAACGCCAGGCACTGCAAAGCGACCGTCTCTATACCGGCTTGCCGGTTATTGCCATCAACCTGCTGCTCATGCTCGGGGGCCTCGCTGCTTTTGCGCTGCACCGCAGCCAGCCCAAGGAGTCCGAATATCTGTGGCTGGGCCTCTATCTTTTTCTCTCAGGAGCGTCGGACCTGCTGTGGGGTTGCCAGCAGGTCGGCGTCTTGCCGTTGTCGGCCAATTTTCTTATCGGCGACCCGCTCATTTACGCCTTCACCATCGCCCAGATCGAATTCACCTACAGCTTCGGCGGACGCCGCGTCGGTCGTGCCTGGCGCATCTATGAAGCGGCATTGCTGGCGCCGCTCGCGCTCGTCCTGCTCAGTTGGAAGGGCGTGTTGCCAAGCACTGTCTACCTCCTGATCCAGGCCTCAATGATCGTCCCGGTGGCGCTTCTGCTGCCCGTCTTGCTCTTCCTCTGGTATCGGCGTGGAAATCGCGAAGCTGGATGGCTGATCTTCCCCAGCCTGTTGCCTGCCGCCACGGTCACGCTGGGAGATCTCGGTTCCATCTCCATCTTTCTCGGCTGGCATCGCCTGGATTTCCTCGACAACCCATTCCAGCTGGGCGCCGTTCAGGTGCAGGCAGACGATCTTGGCTGCCTTCTCTTTCTGGTCGCCATCGCTGTCGTCATGTTCTTTCGCTTCACGCGAGTCAGCCGCGAACAGGCGCGCTCCGCGGCAGAACTCAGCGCCGCCCGCGAAATCCAGCAGCGCCTGGTGCCCGAGTCGCTCCCTGAACTTCCAGGCTTTCATCTGGAGGCAGCGTATTTGCCGGTGCAGGGAGTCGGCGGGGATTTCTATCAGGTGCTGAGCCAATCGGATGGCTCGACGCTTGTTGTCATTGGCGACGTCAGCGGCAAGGGCCTCAAGGCGGCCATGACCGGAGCCCTGGCCATTGGCGCGCTGCGCACGCTGGCCGCGGAAAATCTCTCCCCCGGCGAGTTGCTCGCGCGCCTCAACCATCAGATTTGCGGAACGCAGGACAGCGGCTTCATCACCTGTCTCTGCACCCGCATCGGCCCCCAGGGCGCCGTCACCGTGGCCAACGCCGGACACCTCTCGCCCTATCGTCGCGGCGAAGAGATTCCAGTCGACCCCGGCCTGCCCCTCGGACTCGCCGCCGGCATCGAGTACTCAGAGACACACTTTCAACTCGAGCCGGGTGACGTGCTCACCCTGCTTTCCGACGGTGTGGTGGAAGCTATGAACCCGCAGCATCAGCTTCTTGGCTTCGAACGCGTGCGGGCCATGAGCGGGCAGTCCGCGCACGACATCGCTGCCGCCGCGCAGGCCTTCGGCCAGGAAGATGACATCACCGTGCTGACCGTGAAGCGGGTTCCGGTCGTTCAAACGGTCTAGCTAAGGAATCAGCTGCGCCAGTGGAGCTCCACGCGCCCGTCCATCGGATGCTTGGGCAGGCCCTTCGCGTGCGCGGAGTCCAATCGTGCCTGCTTCAGCGCAAAATACCACTTGGCTGGCTTGTCGGCATCGTCGATCAACATCAGGCTGGGATTGTGCCTGAGCCCCTCCGCCTGCTGAATCATCGTGACCTGATCCTGGCGCACAAACTTCGCTCCGAAGAATTTCGCAATCGGAGTGACAAACGGCACATGGTAGAAGACATTCCACGCCGCGATCACATCGATGCGGCAAGTGGAAGCTGTAACCGGCGTGACCGTGGTCAGCGAAGAGAACCACTTCTCCCCGGCGCGAATGATCTCCGTCCGCCGGTTGGGCAGCGTAAAGTCAATCGTCGTTTCAATCGGTTGCCCATAGACGCCGAGCAGCTTGTAAGGCGCCGAGTTGCCGCTGGGTGCATGCGCGCTCATGCGAAAGCCTTCCGGGATGGGCTCGAAGCTCTTTGTCTTCTCGCGGATCGACCCCCGGCTGCGCCACCACCACGCTTGGTGAACGAACGGTCCATGCGCCGGGTCCATCAACCCGATGATTCCATGGTCCACGTTGCAGGGCAGGTCGGCGGAAAGGTGGGCAGTGCAATAGCGCGGGCCAAGCTTGACCAGCTCCGGCACCGGCCGCCGATCTACGCTTTCGTTCCTTCGACCCGATCCGACACGAGGGATATAAACCCAGGCGTGGCCGTCGCGCTCTTCACAGGGAAAGGCGGTCGCAAAAATCCGCGTCGCATCCAGATGGTCGTGGCTCGAAAGCGAGGGAATCAGAGCGCATTGTCCGCTGCACGGCTCGAACTCCCAGCCATGGTATCTGCACGTAACCTGGTGGCCATCGAACCACCCATAGCTCAAGGGAATGCCGCGATGCGGGCAGCTGTCGCGCATGGCGAATACGCGGCCGTCGCTGCGCCGCCCCAAAACCAGCGGAATGTCCAGCAGCATGGCCTTCTTGAGTTGCTTGGGCCGCAGCATATCCGTCCGCAGCGCCGGGTACCAGTCGTCGTAGAGCAGCGTTGCCGTAGGCCCTTGAATCGGCACTCCGGCTTCGGTTGTCGTCGCAAAGGGCATTTGGGACTGACGATAGCATTCCTGGCGCTGAGAATGCTATCCAGTCCCTCCTCGCCCGTTGGCTCATTTTGCAGGCCACGAGCCTCAGCCCTGAAGGGAAGGGGCTGAAGCTCTGAAAGGTATGGGCCTCAACTCTGAAGGGCACGGGCTTCAGCCCGTACATGAAGTCCCGAAAAATAGGCCCGGGCTTTAGCCCCCGAGGGAACAGGCGTTCACAGTGAACCACTACCCTTTGTTCGCCTGCCCCTGGCCGAGATCGCCAGCCTTAGGAAGAAGCGCATTCCTTACTTGGGTCTGCTCGCGGGAGGAATAATCCCGTTCATGCGCAGATAAACCACCATCTGGCCATAATGGTCTTCCAGGTGGCCGATGCCTTGCGCCGCGACGCCGGCGCGCGTTCCATTCGCCGTCATCAGAAATGCATTTTCAGCAGTGATCGAGTCCACATAGGTGTGCGCCAGCGCGAAAGATTCCTTCAATGCGCTCACGATCTCCGCCTTGGTCTTAAGTTTTGCGATTTCGGCGCGGGTGTCGACCACTGGCTTGGTGGGATCGTGGAAGAAGAACTGGTTGGCCTGGACAACATGCTTGACTTCCTCGCCGAAGGTCCGCACCCCCTTGAACTCGCCCAACGAAACGGGCGGCGCAAAGTCGTATTTGTCCTCCGGCATGGCCTCGGCAGCGCCGACAAAGTTCGTCTCCTGCGCCGTGAGCCACTTTCCAAACACCTCGGCCGGTGGAATCGGGGTCCCGATGGCAGGCTTGGCAGGCGCGGCAGCCTGCGAAATCGCAAAGGTGGATGCTGCGGCGAGCAGACAACAAGCAAAAATCTGCACTGCGGAACGATTGACAACAAACATGAATCTCTCCTTCAGCGGCTCAAGCCGCATGCACGAAATCTAGCAGACCGGTTAAGATCCTGGGTAAGTTTTCGACGTTCGAGGCGCGGAAAGGACTCCATCGCCGCGTGCTTTCTCGACACCATGACCTAGAGGGCAGCGTCGGATATTCGTGGCTACTCGATAGGAATCAGTTTTCCCTTCTTGAGCTGAAACCGCTGCCCGCGCCACACGATCGTGTCGCCGGCAAACCCAACCGCCCAGATGCCCATCGCAATCGCATCCCGCAGCGGCAACAGCCAAAGATTAGGCAGAACCTGGTGGTCGCGAAGCACCAGTGCGCCAACCGTCATAGCCACGGCCAGGCGCAGAAAGAAGCTCAGCCCCAGCAGCCAGACACTCACCGGGCTCAGCCCGCTCGCCACCAGGTTCAGCAAAGCCCAGGCCAATCCATGGGTAAAGATCAGCCCCGCATAGCCCCACGGCCGCGCATCGCGAACCGTCCGCGCCCACCGCAATTGATGATCGACGAACCCGCGCCAGTTGTAGGCAGGAATGGCGGTCTCGACGACCTCGGCGCTCAGAACCACCCTATACCCAGCCCGATCCACACGCGCGCCGAGTTCGTAATCGTCGGCCAAGTGATCGACCAGGACTTCAAGACCGCCAATCTTTTCGAGCGCCGCGCGGCTCACCGCCAAAGTCGATCCCAGGCCGTAGTGCAGCCCGCCTTCGATCATGCGCGAGAGCAGAACGCCGGCCTGGAAGTCCGTGGCGATTCCCAAAGCTTCCAGGCGAGAGGCCAGCGTCGCATGGGCGCGGCCGCGGTAAAGTGCGGTGACTAGTCCAACTTCCGCGGGTGTTTTGCCAGCTTGGCTTGCCGTTGCGATCCGCGTCGGCGCGAAACCGGCCATCACCCGTTCCAGGTATCGCGGCGACACCGTGATATCCGAGTCGTTGATGAGCAGGTAAGGATGACGAGCATGACTCACCAGCTGGATAAGCGTGCTCACCTTGCCATTGCTGCCCAGCTGCAACGGACATTGAATCAGCCTGATCGAATGCTCGGGAAACTCCTGCTTGAGCTGTTCCACGGCCGCCGCAGCCGCATCGTCAAGCGATGAAACTCCGAACAGAAGCTCGTACCGGCCCGCATACACTTGGCGGCAATGGCTGCGAAAGGCATCCATCATGCCGGGGTCAAGGCCTTTGAGCGATTTGAGGATGCTCACTCCGGGCGCATACCCAGCCGGCCCCGCTCGCCGGGAAACGAGAAACACCTGCGCGGCGACCAGAGCGGCCACAAAGTAGCCCATCCCGGCAAGAGTCATAACCGTAGTGAAAATCTCCACTGATTGGGCGAAAGCGTGCGGCATTCTGTGGGTAAGTGTAGCGGGTCCAGCATTCAACCCGCCGCGCTTCTGTCCGGCCCAAGGTGGGAGCTAGCAGCTGGAAGCTAGGAGCTGAAAAGCTGGAGGCGCTCCTACTCGTACCGCAGCGCCTCGATCGGGTCCAGCGAGGCCGCCTTCCACGCCGGATAGATTCCGAAGATCAGCCCAATCGCGCAGGAAACCGCGAACGCAATCATCACCCAGGAAAAGGAAAGCGCGGCATGCAGAAACGACACGGCGAAATGCAGAATCAGCGTGAACAGAGCTCCGGCCAGAATCCCGATCAGTCCGCCCACCATGCAAAGGGTGATGGCTTCGAGCGTGAATTGCAGGAGGATGTTTTTTCTGGTTGCGCCAATTGCCTTGCGGATGCCGATCTCGCGCGTCCGCTCCGTCACCGACACCAGCATGATATTCATCACGCCCACCCCACCCACCATCAGTCCGACAGAGGAGACAGCGACCATGAACAGAAACAGCCCGCCGGTCAACTGGTTCCAAAGCCGCGTCAGCGAATCAGGACTGAAGATGGCGAAGTTGTCGTCCTGCTGGGTGCGCACGCCACGACGAATGCGCAGCAGTTCCCGCATCTCCTCGGTGACCAGCGCCTTGTTCGATGGATCGTCGTATTTGACCGTGATCCAGAAATCCTTGATCTCGGGATGGAGTTGGTGGAATGTCGTAATCGGAAAATATAAGGCGTTGTCCTGGGTGTTACGGCCGCTGCCGAAAGGCTGTGGCTGCGGGCCGATCACACCAATCACAGTGAAGAGACTGCCATTGCTTTCGACATCCTTGCCGATTGGAGACGTGTAGGGGAATAAATCCGCGGCTGCGTCACTGCCGAGTAAAACAACCTTGGCGCTGCGCTCTTCTTCCGATTCGTTCCACATGCGGCCAGCAGTCAGCTCGAAGTCCGCTGTCTCCTTCACTTGCAGAGTGTTGCCGTTCAGGATTGTGTTTTGAATCTTGTGCGTGCCCGCCTTGACCGAGACGGCGCCCAATCCGGTCTCGAAGTTCTGGTAAGTCAGGCTCGGATCGACGGCAACCACGTGGGGAAGGCTCCGCATGGCGATGCCGTCCTCATAGGTGAGCTGCTTGCGGTTGAGCTCCTCAGTGGTTGGCCGCTGGCCGAAAGGCTCGAAGCGGAAGGCCCAGAGATCATTGGTGCCCAGAGATTTCACAAACGAATCGATATTCGTGTTGAGCCCGTTGATGGCCGAGGAGATCAGGATCACGGTCGAGATGCCAATCGAGATGCCAAGCACCGTCAAGCCCGAGCGCAGCTTGTTCTTGCGCAATGTTTCAAGCGCCATGCGCACCGATTCTTTTGAGTCGCTAAGTCTCATAGCTCCGCTCGCAATGCGGCAATCGGATCCAACTCCGAAGCGCGATAAGCCGGGTAAACGCCAAAGAACAGCCCCACCCCCGTGGCCACAAACAGGCTCACCAGGATAGACCAGATCTCGACCGCCGACGGGAACGAGATGGCCAGCGTAATGATCTTCGCAATCGTGATGCCGGAAACCACGCCGATCACTCCGCCCACCAGCGACATAGTTGCCGATTCGATCAGAAACTGCAGCAGAATGTCCTTCCGCCGCGCCCCCAGCGCCTTGCGCACGCCGATTTCGCGCGTCCGTTCGGTCACTGAAACCAGCATGATGTTCATGATGACAATGCCGCCAATCACAAGTGAAATGCCCGCGATAGCTACGACGACGGCGCCAAAGTTGTCCAGCATCTTGCTCAGCAAGTTGCCGAAGGTGGCGCTGGTGTCGATAGAAAACGTATCGGAAGCTCCGGGAGCAAGGTGGCGGCGCGTGCGCATGATCACGCGCAATTCATCGATCACCGCGTCCATCACATCGCCGCCGCCGCCGGCGTTGGCATAGATAGTCAGGCTGTCATTTGCGCCATACGAGTGCAGGAAGGTGGTAAGAGGAACCGCCACCCAGTTATCCAGGCTCATGCCCAGCATCTTGCCCTGGTGTTCTACCACGCCGATCACCGTGTACGGTGTGCCGTCGACGCGAATCTCCTTGCCCAGCGGGTCGCCCCCGCCGAGCACGTTTTCCACCACATCGGTGCCGATAATGGCCACGTGCGCAGAATGGTCGTCTTCCACTTCCGTGAATGAGCGCCCTTGTTCAATGTTGAGATTGGAGATTGCCGGCATGGTCCACGTCACTCCGCGGATGCTGGTGTCGGTTGTGGACTTGGTCTGATAAACCACCTTCCCCGTAACATTGCGCTGCGCCCCGACACTCACGCATGACTTGCAATTGGAGAGCACCGCCCGGTAGTCGTCGTAGCTTATGTTTCTGCGCTTCTGGAATTCGAGATATTCTTCCAGCGTAATAAACGTCTCCGGCATCTTGCTGATCGTCACCACGCTGGCGCCGTAGGTATTGATCTTGGTCGTGACAAAGCTCTTGGCGCCGTTGGTGAGCGTC
The DNA here is from genome assembly GCA_049513795.1 of Occallatibacter sp. GTDB lineage: Bacteria > Acidobacteriota > Terriglobia > Terriglobales > Acidobacteriaceae > Telmatobacter. Next base: position 18,964 of record JBEKVS010000030.1, on the reverse strand, counting down.
ACGACGGTGATGACCGAAGCGACTCCAATCACCACGCCAAGGAGCGTGAGGATGCTGCGGAGCTTGTTGGCCCAAAGCGATTGCAGAGCGAGTTTCAGGGCCTCGGCAAATTGCATAGATACCTAGCTTTCAGTCGTTAATGATTAGTGATTCGGTGTTAGCTGCCAGCCGAATGCCGTGACTTCGACTAATCGCTAATCACTAACCCCTAATCTCCTTCTTCACTCGTACCGAAGCGCCTCGATTGGATCCAGGGTCGATGCCTTCCACGCCGGATAGATGCCGAACAGCAGCCCGATCGCGCAGGAGACGCCAAACCCGATGCATACCCAAAGGGTAGACAGCGTCGCCGGCAGGCCAATGGGCAAAAAGTAAACGACCCACGTAATCACCGCGCCCACCGCCACGCCGATCACGCCGCCCACCGCGCACAAGGTCACCGCTTCGGTGGTGAACTGCGTGAGAATTGTACGCTTGGTGGCTCCAATAGCCTTGCGGACGCCGATCTCGCGCGTGCGCTCGGTGACGGAGACCAGCATGATGTTCATCACTCCCACCCCGCCCACCATCAGGCCTACAGAGGAAACGGCAATCATGAAGGCTACCAGGCCGCCAGTGAGCTGGCCCCACAGCTTCGTCAGAGAGTCGGGACCGAAGATCTCGAAGTCATCATCGGCCTGCACTTTAACCTTGCGCCGAATGCGAAGCAGCTCGCGAATCTCTTCTTCGACCAGTCCCTTGTTCTTGGGGTCGTCATACTTCACGGCTACCCAGAGGTCTTTATCCTCCGGGTGCAGATTGTGAAACGTGCCCATGGGGAAGAATGCGGCGTTGTCATTGGGATTCTTGCCGCCGCCAAACGGCTGCTTGCGCTTGTCGAGCACGCCGATCACGACGTACATGCCGCTTTCGACGCTGACCTCTTTGCCGATTGCCGATTCGTTGCCGAACAGTTCTTCGGCAGTGTCGTGACCCAGCACCACAACGTGCGCTCCGCGTGCATCCTCCTGGTCGGTGAATAAACGCCCCTCCTGGAATGTCAGGTCGGTGACCTCGGCCATCTGCGGCGTCGAGCCCTGCAGAATCGTTCCGGCAACTTTCTTGCCGTTGTATTTGACCGCCACGTCGCCCACGCGGAACTGCGCCTTCACATGCTGATATGCCCCATCGGCTGCAATCACGTGGGGCAGGCTCCGCAAAGCGATCACGTCGTCAATCGTCAGCTTCTTGCGCGCCAGCTGCTCCATAGTGGGCCGTACCCCGATCACCGGCAGGTGGAAGACCCAGAACACGTTCGAGCCGAGCGAACTCACAAAGTCGGAGACCCGGTTGTTGAGCCCGTTGATTACCGATGAAATCGTGATCACGGTCGTCACGCCGATCACGATCCCCAGGATCGTAAGTCCCGAGCGCAACTTGTTGGCGCGCAGTGTATCCAGCGCCATCTTCACCGATTCGCGTGTTTGTCCTTGCGCCATAAAGCAGCTCCTGGCTGTTAGCTTCTAGCTCTTAGCTAAAAACCTCTCTCAATAGACGTTGCATTTTTGCCATCCCAGACAAATTGCTTTTCGTGTCTGCAGCCCAAGCGGGAAGCTAGAGGCTAATAGCTAGAAGCTGCTCCACTCACATCTCCGCCCGCAACGCCACCACCGGATCCAGCTTGGCGGCCTTGCTGGCTGGGTACACACCAAAGAAGATGCCCGTCGCTCCGGCTACAAACAGGCCGAGAAAAACACTCCATAATTGCACGCTGGTGGGGAACCCGATAATCAGCGTGATCAGCTTGGCCACAATCACCCCGCACATTACGCCAATGGCGCCGCCGGTGGTCGCCATGGTCGCGCTCTCAATCAAAAACTGCAGCAAGACATCTCTCTGCCGAGCCCCAAGAGCCTTGCGCACCCCGATCTCGCGCGTCCGCTCCGTTACCGAGACCAGCATGATGTTCATGATGACAATCCCGCCGACAACCAGGGAGATCGAAGCAATCCCCAGCACCACCCACGTGAACAGCGAGCTGATCTGCTTCCAAATGTCGAGGAAGGTGTCGTTGGTAGAGATCTCAAAGTCGTCTGGCGAGCCCACCGCGTCGTGGCGCCGCGAGCGCATGATCACCCGCACTTCGTCCTCGGCCCGCTCCATGGCCTCGGCATTGCCGCTGGCGCGGGCGTAGACAGTCAGCGAGTCGTTATAACCGTAGGTCTGCTGGTAGGTGCTTATGGGTATGGCGACCCAGTTGTCTTGCGACTGGCCCAGCGTTTTACCCTGCCGTTCGCCGACCCCGACGATGGTGTAAGGAATGCCGTCGACGCGAATCTCCTTGCCCAGCGGGTCGCCATCGGGCATCAGGTTGTCAATGATGTCGTAGCCAACGATGGCGTCATGCGTGCCCTTGTCCTCGTCGGTGGGCGTGAAGCCGCGGCCAAGGGCAATGTCGATATTGTTCAGGCCCAGCATGGTCCAGGTGTAGCCGCGCACATCGGTATTGTTGCTCGAGTGCCCGTTGTAAACCACGTTAGTCGACTTATCAAGCTGTGCGCCGGCCTCGCTGCACATGATGCAATCGTCGCGCACCGCCTGGTAGTCTTCGATGCGTACGATCTTGCGTTTCTGGTAGCGGAAGTAATCGTCGGCCGAGAAGATCACCGCCGACATCCGGCTCACCGTAAACACGTCAGCCCCGTAACCGGAGAGCTTGGTCGAGACATACCGGTTGGCGCCGTTCACCAGCGTAATAACCATGATGACCGAGGCCACGCCCATCACCACGCCGATCAGCGTGAGAATGGAGCGCAGCTTGTTGGCCCATAAGGACTGCAGCGCGAGTTTGAAGGCCTCAGCGAATTGCATGGTCTTGCTCTCAGTTGAACCGGACCGTCCCGGCTCAGGATTTCCCGGCTCTGTTCCGGTTCCCGCACGTCATCATTCCCAGAGCCCGTGGCTCCAGTGTACGCAACCGGCGCTTCGAGCGCCTCAGGCTTCTACTTCCCGCGCCGTCGGTGCAAGCCTGTGCACCATCATCCCGACGCTATTGAGCAAGTCCAGCCAACAAAGTCGGGGTCCCTGGCAAAGAGGAGCTCTTGCCAGGGATGCAGGCCGACAGGCCTCCCCGACCGGCGCGGAAGGTCACATGAGATTGAGACAGTGCTCCGGTGATTTATTGACGGAACAACCGCCCTTCAAGCCGCGCGCAGATTCACTTCGAGAACTGGAAGGGCTGTTATTTCCCTGAATTTCCATACGCAACTCGCCCTCAAGTGGTTCCTGGATGCTTTCGTCGGTCCATTTGACCCAGCGATCCCAATGTGGTCCTGGGAGATTCGAGCTAGTTTCCCGAGCTTCCAAACCCCTTTTCGGACCGTGCAGACTCTTCGAGAGAACCCACCGTTTCCACCCTGCCCGTCAGCACCGGCACGGGAATCATCTGCGCGATCTTTTCCCCCGCCTTGAGTTCGACCGGCAGATCGCCCAGGTTGGTCATGAGGATGAGTATTTCGCCGCGATAGCCCGCATCGATCACACCCGCCGTGGTCGCGATTCCTCTGGCAGCCATCGACGACCGGTCGCGCACCAGAAGCCCGAGGGGCACGCCCGTTTCGGGATGACGAGCTTCGACAGCAATCCCGGTTCTGACCCTGACCGTAGTTCGTGGCGCAAGAGATACCGCTTCGAGGGCAAACAGATCGTAGCCCAGGTCCTCGCCGGGGTGAGCGACAACCGGGGCGCGGGCGGTTGGATCGACTAGCTTTACGCGGAGCATGGTTTGATTCTAATGGCGATCAAAGGGCAAGGAGCTGGCTGACTCGCTGACTTGCCGACTCGCTAACTCGCCAACTCGCCAAATTGGTCAACCCCGGCCGGTGATCTCCCCGGCCGGGGCTGTCGTGGGTGCTCCTCAAACATTCGGCAAAAGGACCTGTAAGCCGAATTCTGTCGTGTGCGGTCATTCCTCTAGGCGCCGCGTTGCCGCGGACACTCATCAGCGACCTACCCGGAGGTTTCGGCCTTTGCGCAGGTATTACCCAGCGCTGGAGCAGCCTTACGGCGCCGGGCCGGCACCGTGCACGAACCATGCTCCGGGCTCATGCATCCCTCCCTATTTGGTCTTGCTCCGTGTGGGGTTTACCCTGCCCCGGCCTTTACAGGACGGGCGGTGCGCTCTTACCGCACCATTTCACCCTTACCCCGGCGGGAGGACTTGTCCGTCCAGGCGAACCTGAAAGGAGTCTCCGGATGCCCTCTGCCCGAAAGCGGAGGGGTAGCCGAGGCGGTATCTTTTCTGTGGCACTGGCCGTCTGCGGGCCTTGAAGCCCACATCCCGGACGTTATCCGGCACACTGCCCTGCGGAGTTCGGACTTTCCTCCCCCGGCGAACATCCCTTGCGAGACGAAGCCGGCAGCGACCGCCCGGTCCTCCTGCCAGTGTTTAGTTTAGCGTAGTTGTCGGTTTATCAGACTCCACAAACACTCCAGGCTCCTCCAAGCCATTGAAACCGCTTGGAGGAGCCTGATTGAGCATCAGTCTGAGTAGGCTGAAGCCTGTCTTGCTTTACGGGTTGCTTGACGTGTCCGGCGCGCCGGCGGCGGCCGCAGACGACAGGCCGAGGAAGTTCTGCACATACAAGGTGCTGTTGCCAAGTACGGTGCTGTATGCCTGGCCCGGCGACACCTTGTAGAGATTGTTGTTTCCGGAAATCTCCCGATGGAAGATGAGAGAATCCGGAGGAGGATTTTTCCCTGCCGCTGACTGCTTTGCCGACAATTGGTAGATCATTGGATTGACGTTGCCCAGCCGGCCGCCGTTCAGTTCGACGGCCAGCGCCAGCACGGCGGCCATCTCCGGCGATGAAGAACTGGTGCCGATGAGCGTGAAAGCTTCCCCACCGATCCATATGATGGCTGCGCTGCGCGGCAGCTCACCGCAGTTATTGGTTGCGCCGTTGGGGCACCCGCCCATCATCAGCGCCACATCGGGCACCGAGCGTTCGCTCGAGCTTCCGGTACTCACCAGCTTCTGGTACGAGGGTTTGGCGAATATCTTGCTGTATCCGCCGCCCGATCCCCAGGTATTGTTTTTGACGCTTACAGGCTTAGAACGGACCTGGAACTCCGCCGGTTCGAGCGGATCGAAGTTGGCGTTTTCCGACTTGTAGTCCGCGTCGTTCACGCCCGGCGTCGCCGTGGTCTGAAGGTTTGTGCCGCCCACGCCCGTTACATTTGGATCGGCCGCAGGCCACTCGACGCCGGGCACGAACGAAGTCCCGGGCGTGCCGTTGTTGTAGAAAGCAGCTGACACGCAGGGCACGGCGCCGTTGTCGCCGGAGCTGGCCAGGAAGGTAATGCCCTGTGCGTTGCCTTGCACAAACAGGGAGTGAACGACCTTGAGGGGATAATCCAGGTTGTTTCCGTAAGCCGCCGTGAAGTAAAGCTCGCACTGCCCAAACGAGGAGCTCACCACATCGACCGAATTGTCCTCGACCACCGCCTTATAGCCATCGGCGACGTGGTCGTCGCTCAGGTCCGGGATGTTATAGAGCGTCTCTTTGGCGCCAGGGGCGGTGCCCAGCGACATCTGCGTATCCAGTGAGGCTTCCAGCGCCGCGTCGTCTGAAGCACTGAACGACCCGCTTCCCCCATCCACCTTGCGGATCGTGACCTTCGGAACGGGAAGGTTGGAGTTTGCCGAGTAGGCCTGTATTTCCTTCTCGCCGCCACTCAGATCGAGTGTCGAGTTGAAAGTGTCAGCCAGATCGGAAGGGTCAATCACCGAGGACATCACGATGCCGATATGCGCGCCCACGCCGGCGATCTGCACTTTCGTCTTGCCATGGGCCGGGACAGCCTCGGTCCGGAACGAGGGCAGTTGATATGCCTCGTTGAGATCGTTGGGATAGAACAAGCTGTCGGAGCTGCTCAGCCGGAAAAGTGGATCGCTACTGACTAGGTCGCGCGCGGCCCGTTCAGAATGGACGTGAGCCATCAAGTGATTGGTGAACTCGGGGACTACGGCGCCTGCGGAGACAAGCACGTCGGGCAGCGTAAGACGGTCCCCCTCGGCCTCCAATTTGACGTGACCTCCGGGAAGCTGCACCTGGTTCAGACGGGTCGAGAAAGCGCGTTCCACCGCCGACACAGGTCCTTCTACTTCAAGACTCTGCGTCTCTTCCTTCAGCACCGTAAAGCCGGCTGACTGCAAAGCAGCCTTCACATGGACGACATCGACCGGGTTGGGGCCGAACTGCTCTTTGAACTGGGCCGGCGTGAGCCAATGGTGGTAGCTTGCGGAGGCGGGATCGGTCTGATCGGCGACCAGTTTGTCCAGCGCGTCCTGATGCGTCAAGGGCAGGTAAACATTGAAATGGGCGATGGCGCTCTGGTCTGCGGGTCCCAGAATCTTGGCGATTTCCGCGGCCTGGGCAGGGTTGGAAACGGAAAAGCTTACGGCTGCCAGCGAAGCGAGCATTGCGCTCGATGCCAATTGAACGAATCTCATGTGAGCACCTTTCGGTTTTTTCGGAACAGGGAATTTAAGGGCGAGAATCAGGGGATTCATTTCGCCTTCGAATATGAGAAGACCGTTCAGAAAATATAGGCTGAATGCACGGCCCTTGTATACGAAATTCGGAGTTTTTCCCAATCCGCGGGAGGTTTTAGAGGGGTTTTCAGAGCCTGAAGGTAATCGCGTGCCGGGTGATTCCTCGGCCTCAGCCCGTTGCACGGGGGAAAAATGCCGCTATCCCAGATGGGGTAGGGGCTGAGCAGGGGTTGATTCCATGTGCGATGATGTTCCTTCGATGGAGATCTCCAAAATGAAGCGGCTGCTTCCCACCTTTGTTTTGTTGGCGTTCGGGGCGTTCATTGCGATGAATGCGGCCGGCGCCCAATCCTACCAGCCCACCTGGGATTCGATCGACAAACGCCCCACGCCGGCTTGGTTCACCGACGCCAAGTTCGGCATCTTCATCCACTGGGGTGTCTATTCCGTGCCGGCCTACGCACCCGTAATTCCCGGCAAACTCGCCTACGCCGAATGGTACTGGCACCAGATGACCGAAGGCCGCGACAATCCCAAAGCCAACCCCATTGAGACCGGCACCTGGGCCTACCACCAGAAGATGTATGGCGCCGACTACGAATACAAGAACTTCGCCCCGCAGTTCCGCGCCCAGCTCTTCGATCCCGACCAGTGGGCCGCCACCTTTGCCGACTCCGGCGCAAAGTATGTGGTCCTCACTTCCAAGCATCACGAAGGCTTCGCGCTGTGGCCCAGCAAGGAAGCCTCCGCAACCTGGGGCCGGCCCTGGAATGCCGTCGAAGAAGGCCCCCATCGCGATGTGCTCGGCGACCTGAGCGAAGCCGTCCGCCGCAAGGGCCTGCGCATGGGCTACTACTACTCGCTTTACGAGTGGTACAACCCGCTCTGGCTCACCGACAAGCCGCGTTACGTGCGCGACCACATGTTTCCGCAGTTCAAGGATCTCGTTACGCGCTACAAGCCGTCCATCCTCTTCACAGACGGCGAGTGGGAGCTGCCGGCCAAAGACTGGCACAGCACCGAGTTCATCGCCTGGCTCTTCAACGAGTCCCCCGTCAAGGATGAAATCGTCATCAACGACCGCTGGGGAAGCGACACCCGCCACAAGCACGGCGGCTACTGGACCACCGAGTACACCCCCGGCATGAGCGGCATGGACCACGTCTGGGAAGAGAGCCGCGGCATGGGCTACAGCTACGGCTATAATCGCGCCGAGCAGTTGCAGGACTACCACACCGGCCGCGAGCTGGTCATCATGCTCACTGACATCGTGAGCCGCGGCGGCAATCTGCTCCTCGACATCGGCCCTGCCGCCGACGGCACCATCCCCGTCATCATGCAAGACCGCCTGCACCAGATCGGCGCATGGCTCAAGGTGAATGGCGATGCCATCTATGGGACGCGTCCTTGGAAGGTCTCGCGCCAATGGAGCGCCGGCCAGCAGCCCAATGTGCAGTACAACAGCGAATTCGAAACCGCCTACGACGTCTCCAAGCTTGCCGACGCGCCAGAACCGGGCAAAGCGTCCATCGAAGCATTTTTCACCAGCAAGGGGAATGACGTCTACGTAATCCTGCCTCGCTGGCCCGGCCGCACGTTCACCGTGAAAGATGTCGCCGAAGTAAAATCCGTCGCCCTGCTCGGTTCTCCAGCGCAAATCAAATACAAGGCCGGCGCAACCGGCGCCGTCATCGATCTTCCCGACCTTCCCGACGCGTTACTGCGCCAGCCTGCCTGGGTACTGAAGCTGAGCCGCTGACCGGTGCGAACCATTGTCTTCGGCTCCGCACAACAACCCTGTCATCCAGAGCGATCGCAGCGAAGCGAAGGGAGTCGAAGGACCTGCTTTTCCAACGATGAGCTTGACAAGATGAGTCGTCCGACTCGCCCCGCACCTACGGCTCCCGTTTCGGATGATTCCGCACCGATTTCTCAATCGCGCTCCACTTGGCGCGGGCCTCTTTGGCCAATCGCGGATTGGTCTTCCGCTCCAAATGCGCCAGCTCCTTTTGCATTTTCTGGAAGTTGGCTAGCCGCGCCGGATCGAGATCGGCTGAAGTCACCGCGCAACCCGGCTCCGCAGTGTGCGTGCAATCGCGAAAGCGGCAGCTCTCAGCCAACACCTGTATATCGTCAAAGCTAGCTTCCAGATTCTGGGCCGGCTGCTCAGCATTGCTCCACAGCTGCACCTCACGCAACCCCGGCAAGTCCATCAGCAGCCATCCGCCGGGCATGCGGAAAAGCTGGCGCGTGGTGGTCGTGTGACGCCCGCGGCTGTCCGCGGCGCGTACCGCAGTCGTCCGTTGTCGCTCATCGCCCAGCAGCCGGTTGAGGATCGTGGACTTCCCCACGCCCGACGACCCAATCAGGGCCGCCGTTTCACCCTGCGCCAGTTGAGCCGGAAGCGCGTCCAGATCTCCGTCTCGAAGTGCGCTGACGGGCAATACCGTGATGCTTGGACTCAGCTGCTGAACTCGCCCCACGATCTCGTCGAGCTCCAGGCCCAACTGCGGCGCCAGGTCAGCCTTGTTGAGCAGCACCACCGGCCGCGCGCCGCTCTCCTGCGCCATCGCCAGGAAGCGCTCGATGCGCCTTGGGTTGTAGTCGTGATCGAGTCCGCTCACAATGAACAGCACGTCGACGTTCGCGGCCAGAACCTGCTCGCGCACCTCGCGCTCCGGCTGCTTGCGCGAGACGCACGTCCTGCGCTTGAGTACGAGATCAATGACGGCCTCGCCGCCGCGCAACACCACCCAATCACCCACCGCCGGCCAAAGCGCACCCGGCTTGCGCAGCGCGCCACTCACGCTGGCATCGACCTCTCCGTCCCCCGTCCAAACCAGGAAGCGTCCGTGATTGGCAGAAGCTACGCGGCCGGGAATGCGATCAGGCATGCCGCTCGGCAAAGCCGAAAACTGGCTTTCAAAAAAAATGGTCCAACCGAAATCTTGAAGTTGCACGGGAATCATCCTCTCTTTGTGGGAAGCAAGAGACACACCTCAAGCACGCTTCGCGAGCGAGGCAATGTGTGAGAGGACGAATTAGACAATGACGTTCAGCGGCACTCCATCTGCGCGAACCCGGATTAGCCCACTTTATCAAATTCCCCGTTCTCGGGTCCTTGCGCGCGAGCCCGGAATGCTACCATTCTCGAACCTATTGAATCGCCGGCTTGTCTGTGTCCATCCATTTGTTTGATAGAGACTGTTTCGACAATTCGCCAGGGCCACAAGCGGTTTCCGCTTTAAGAGGTTGACTTGACTCATTGGAGATCTGCATGAAGATTGTTGCAGCCATCGCGCGCTATCTGCTGGGCCTGATATTCCTTGTCTTCGGGCTCAACAACCTCCACCCGTTCATGCCCATGGGGCAGTTGCCGCCTGGTCCGGCCGGTCAGTTTTCAGAGTTGCTCATGTCCACCCATTACGTCGTTGTGGTTGGAGCGGTGATGGTCGTCTCCTCAATTCTTTTGCTTGCCAACCGGTACGTTGGGTTGGGGCTGACCTTGTTGGGCCCGGTGCTGGTCAACATTCTGACCTTTCACCTCCTCATGCTGCCCGCTGGGGTCGGCCCGGGCGCGGTTGCCACGCTCTTGTGGTTCCTCGTCGCGTGGCAACACCGCGTCGTCTTCGCCAGGTTGTTTGCCGCGCGTCTTGAAGAGTGACTCCCGGCCGCGCGCTGGCCATCTATAGCCGACTACATGACTACAATAAGACTGGATGATCCAGTACCTCTATCTCGGTCGTGTGGCGTACGAAGACGGCTTGCGTCTTCAGTCCGAGATTGCCACATCCGTGGCCGAAGGCCGCCTCCATAACGTGCTGCTTCTCCTGGAGCATCCCCACGTGCTCACCCTGGGCCGCAACGCCAACCGGGCAAATGTTTTGATGAGCAATGAACTCCTCGCCGCTCGCGGAATCAGTCTGCACGAGATCAACCGCGGCGGCGACGTCACCTACCACGGGCCGGGACAGCTGGTCGGCTATCCCATTTTCGACCTGCGCACCCTCAACAATCCCAATGGTGGACGGATGGGCCCGGTCGACTTCGTGCGCGGTATGGAGGAGGTGCTCATCCGCGTCTGTGCCGCCTATGGCGTGCAGGCCGGCCGCGTACCCGGTCTCACCGGCGTCTGGTGCGGCGCAACGGACGTCGTCAGTGGTCAGGGTTCAGAGACCGGGGGGCAGGGACTTGCGACTGAGGGACTAGGGGCTGAAAAGCACTCGGCGAAGTCGGAGCGGAAGATCGCGGCTATCGGTATTCACGTCGCCAAGGGAATTACGTCGCACGGCTTCGCCTTCAACGTCACCACCGACCTGCGCCAATTCCAGATGATCGTTCCCTGCGGCATCGCCAACCACGGCGTTACCAGCCTTGCCGAAGAAATCCGCGAGCCCCAGGTGCTTCCCCCCTTGGAGACCGTTGCCCATCAGGCCGCACGACAGTTTGGCCTGGTGTTCGATCAGCAGATTCTGGCAGCGGACAGCGTCGAAGCACTGCGGGCGAACTCGGCCAGCCGCCAGTTTCCCGCCGAAGACACGCCGCTGCGGACTCCAGCTGAAGTCGAGCGGCTCAGCGGAGCCCGCGAACAACCCGTCCGCGCCTGAGCCCGTGAGAATTCGTCGATCAGTCCCGTCTCAACCGGTTCATGGGCCGCGATTTATAATCCGGCAGGAAGCCAGGACTGCGTTTCGGCCTCACGGAGTCGGAGAGAGGAATCCATGCCAACCGACGTAATCATGCCGCAGATGGGCGAGTCCATCTTTGAGGGCACCATCACCAAGTGGCTGAAGCAGGCCGGCGATCGGGTGCAGAAGGATGAACCGCTCTTCGAAATCTCAACCGACAAAGTGGATGCCGAGATTCCTTCTCCTGTGGCTGGCGTGCTGAGCGAGATCAAGTTCAAAGAGGGAACTACAGTCGAGATCAACACCGTGGTCGCAGTCGTTGCAGAAAGCGGCGAAGCGGCAGAAGCAGTGCAGGTTCCAGAAGCCGCCGCCGGCTCACCACCCGCGGCTCCAGCAACCCGGGTGCCAGCGAGTCAGGCTCCAGCGATTCAGCAACCGGCTCCCAGCCATGCTCCCGTTAAGGATCGGGTAACCAGTACCCACGCCGCCGGCATAGATGTAGTCATGCCGCAGATGGGCGAATCCATATTCGAAGGCACCATTACAAAGTGGCTCAAAAAGGCGGGAGATTCCGTTGAAAAAGATGAGCCGCTCTTTGAAATCTCCACCGACAAAGTGGATGCCGAGATTCCATCGCCTGTCGCCGGTATACTGACCGAGATCAAGTTTCAAACTGGCGCAACCGTTCAAATCAATACTGTAGTCGCAGTCATCGGCGGACCGAGCGCGGTGCCTTCCGTCGCTCCCGCTGGCTCAGCGGAGACCCATTTCCAATCAACGCCCGCAGCGGCAGGAGCTTCCCGTCCAGCAACGGAGGCAATCACTGCAACAGCCGCCGAACTCGTCGAATCAGCCGCGTCGAGTAGCGATCATCCGCAGCGCTCGTCTCCCCTTGTCCGCCGCATTGCTCGTGAGAACGGCCTTGACCTGCGCCGCATTGCAGGGACAGGCTCGGCCGGCAGAATCACCAAGGAAGATGTGCTCAAGCATCTGGCCGAGCGCGCGACAGCAAGCACCGTCGCATTGAGCGCCGCCGTGTCCACCCGGCCAACGCCCAAAGAGACCGAGGCCACGTCCCTTCTGCTTGGACAGGTAGTTCCCCTCAGCCGCATGCGTGCCATCATTGCCGACCGCATGGTGGAAAGTGTAGCCGTCAGCCCGCATGTCTACACCGTCTACAAGGTAGACATGACCCGCATTGTTCACCTGCGAGAGCGGGAACGCAGCCGTTTCGAGCAGAAGAACGGCGTCAAGCTGACCTTCATGCCATTCATTGCTGCCGCGGCCATCGAAGCGTTGCGCCACCATCCGATCGTGAACGCGTCGCTTCTCTCCTTGCCCAACCAGCCCAAGTCGATTCACTACCACCAGAACATTCACCTCGGCATCGCCGTCGCTCTCGAATGGGGCCTGATCGTGCCCGTCGTCAAGCAGGCCGATACGCTGAGCTTTGCGGCTCTGGCCCGCTCCATGGCCGACCTCGCCGAGCGCGCCCGCACCAAGAAACTCAAGCCCGAAGAGGCGACTGGATCGACTTTTACTCTCACTAACTCAGGCGTCTTTGGCGGCGAGTTCGGCACGCCCATCATCAACCAGCCTGAATCGGCCATCCTGGCCATTGGCGGCCTCAAGAAAGAGCCGGTCGTCATCACCGACGCTGAGGGCAGCGACGCCATCGCCATCCGCGCCATGCAGAGCTATTGCCTGGGATTCGACCATCGCCTCATCGACGGCGCCGACGGCGGAAAATTCATGAGCATGTTCAAGCGCGTGCTGGAGACCTGGGATCGGGAAGTGGGCTGAGGGTCGTTCGCTAGAGGAGATTGCGAAACTCGTCTACCGTCAATCCAGCGTCACGAACTATCCCACCCATCGTGAATGCGTTGACAGGATTGTGGCGCGGAATCGTAAGAATCCGCGTTCCGTCAGTCATGACAATGTGTGCACCTTGACGCAAAATGCGGAAGCCAGCCTTTTCGAGCGCGGCGACAGCTCGCAGATGATTTATCCCCGGCAGCTTGGACACGAATTTTCCGTTTCGATCCGGCGAGGTCCAGCGCTACGCAACGGCTACCTCGACAATACGCGTTTCTTTGTCTTGAGCCAGCTCCTCGGCGGCCTGGACATATTCCCGAATGGCAATCCGAATGTTGGCCAAGGCATCCTCTTCGGTAGCGCCCTGTGACCAGCAGCCCGGCAGGCCAGGGCAGGAAACGCTGTATCCTTCGTCGGATTTGCGCAAAACGACACGATACTTTGCCATCAGAGTCATGGTACACCCGGCTTCGTTTATCACTCAGCGGTCGCGCCTCACGCCATTACACCTTGTCGAGAGTAGCGTAAATCTCGCCGATATTTACATTCACCGCATCCTGCAGCGGCGGCATCGCCCCGAAGTGCGGATTGCTCTCGGCGTTGGTCTTGATCAGGAACGCCTCGTATCCGTTCGACTGCAACGACTTCAGCGATGCCACCGTAAAGCGCTTCTGCATCTCGGCCACCGTCAGCCCGGCCTTCTTTCCGTCGTCCACTTTCCCGGTCAGCTCCTCAATGTAGTTGCGCTGGCTGATCATCACCGTGCGATCGCGTTGAAAGGGTCCGTGGCCGGGCAAACTGTATTTAAAGTCGCCGCGGCAGACGGAATCGATCGTTCCCGGCCAAACGTGCGGGAATCCATCGCGGATGAAGGGCAGGAAGCAGTGGCTCGCATCGCCCGTCGCAACCACGCGCTGCTGCGGGCAAAAAACAAACACGTCGCCGGCCGTGTGCGCGTGCCCATGAAATTCTAGATGCAGCTCGAGCGCCGGATCCCGTAACAAATATGTCTTGTCGAACGTGATCGTGGGCAGCTCCAGCGTGTAGTCCTTCAGCTCCGCCAGGTAAGCCTGCATCTGCCCAATCTGCTCCGCGCAGAAGGCCTTCTCCGCGGCTGAGTTGGAATGCGTCGCCCGTTCGCGCAGCGCGTCGATCTGTGGCGGAACGCCGTCAATCGATTCCTTCAGCCGCGCCATTGCCAGCTCCGACATCAGTTGCTTCGTCGCCGCCGTGGCAATGAAGTCCACGTTTGCGCCGTTGCCGCGATAGCCATGGTTGCCCTGCGTGTGGTCCCAATGAAAGTGCGAGTTGATCACGTAGCGCACCGGCTTGGGCGTCACTTCGCGCTTGATCTGGGCAATCAGCGAGGCCGCCGCCGAAGGCTTGGAATGCGCGTCGACCACCACCACATCTTTCGATCGCACGAAGATCGCCGCGTTGCAGTTGATCAAGGCTTGCGGATGCGCATGCGCAAAGTAAACGCCATCCGCAACTTTCTGCAGATCGAATAAATTCGAATTGGACCCAGGCGCCGTCGCGCGCGCCCACGCAGCGCGATACCACCCCATTTCAAGAATCGACGCCCCGGCCATGGCCCCGCCCACAAGCGCATGCAGAAAATCGCGGCGCGAAGTGGTTACGGTGCCGTTCGGCCCATGAACATGCGGATGCGCGTGGTCATGAGAATGCGCCTGAAAATGCCCGCTGTGTGAGTGCCTGTCGCGCGAATCATGGTCGTGAGAATGTCCGCCGTTTGAAGCCAGGTGATGAGAATCCATGTCCGCCTCCACGTTCAACTCATGGTCTGGATCGGATGCTTAAAAACTCATTCACCCGCGGCCCAAGCCAGCCCGTCTGTGCTCTTCCCCGTAGCGATCAGCCGCGCCAGCTTCCACCCGCCCAAATCGATCTCCGCCACCTGGTTGCTCGTCATGCAGGAGACATATGCCGTCTTGCCGCCGGGCTGCACAACTATCTCCTGCGGATTGACGCCCGTCGCCACCGAACGCACCACCTGCATCGTCTTCAGGTCCACAACCGCGATCTTGTTCTGATCCGGCAACGTCACCAGCAGCCACCGTCCATCCGGAGTAGGCGCCGTCCCGTACGCAATCCCTTCCAGCGGAACCCAACGGCTCACCGCATCCGTCTTGGTATCGATCACCGCCAATTGCGGCTTGGTTTGGTCCGCGGTGAAAACCCAGCGGTCGTCGGGCGAAATCGCAATCCGCTGCGTGTTTCCGGATATAGGAATTACCTTCAAGACCTTGCGCGCCTTGATGTCGAGAACGGAGACCGTGCCCGGACCCACATTCGCCGTGTAGCCTCGCCGCCCGTCACTTGAAAGCGCGAGCATATGGCTCTCCGGCTGGCCGGTGGGGATGGTCCCCACCACCTTCAGCGTCTTGGGATCGAACTGCGTAATCGTCTTGTCCAGCTCCGTCGTCACGTAGAGCAGTCCATCTTTCGGCCCGAAGACGGGGCAATGGGGACGCACACCATGGTCGAACTCGAAGGAGTTCACAATCTTCTGCGAAGCGATATCGATGGCCACGATCTTCCGCCCATCGGTGCCCGGTTTGCCCACCCCCGAGTTGCCATAGATGGGCACATAGGCCGTGCGTCCGTCGGGTGAGGCAATCACTTCGTGGCCGGTGACGCCGCCTTCAGCAACCACGCCCAAAACCTTCCCGGCAGCCGGATCGACGATGGCCAGGCTCTGCTCGCCCTTCTGGGCCACCAGCAGTCGGCCTTGCTGGGCGAGGGTGGATGCAACAAACAACGACATAGCCAAAAGGGGAAGAGCGCAACGATTCAAACGCAAGGCAAGCCTCCGCAAACTACGGAATGAGTCTACCGCACGCCGCAGAGAAGAGTCGCTATGCGTGCGGACGAGGCTCAACCTCCCGGAGCGTTATCATTTTCAGCACGGGGACAAACACACATGGAAGTGCAGACCGAACCGAAACCTCCCGATCAAGAATCTTCAATTGCAGCTGCTCTCGCCGAGATGCGCAGCGTTCTCGGTGATCGCGTGTCGGCAGCGGACTCAGTCCGCGAGCACCACAGCCACGGCGAAAGCAGTCATGCGCCGGGGATGCCAGACCTGGTTTGTTTTCCCAGAACGACGGAAGAAGTCAGCGCGATTGTGCAAGTGAGCGCCCGTCACGGGCTTGCCATTGTCCCCTTCGGCGCCGGGACTTCTCTCGAAGGCAACGTGCACGCCGTCCACGGGGGCATCTCCATCGACATGCGGCAGATGAAGCGCGTCCTCCGCGTGAGCCCCGAAGACATGGATGCAACCGTCGAAGCCGGCATCAACCGGATGGCCTTGCAGAAAGCGCTTGAAAACACCGGCCTCACGTTCTTCATCGACCCCGGCGCGGACGCGACCATCGGCGGCATGGCTTCGACGCGCGCCTCGGGAACCACCGCGGTGCGTTACGGCACCATGCGCGAGAACGTGCTCGGGTTGACTGTAGTTCTCGCCGATGGCCGCGTCATCCACACCGGCTCGCGGGCACGCAAATCGAGCGCGGGCTACGATCTGACCCGGCTATTCGTGGGCGC
The DNA here is from genome assembly GCA_049513795.1 of Occallatibacter sp. GTDB lineage: Bacteria > Acidobacteriota > Terriglobia > Terriglobales > Acidobacteriaceae > Telmatobacter. The sequence continues at coordinate 2,416 of JBEKVS010000030.1, read as the reverse complement.
GGAAGGCACGCTCGGCGTCATCACCGAAGTCACCCTGCGCCTGCACCCGCAGCCCGAAGCCATGGGCGTGGCCGTATGTCCCTTTGAGACGGTAGCCGGCGCAATCGAGGCCGCGATCGAGGTCATTCAACTTGGCCTGAGCCCGGCACGCATCGAATTCATGGACGAACACCTGGTGGACGCTGTCAACCGCCACTCCGGCATTGGCCTGGCGTTGAAGCCCACGCTGCTGCTCGAGTTCCACGGCATCAGCGAATCCATTGTGGCGGAGACAGCGCGTGTCGTTGAGCAACTGGCAGTCGAACATGGCAGCAGCGGCTTTGACTGGCAGACCACCCCGCAGGGCCGCGAGCGCCTATGGAAGGCGCGCCACGACGTGTACTTCGCCGTGAGGGCCATTCGCCCCGGTGCCGGTCATCTGACGACAGATGTCTGCGTTCCCATATCGCGGCTGGCCGAGTGCATCCTCGCCACCCGCGCCGATCTCGACGAGCAGAGCTTTCCCGCCACCATGGTCGGCCACGTGGGCGACGGCAACTTCCACGTGCAATGCTGTTTGATGCCGGAGGATGAACCCGCCGCGCAAGCCTTTGCCTCGCGCCTCGTCGAGCGCGCCCAGGCCATGGGCGGCACCTGCACCGGCGAGCACGGCGTAGGCCTGGGCAAAAAGAAATATCTGCAAGCCGAGCATGGCGAAGCCTTAGAAGTGATGCGGACTCTCAAGCACGCCCTCGATCCCGAAAACCGCATGAATCCCGGCAAGATCTTCGACATGCCTTGACGTCTTGATCGGCTTTACTTCTGCGCCGCCCACGGGTCGTAGGTCCCCACGCTCCATGAGTGCCCCTCCGGGTCCTTTACGGCAAACTCGCGGCTGCCATAGGGTGTGTCCTGCAGCGGGCGAACGATTCGTGCGCCGGAGGCGACGGCTCGCGAATGGGCCGCGTCGGCGTCGGGGACAACAATATACGCGCTCTGTGTCTCCTGGCCGTCCAATTCGTCGGGCGACTTGAATCTGTGCCCGTGTTCGTCATCCTTGGCCGAACCCAGCATGATCATGCCGCCGTTGAGCGTCAGTTCTGCGTGACCAATTGTCCCGGATTCGCCTTCGTAAACAACGTGGCGCTCGAAACCGAACACCTTGCAAAGCCAGTCGATTGCGGCGGGCGCGTTCCGGTAGCGCAATGCGGGCATGATGGTGGAGCGGAATTCACTCATGGAAACCTCCTTGGGATCGTTGCGACTTCACCCATCGAGAATGCCAGACGATCCGCTTACTGTTCTTGGAAAAATCGGAAATCGAGGGCGAATCCGAAGTCGGGCACATTCAAGGGCACTCCGAAAGTCGGGTGCCCCATCCTTGCACCTTCTTTCTGGTGCAAGGGTGGGAGACCACAGCACAATTGAGTAGCCACGGCTCAGTTCACCCGAATGTGATTTGCAAACCGCGTGCGGTGCGCGGAATACGTAGTTGCGTCGACGCCCGAGAAGGCGCGGAACTCATTCGCAAAATGCGATTGATCGTAGAATCCGCAATCGAGCGCCAGCTCCGCCCAGCGGATATCGACGCCCGCATGCAGCTGCCTCACCGCCCGCTGGAATCGCTGAATCCGGCACCAAGCCTTGGGCGAAAAGCCCACCTCCTCGCGGAAAACCTGGGAAAATCGCCGCTCGCTCCACCCGGTGCTTTTTGCCACTTCACGGATGGTGGCAACCGAGTCGCGTTGCCCAAATTGCCTCAGCGCAAATTCGACCATGGGCTGCAGCGTGCGCTGGACGGCAAATTGTTCAAGCAAGAAGTTCTCCAGATATTCAAGCCGCTCCGCCGCGCCTTCGATCTCCCGCAGCGCCTCGCGCAGCCGCTCAGCCCTCGCGCCCCAAAGCCCCTCCAGCGGAAGACTGAGATTGCTGAATTGGTCGGCCCGCTCGCCCGCAAATGGGGCGAACCCTCCCGGCTTGAAGTGAATCCCGATCAGCGCCGTCATATCTGCGGTGTCCACGATTTCGTAGACGGAGCGCGCTCCCACCACCAGCGCAGGAGCACTGGCGCTGTCCGGCCGACCCTCCGGACAATCCATCAGAAAGTCGCGCGCCAGGTTGAGAATGACTTCGACGCAGCCGCTGGGCAGAATCCGCTCCCGCTTGTACGCGGCGTCAGGCGCGGAGGCATACCATAGCGCGCGCACAAACGGAGCCAGCAAGGGGCCGGGTTGGCGCTCCAAATAAACCACAAATGCCCTTATAGCACGATCCAACGGCGCGCAGTTAAACGCCGCATCGCGACAGATATGGGATGCTCATCTGAGATATTCTGGCCGTCATGGGTCTGCCGGCAAAGGACGGGAGTCTGGTGCAGATTGTGGATGCTGCGTTGAGCGACGCGTCTCGGCGCGCTGGACCGCTGCTGGTTTGCCGG
>JBEKVS010000029.1:0-26636 GCA_049513795.1 Occallatibacter sp. | reverse complement strand
CGCACCTGCGTGAGCCTGTGTTCGTCGATGTCTTTCTTCTTCAGAAATCCATGCGGCTTGTTGGCGCGAGAATCAGTCGGAATCCCATGCAGATAGCGATCGGTGAGCAGCCCCTGCGCCAGCGGACAAAAAGCGATGCCGCCGATGCCTTCGTCTCCGAGCGCGTCGAGCAGCCCGTCTTCCACCCAGCGATCGAAGAGCGAATACTTCGGCTGATGAATCAGGCAAGGCGTGCCCAGCTCGCGCAGAATCTTCGCCGCTACTTCGGTCTGCTTCGCATCGTAGCTGGAGATCCCTGCATAGAGCGCCTTTCCGGACCGAACAGCCTGATCGAGCGCGCTCATTGTCTCTTCGACCGGCGTCTCCGGATCCGGCCTGTGGGAGTAGAAAATGTCGACGTACTCAAGCCCCATGCGCTTCAAACTCTGGTCCAGGCTGGCCAGCAGGTACTTGCGCGATCCCCAGTTTCCATAGGGGCCGGGCCACATATCCCACCCGGCCTTCGAACTGATAATCAATTCGTCGCGATAGGGCTTCAGATCCAGGCGCAGCATCTCTCCGAAATTAGACTCCGCACTGCCCGCTGGCGGCCCGTAGTTGTTGGCCAGATCGAAATGCGTAATGCCCAGATCGAAGGCTCGCCGCACCATGGCGCGCCCATTTTCGAAGCTGTCAACCCCGCCAAAGTTATGCCACAGCCCAAGCGAGATCAGCGGCAGGCGAATGCCGCTCTTGCCGCAGCGGCGATACTGCATCGTGTTGTAGCGGTTCTCGTGGGCAACGTACAAGTCCTTCTCCTTAATTCCAGCCTGTAAGTCTCGGGGGTGCGTAGTCCATTGTGACTTTGGGTGCCCGGAGTCTCGACCTTGAGACCTGGGATAGCACAAGCCCCGGCACGTGAAATGACGCGGCCAAAAGCCTAACTCAAAACGCCATGCACGACAACTTCCCTCCGTCCATCCGTCGGCGCGGGCACCAGGTTGCCCTCAATTGCTTTTCCCTCAACTGAAAGAGTAACCTGATTCCCCTCGCCTTTGCGCTCAATGAAGATTTTGTAAACCACACCGCGGAACAATCGCGTCGCCGTAAAACCCGCCCAGCTCTTGGGAATCACCGGCGCAATCTCCAGGCCATCGAGCGAAGTACGCAGGCCCAGAATCCACTGCACAATCGCATAGTAATTCCACGCCGCCGTGCCCGTAAGCCACGAGTTCTTGGCTTCGCCGAATGTGGGCGCATCTTTACCGGCAATCATCTGCGCATAGACATAAGGCTCGCAGCGGTGCAACTCGCTGATCGTTTCGCGCGCCGAAGGGTTGATGCGCATATAGTAGTCGTACGCCGCATCGCCGCGGCCCAGGCGTGCCTCGCCAATCATCACCCATGGATTCACGTGGCAAAAGATTCCCGCGTTCTCCTTGTATCCCGGCGGATAGGAAGAGATTTCGCCGAGTTGCAAATAGTATCTGGAGTAAGCCGGCTGCTGCACAACGATGCCATGCTTCGTCGCCAGGTGTTTATTCACAGCATCCATCGCGCTCTCCGCTTTACCATCCGTCAGGCCAATCCCGGCCAGAGCACAAAACCCGTTGGACTCAATGAAGATTTTCCCTTCATCGCATTGCTTCGATCCGATCCTGTTGCCGAAGTCATCGTATGCGCGCAGAAACCACTCTCCGTCCCAGCCGTGCTGGTTGATCACATCCTCCATCTTCGCTGCCTCGGCTCGATAGGTGCTCGCCTCATCGGCCGATCCTCGCCGCTCCGCAATCGCAGCAAGCTCGCGGCCCGCATACACAAACAGTCCCGCGATGAATACCGATTCGGCCACCTTGCCGTCTTTGTTGGTCGTGGTCTGGAAGCTTTGACCCGGCGTGTCGGAAAAGCAATTCAGGTTCAGGCAATCGTTCCAATCGGCGCGGCCAATCAATGGCAGCCCATGCGGCCCGAGGCGCGAAAGCGTGTAGCGAAAGCTTCGCTGCAGATGCTCATAGAGCGGCTGCTCGGACCCCGGCTCGTTGTCATACTGCACGGGCTCGTCGAGAATGCTCCAGTCACCCGTCTCCTTCAAATAAGCGCTCACGCCCACGATTAGCCAATGCGGATCGTCGTTGAATCCGCCGCCGATGTCGTTATTGCCGCGCTTCGTGAGCGGTTGATATTGGTGATAAGCTCCGCCGGTGGGTAGATGTGTAGCGGCCAAATCTAGAATCCGTTCGCGCGCTCGCGAAGGCACCATGTGCACAAAGCCGAGCAGATCCTGATTCGAGTCGCGAAAGCCAAGGCCGCGCCCGATGCCCGATTCGTAAAACGATGCCGAGCGCGACATGTTGAAGGTGGCCATGCATTGATAAGCGTTCCAGATATTCACCATGCGGTTGGTGTGAACGTCGGGCGTGTTCACCTGGATCACGCTCAGCGTGTTCTCCCAATAAACACGCAGGCTTTCAAACGCTTCGTCGGCCGACCCTTGGTTAATGTACTTCGCGATCGTCGGCTTTACGCCTCGCTTGTTGATGGTTTGCGAGCCTCGAGGGTCGAACTTTTCGTCGAAAAGGTTTTCATGGTAGCCCAGCACAAATACAATCTGGGCCGTCTCGCCCGGGACAAGCTTAAGATCGGCCTGGTGCGCACCCATCGGTGACCAGCCATGCGCAATCGAGTTTGTCAGCGCGCCCGCTTCCACCGCCGCCGGCTTGTCCCATCCACGATAAGGTCCGAGAAATGCCTCGCGCTGCGTGTCGAACCGGCCGGGCTGCGAGCATGCAAAATAGGCAAAATGATTACGCCTCTCGCGATACTCCGTCTTGTGATAGATGACGCCGTCTTCCACTTCCACCTGGCCGGTATTGAAATTACGCTGGAAGTTTGTCGCGTCGTCCTGCGCGTCCCACAGGCAAAACTCGATGCTGCCGAATGCAGAGATGCTGGCGTTCGTCGTGCGCCTATTGGTGACCGTCAACTGCCAAATCTCAAGGTTCTCGTCGAGGGGCACGAAGTACCGTGTGTGGGCCTCAATCTCGCCGAAGGTTGACCCGATGATCGTGTAGCCCATTCCATGACGGCAGGTGTATTGCTTCAACTCGTGGCGCGTAGGCTGCCAGCTAGGCGACCAGAATTCCTTTGAAGAGTTGTCGCGCAGATAAACATAACGGCCGCCGAAATCGAGCGGCACATTGTTATACCGGTAGCGAGTCAGTCTGCGAAGGCGCGCGTCGCGATAGAACGAGTAACCGCCGGCGGTATTGGAGATGATTCCAAAATATGCCTGGCAGCCGAGATAGTTGATCCACGGCAAAGGAGTGTCCGGTTGGGTGATCACGTACTCGCGTTTCGCGTCGTCGAAATAGCCGTACTTCATCGCGCCTGCTCCATTGGTAGAAGACAGCGGCCAGTATAGCCCCCATCCCGAAAGCTGATCAAACGTTTTTGTAGAACCTTTCGCATCATTTCGGAGTTAAGAATTCTATTTGCATAAAGTCTGTCCGATGTGCAAGAGTATCAGCGCAAGCGAAACGCTGGAAAGATGCGATGTGTCCTGGATCACGAGCAGGCTCTTGCACCGACTTGAGAAAAATGCTCGGCATCCGTCACACCCTTCCGGCGCTTGCGAGAGGCAAAACCGCAAGCATGGCAAGCAATTTGATCTTGTCGCCATTAACTGCCCGATCGGCGCGAGAGTTACTCGTGCTCCCTTTGCTTGCCTCTGTGCTTCTGTTTCCTCTCTTTCGAGCCTTGGGCGCCGAGACGCCAGCGGTGGCCGTCAAAGTGGACCAGGTGGGCTATCCGATTCAAGGCCCGAAGGTCGCGCTGGTCGCCCTGCCTGGCAAGACGTTTGCACTGAAAAGGTCAAGCGACGGAAAAACAGTGTTCAAAGGGACGCTTGAAGCCGCACAGCCTGACCCCGACACCGGCGACCAGGTGCAGGCTGCTGATTTTTCCGTGTACCGCAAGCCGGGCACATATTACATTGACGTTCCCGGGGTCGGAAGAAGTTGGAACTTTACCGTGGCAATGAATCCCTACGAGCACACTTACTACCTGGCGATGCGCGGATTTTACGGCCAGCGCTGCGGAACGGCCGTCGACATGGGCCCGGAGTTCGCCGGCTTCACTCACCCCGCGTGTCATCTGCATGGCGAGTTTCACGTGTCATCGGGTTCGACCGGCGCACGGGACAATGTTGGCGGATGGCACGATGCAGGTGACTACGGCCGCTACGTGGTGAACTCCGGCATATCGACAGGGACTCTGCTGTGGGCGTGGGAGATCTACGGCCGCAAACTCCGCAGCATTTCGCTGCATATCCCGGAAACAGGCAACGGCACGCCCGACATTCTCAATGAGACGCGTTGGAATCTCGAGTGGATGCTCAAGATGCAGGACGATGATGGCGGCGTCTGGCACAAGCAGACCAGCGAACACTTCTCCTCCTTTGTTGCGCCACAGGACGACAACCTTCCCAGTGAGGTGATTGGCACTGGCTCGGCTCCCTTCAAAAGCACCTGTGCCACGGCAGATCTCGCCGCGGTGGCAGCGATCGCGGCACGAGTTTACAAACCCCTTGACGCGAAGTTTGCCGCCCAAAATCTGGATGCAGCGCGTCGTGCCTGGGCATGGACCGAGAAATATCCCAACGTGAGTTTCAAGAATCCTCCAGGTGTTTCGACCGGAGAGTATGGCGACTCCGACTGCAGCGACGAGCGTTTGTGGGCAGCGGCTGAACTTGGGCGCACCACCGGCGAAGCTGCCTTCAACGATTACTTCTTGAATAACTACACGCAGTTTCTTTCCACGCTCGATTCACCCCCCGCAGAGAGCTGGAGTCAGCTCGGGGCCATGGCTATGTGGACGTATGCGCTCGCTGACCATCAGGCCTCTAACGGGCCAGTTGTCGATGCCATCCGCCGGCGAACCGTGGCTGCGGCGCACGCCCTGGTTGTTCGCACACGCGCCAATCCTTATCGCACCGGGATGAAGGCAGCCGACTACATTTGGGGTTCAAACAGCGTTGCGGCGGGATATGGCATCTATCTGCTCATCGCCAATCAGTTCTCGCCTGACTTGAGCTTTCTCGATGCCGCGCGCGATCATTTGCACTATCTTCTCGGCCGCAATACATTCTCGCTTTGTTGGGTTACACAGGTCGGCGAGAATCCATTTCAACATCCGCATCACCGGCCAAGTGGGGCTAAAGGGGCGCCGTGGCCGGGATTGCTTTCCGGCGGTCCGAACGCGGGCCGCCAGGACAGTGTATTAGCCGCGTTGCCCAAAGATCTACCTCCAGCGAAGGTCTATGTCGATCAGTTGGCTTCATATGCAAGCAATGAGATTGCAATCAACTGGCAAGCGTCGCTGGTGTTTTTGTTGGCGGGAGAACTGCATTAGAGAGCCGCGGGCAAATCGATCCCATGGATCGAGAATCGCAAGCAAAGCGTGTGACCTGATTGATCATCGCGGTAAGGGGAAATAGCAAGCGACCCCAGCTTGTTCGCGACTCGTTTAGGCGTCTCGGCTCTCATTGGCCATGCAAGAGAGCTAGTTCATCGATTCGCGCAACAAGACGGGCCTCTGGCTGGAATTGAGGGATTCAAATGCATCTCCACACAGTCGACGTCACCATCATCGTCGCCTACCTGCTGAGCACCGTCTTTATCGGTTACTGGGTCTCTCACCGCGCTTCGCAAAACATGCAGGCCTATTTTCTTGGCGGCAACAAGATGCCCTGGTATGTGCTGGGAATCTCCAATGCGTCCGGCATGTTCGACATCAGCGGCACCATGCTGCTTGTCTACTGGATGTTTATCTACGGACTGAAGAGCGTGTGGATTCCATGGCTCTGGCCCACATTCAACCAGATATTTCTGATGGTGTATCTCTCCGCCTGGCTGCGCCGCTCCAAAGTTATGACCGGCGCGGAGTGGATCAAGACTCGCTTTGGAACCGGTCGGGGCGCTCAGTTATCCCACTTGATTGTGGTCATCTACGCATTTCTCAGCATCATCGGGTTTTTTAGCTTCGGCTTCAAAGGCATCGGAAAGTTTGCCGCAACATTCTTGCCGTGGCATCTCTCGCCCAATGTCTATGCGCTTATCCTCATTGCCATTACCGCCATCTACGTCATTAAGGGAGGCATGATCAGTGTGGTGATCACTGAGGTTGTCCAGTTCTGCATCCTGGCCGTCGCTTCGTTCGCTGTGGGAATCATCGCCATGATGAAAGTAGCGCCTGACACGCTGCATAGGGTGGTGCCGGCGGGCTGGGACAACATCTTCTTTGGATGGCATTTGAATCTCGACTGGTCCGTTCTGCTTCCCTCGGCGGGAGGTAAGATCGCTGCGGATGGTTATGGCCTGTTTGGCTTTTTCGTGATGATGCTGTTCTTCAAAGGTGTGCTCGTCTCCGCTGCCGGCCCAGCGCCTAACTACGATATGCAGCGCATCCTTTCCGCAAAATCTCCGCGCGAAGCGTCGATGATGTCGGCCTGGGTGAATATCGTTCTCACCTTTCCGAGGTACTTCCTGATCATTGGACTCACTACGCTGGCAGCAGCCTTCTTCAGCGATAACATCCGCGCCATGGGGCCTAACATGGACTTTGAGCTTGTGCTGCCTTACGCGCTGGGCCGTTTCGTTCCCGTCGGCTTGCTCGGCTTCCTCATCGCGGGCCTGCTGGCGGCCTTTATGTCCAACTTTGCGGCCACCGTCAATGCGGCCCCGCCGTACTTTGTCAACGATATCTACAAGCGTTACATCCGCCCCGACGCGCCGCCCAAGACTTATGTTCGCTTGAGTTATATGGCCTCGCTTGCAGTGGTGGTGATTGGCGTTGTCATCGGTTGGAATGTTACATCTGTTAACTCGGTTGTGCTGTGGATTGTCTCCGGCTTATGGGGCGGCTACATGGCTTCGAATGTACTCAAGTGGTATTGGTGGCGCTTCAACGGATACGGCTACTTCTGGGGCATGGTCGCCGGCATTGCATCGGCGCTTCTGCTTCCCGGAACCGTCGCAAGCATTCCTGCCGTGCAGGGATTTCTAGCTGCTCATCCCATCAACACGGACGTTTCCATCGTCTTTCCACTTGTACTGTTGATATCGCTTGCTGGTTGCCTGCTGGGCACGCTGCTCACCAAACCGGAAGACGATGCGGTGCTTGTGGACTTTTACCGCCGCGTGAGGCCCTGGGGCTTTTGGGGCCCGGTGCTCGAGAAGGTAGTAGCCGAGGATCCCGATTTCAAGCCGAATCGCGACTTCTTGCGCGACATGTTCAATATCTGCGTGGGAATCGTGTGGCAGGTTTGCTTAGTTGCACTACCCCTTTACGTTGTGATCCACGAATTCAAACGTGCCGCAGTTACCTTCGGAATCATCGCTGGTACCTCGGCAATTCTGAAATTCACTTGGTTCGATCACCTCAGCAGCCGCGAGTTGGAGACGAACAAGGCAGCGGCGAAAGATGAAGAACTCGCGCAGCTTGCTCGCTGAGCCGACGGCGCGGATCGATTCGTGCCACGATCTTGCGCAGGGCAGATGAAGCGTATTGCGGCAGCCAGTTGAGGCTAGGCGGCCGATATCATCAGAGGAAATGAGTCAACCCAGTGGAGCCGAACGCATTCACAGAATTCGAGGCAGAACCACAGTTCGCCGACGAATGCGGAGTCGCGATTTCCAGTGGACGATACCGCGGATGGCCCGGCTCTTACTTGCTTTCAAATGGAGTTGTTGAAGTTGTTGTTGTGCCTTCGATCGGACGTGTGATGCAGTTTCGTCTTGCGGGCGATGCGAATGGAACCTTCTGGGAAAACCCGGCGTTGGCCGGACGCATGGCCGGTACTCACACGGACGAGTGGTTCAACTTTGGTGGTGACAAATGCTGGCCGGCGCCCCAATCCGCGTGGCAACAGCAACAAGCCCGCGCCTGGCCTCCGCCGCCCGGGTTCGATTGCCCGCAGATGACCGCGATAATCGGGGAAAGCGAGTTGATTCTCACTTCGCAAGTCGACGCAGCATGGGGCATTCAGATCGTCCGCTCTATTGCGCTTGAGCCGCGCAAACCCATCATGCGCATCCACTCGGAGTACCACAAGACTCTTGGGTCGCCGGTTCAAGCGGGAATCTGGTCCATTACTCAGATGCAGGAGCCGGAGGCCGTCTGCATACATCTGAACTCCGCATCGAGTCTTACCAATGGCTATCTGCGCCTTTTTGATGCGGAACCCAAAGGACTCATGCTAGAGAGGGGCGTCTTATCCTTCGCCCGTCATCGCGAAGCGTATACAAAGATCGGTGCCGATGGCGCGGCCTTGGCGTGGATCGGGCCCACCAGCGTGGTTCGCATCGATGTCGAGCCGCAAATGGGAGAATACCCCGACGGCGGATGCATCACGGAGATTTACACCAACCCCAATCCATTGAACTATGTAGAGTTGGAAACACTAGGACCAATGAGTTATATGAATATTGGCGACCGCATGCATCTGAATGTTACCTACACAATTTCCCCGCGTTCGAACCTCGACTCTCTAGGCGAAACGGAGAGCATCTTTCGGGAAATATCGTTTCGCCCAGGCGAATTTGATCGTCCCAGCCGATCGTCATTGCAATGTGTCGCGAGTCATCCAACTCATAGCATATGATTTGTGCAGACCAAACGACTTCCTTACCAAGCCCCGGGCAAGTTCATGACAATTCCAGTGGTTTTCACAGGCAACTCGAAATCGCAATTGCGCAAGACCATGGGCTTCTGGGATGTGTTGCTGTTCAACATTGCCACGGTGCTCGGTCCACGCTGGATCGCGGCTGCGGGCCACAATGGCACGTCATCTATCAGCCTTTGGATGCTTGCCGCGGTCTTCTTTTTCGTTCCCGGCGCGCTGGTCATTAACGAACTGTCTTCACGATTTCCCGAGGAAGGTGGCCTCTACGTCTGGTCGCGCGAGGCCTTTGGACCGTTTCACGGTTTTGTCGCCGGTTGGACTTACTGGATTTACACGGTCTTTTATTTTCCTGGACTGCTCCTCGCGAGCGCATCGATGAGCGCATATATCATTGCCGGCCGCGGCGCCCAGTTGGCCCAGGACCGGACCTTCCTCGTCAGTGTGTCTATAGGCTTGCTTCTGGTATCTGTAATTCTCAACATCATCGGCCTCAACATCGGCAAATGGCTGCAGAATGCCGGTGGCGTTGGCACATACCTGCCGTTGCTCATGCTCGTCGCGATTGCCGCCATTATGTGCTGGCGCTACGGCTCGGCTACGCATTTCACCATGTCTAACATGCTGCCCGTATGGAATTGGGACACGGTCAACTTCTGGTCTCAGATCGCCTTTGCATTTACCGGCCTCGAACTGGTTTCGGCCATGAGCGAAGAAGTGCGCGACCCGCGCCGCACCTTGCCGCGAGCCGTGTTTGGCGCCGGCGCGCTCATCGCCCTCATGTACATTGCGGGCACCTTCGCCATTCTCTCTCTGGTGCCGGCGGCCGATCTCGATCCACAGAGCGGCGTGTTTCACGCCATAACTCTTGGCTCCATGGCATTGCGCGTCGGCTTTCTCGGCGTGCTGGCCGCGGTCCTGGTCACTGTGGGCAACGCAGGCGGCGTCGGCAGCACCGTGGCCGGCATTGCGCGCGTGCCCTTTGTTGTCGGCATCGACCGCTATCTCCCCGCGGCCTTCGGCAAAATCCATCCGCGCTGGAAGACTCCCTATATCTCCATCCTTGTGCAGGCCATCGTCTCCGGCGCTATCCTGCTCGGCAGCCAGACCATTGAAACCACGCGCGGCGCGTATCAGTTCCTTATCGATGCGGCCATCATTCTCTACTTCATTCCGTTTCTCTACATGTTCGCGGCGGTCATCAAGCTCTATCGCCGCAGAGACCGCAAAGAAAACCCGCACGCCATCCTCGTGCCTGGCGGAAGAGCCGGCGTCTGGATCGCTGGCGGACTTGGCTTTGCGGTAGTGCTCTTGGGCATCGTGGTCTCACTGGTGCCGCCCGGCGACTCCGCCAACAAGCTCGGGTTCGAACTGAAGCTTGTCGCGGGCACCGGAACGTTGATTTTGCTGGGCCTTTTTTTATACTGGCGCGGCGCCAGAGCCAAGCAAGAACACTCCTGACTCTTCCGCGCGCAATTTGGATCGCAAGTCGGTCAGCTTGAAACCCCGAAGCATTCGTTTTCTCCTGCCGTCACTTTTCGATGCGAAAGATTCCGGTAACAACCGGGCTATCTTTTTTGCCCGGCGCACTAGCGAAAGATTTGATAGTCAGTTCGGATCCCTGCACCACGATCGGTGCATGGTATATGGCCGACTGATTCATTGGCTGTGCACCGTCAACCGTGTAATGCATCGTGGCGCCCGGCGTATCGCACTTGAGCGATACCTCAATTGCACTTTTGAAAACGCCCGGCGCAGGCAGGAAATTCGGCTCGGCCGTCGCGAGCGAATATGCTTCTCCCTTTGCAGACTGCCCGCTGATTGAAGCCTTCGGCGGAGATGCTTTCGCGGAATCTACCGGTTGGCCTGGTTTCGCGACCAGCCTGAGCGATTCAAGATATGCGCGCAGAAAGTCATGGATCGGCCAGCCGTAATAGAAATCAGCCCATTCCATCATCAGCTGTTTGGCTTGATGAAATGATTGCCCGATAGCGGCTTGTTCCGGCGTCACGGCGGCAACAACAAGATCGATGCGCTGCGAATTCAACTCGTCAACAACGATCACTTGGTAAAGGCCGGCGGAAGGCAGCGGCAGCGTGACGGGGGAGTCCGTCTTCTCAAAGGGCAGTTGGAACTGTTTCGGACTCCGGCCGTCGAGCGGGTGCAGATCGTAGGTGTAGCGGCCTGCTGGAAGACGCGTAATCAGGCCCTCGATTCGCACCTTCTTATCGCTGCTCAACATCGTCACCGCTTCGTCGCGAGGCAATGGGGGTGCGGGCTCAACCATCAGAGGTTTCTCACGCGCGGCGACCACAGCGCTGCGGATATGCGCAAGCATCTCCACTCCGAATGGCGTCGGGGTGCGGTAAAGCGATGGCACACGAAAGCCGCGCTCACAGTCTTCCGGTTTGAAGCATTCGTAGAGAATGCGTTGGCCGTCGGGTAGCAGCAGGGTGATCGAATCCCCAGTGGTTCCTTCACCCGGCTGCAAAAGCGATCCGGGCTGAATTGGATCGCCGGTTAGAATCGGCGCGCCCTGACCGTCAACCTGCCAAAGCCCGCGAACTTGCCAGGCGATTCCGGGTGACAAGTCTTTGGCTTGCTGCGCATGCATTGAAGAAATCGCAAGGGTTGACAACGCGCATAAGAGAAGTGCCCCTTTACGAAGCGCTGTCAAATTGCGAGGAAACTGAAATAAATGACTTCTGCCTGGCTCCGAATGCATAATGGCCTTCAAACAAATTCGCTGTTACTCGTTTTTGTTGCAACCCGTTACTATAGCATCGTTCGAGTTCAACATTGATAACGCCCTCGGCCGCGAATCGAGGTCTCGCAGTCTCCATCGCGCTTCTCATTCCAGATTTGGGATTAGGAGCCGCGTGCAGAGACTTGGATGAGCGAAATGATCCGTGCTCAACCACGGGCCATTTTGTTACTGTTGAGCCATGCCCCAACTCGCACCGGCCATCGATCAGACCACACTCGATCTCGAATCCCTCACCGCCGATGTCGTCGCGCTGGCTATGAGAGCCGGCGCGTCCGATGCTGAAGCCGTGGTGCGCGAAGGCGACGAGTTCAGCGTCAATGTGCGTCTGGGCGAAGTGGAGACACTGAAGGAGTCGGGCTCCCGCGGCCTGGGCCTGCGCGTGTTTCTCGGCACCCGCTCGGCGTCCACCTCGACCAGCGACCTAACTCCCGGCGGTGTTCGGGAACTGGTGGAAGGTGCCATGGCGCTGGCCAAAATCACAGAAGAAGACCCCTTCAGCGGACTGCCGGATACCGATGCCTTCGGTTTCGTACCCGACGATCTGCACCTCTACTTCGACGACGTCTACTCGCTCGAAGCCTCGCAGCGCATCGAGTGGGCGCGCCGGGCCGAGGCAGCGGCTATGGCCGCCGACCCGCGCATCACCAACTCCGATGGCGGCGGCTTCGACGCCGCCACCGGACGCAAGGTAATGGCCAATTCGCGCGGCTTCGTCGGCGGATACCGCACCAGCTACGCCGGCGTTTCCGCAGCGCCTTTGGCCATGGACGCCAACGGCCAGATGCAGCGTGATGGCTGGTGGTCGGGCGCCCGGCGCATGGCCGACCTCGAGTCTCCCGAATCAATCGGGCAAGAAGCTGCCCGCCGGACAGTACGCAGGCTGGGAGCGCGCAAGGTGGCCACCCAGCGCGTGCCCATCGTCTTCGCGCCTGAGGTGGCCCGCTCGCTGATCGGCTCGGTCTTCGAAGCCGCCTCAGGCGACTCCATCTGGCGCCACGCATCTTTTCTCGCTGGCCGCATGGGGACACAGATTGCAACGCCGTCGCTCACCATCGTGGACGACAACTTTATGTTGCTGCCCAACGGCGCAGGCGGCTTCGGCAGCTCGCCCTTTGACGGCGAGGGTCTGCCCTCGTTGCGCACGGTTGTGGTCCAGAATGGTGTCCTCCAGACCTATTTGCTCAACACCTACACGGCGCGCAAGCTGGGCCTCAAGTCCACCCACAACGCGTCAAGGGGATTGGCCGGCACGCCCGGCATCGGTTGCGGCAATCTCTATCTCGAGCCCGGCCAGCTCACGCCGGAAGAGATCGTCGAGCAGACGCACACCGGCCTCTACGTCACCAGCCTCATGGGCTTTGGCACCAACGTCGTAACCGGCGACTACTCGCGCGGCGCCACCGGCTTGTGGATCGAGAACGGCCAACTCACGCACGCCGTCGAGGAAGTCACGATTGCCGGCAACATGGCTGAGATGCTGATGAATGTTACCGCCATCGGCAACGACCTTGTCTTCCGCGGCTCCGTCGCCTCGCCCACCCTGCGCATCGACGGCATGACCATCGCCGGAGCCTGACCCGTGGCCGGCGACGCCCTTACCCAATCGCTGCCCTTCGATCCGGCCGACGCCAAGGCCACGCTGGCTCAGCTACCAGCCAAGCCTGCCGTCTTTGCTCTCTACGGTGCGGAAGCCCACGCCGAGCCCTATATCGGCCGCACCCCCAACCTGCGCGGGCGATTGGAGCGGCTCCTTCAGCCCTCAGCTAAGCATCCGCGACGTCTGCAGTTGGCCGGTCGCGTCCGGCGCATCGCCTGGCGACTGACCGGCTCCGAGTTCGAGTCGCTGCTCCTTCAATTCGAGCTGCTTGAAGAAGTGTATGGCCCCAAATCTCTCGATCGCATGCATCTGCGCGCCCCGGCTTTCATCCGCTACCTCGGTTCAAACGCCTATCCGCGCATCACCGTTACTCACCGCCCCAGCCAGCGCGAGGCTGACTGGGCCTACGGCCCGTTTCAGTCGCGGGCCGCCGCAGAGCGGTTTGCCGACGAAGCTCTCAAGCTCTTTCTGCTGCGTCGCTGCACGGACGATCTCGACCCCAATCCCTCCCATCCTGGCTGTGTCTATTCCGAGATGAAGATGTGCCTGGCTCCTTGCTACAAGGGCTGCACCGACGAGCGTTACAGCGAAGAGTCTTCGGCCGTTGAGCGATTCCTCTCCACGCGCGGCGAGAGCCGCCTGGTTACGCTCCGCACCCAGCGCGATGAGGCTTCGGCCGATCTCGAATTCGAGTCCGCCGCGCAGCTTCACGCCCAGGTTCAGCGCGTTGAGGCTGTCCGCTCCCTGGCTCCCGAACTCGTTCGGCCCTTGAGCCAATTGCGCGCTGTGATTCTTCAGGAAGCGGCGAATCCCGATGAAGTAGAAGTATTTCTGTACGAATCAGGCAAGCTCCGCGGTCCGCAGCCATTCTCGACTCTCGGCATGCGAATTCAGAACGAGCAATCCGGGTCGACGTCCCTCTTTGCCCAGCCCATGGCCATCGAGCCCATCCCGGCCGCTGAGAACGGCCAAAGCGCAAAGTCAGTGGAGGGTACGGGCTTTAGCCCGTACATTGAGACGGAGCCTCGCGACCGGGCTTTAGCCCCTGAGGGAGCCCTTTCGGATCAGTCTCCAGATCGCGCCGGCCAAGTGGCCAAACTTTCCCGCAGCTTGCTCGAATCCCGATTGGAGGCCGTCCTTTCGGCGTTTACCGAACCCAACCGTCAACCCTCTTCTACCGAGCGCCAGGGCCACCTAGCCCTGCTCAAGCGCTGGTATTACCGTCCTGAAGTTCGCCGCGCCGGGGAGATATTCTTCCCCGATCCCGAAGGTCACTGGCCCATTAAGGCCATCCTGCGCGGGGTCGGACGCGTCGCGGCCAAGACGCTCGCCTCCGCGCAACGCGGATAGAATCAAGCCGCCGAAAGGAGCGCATGGCCAAGTCCGAATCCGTCCGATCTGGCATTCCACTTCGGTCCATGCTCCGCGAAGGCCGGGAGCGTATTTCTGTGGGCCGCGCTGAGGAAGTCGCCGCCCTGGTTCTCGCTCAACCCCAGCTTTTCTCCTCGCTCATGGAGTGCTTATGGGACGATGACCCTGGCGTAGTCAACCGCGCCGCGCATGCGTTGGAGCGAGTCACTCGCGATGGCCATCCAGGTCCTATCGCGCTGCTCAATTCGTGGAAGCGCTCCCTGCTCGGGCTGCTGCCGGAAGCAACGCAAAACAAGCTTCGCTGGCACCTGGCGCTTATCGTTCCGCGCCTCACACTCACTGGCGCCGAATGCGCCCGCGCCACCGAGACCTTGCATTCCTGGCTGGAAGACGAGAGCAGTTCGATCGTCAAGACCATGGCCCTCCAGGGCCTTGCCGATTTGACCCGCCACGAACCCTCGCTGCTACCCCCGGTGCTTGACCTGCTGCGCATCCACGGGCGCAGCGGAACCCCTGCCATGCGAGCGCGCAGCCGCCTGCTTTTGCAACAACTTGAAGGGTCCGATGAAGGGAAGAAAAACAGGCAAAAAGTACCGTGAAGCTTTCTCATAAGGGGAAAAATCCGCATCAGGAATATCAATAGCAGGAAAGCTCCCCGTTTGAACTTTACATGCTTCAATCCAGTCTTGGGGCTCTTAGACTGGCGTCATGCTGTTGCCCCCACAACTCGACCCTGCACGGCGGGGTAGCCCCGTGCAAGGTTCGGCGCGGCAGCCGACCGTGAACATCCTCGACGGCATGCTTGCCGCCGGAGTCAAGCACCACCGCAAGGGCCGTCTTCCGGATGCGGAGCTCATCTACCGCCGCATCCTGGCCATCGATTCCCGTCATCCGGGTACCCTTTACATGCTCGGAACGCTGGCCCAGGAAGTCGGCCGCCTGGAGGTTGCAACGCAATTGATCAGCGCCGCCATCGTCAAGGACCCGGACGAGCCAGCCTATCATTGCCGGTTCGGAACCATTCTCCAGGCGCAGGGCAAGTCCGGACAAGCGGCCGCCTCCTATCGGCGGGCTCTGCAAATCGATCCCGAGTTTGCCGAAGCCCAGGCGAACCTTGAAGCCCTTCAGCAGTTGCAGGGGAGCGCTGTCGAAGGCAAGCCCTTCAAACCCGCAAATCGAATGACGTCGTGAGTAGGCCGTGAGGGAGCCTCTGAGTGAGTCTCAGTTTTGAAGGGGCTGGGAACCCTCCGGGGTGCGTGCCGTAGAGGCAGCAAAATGAACGCGGGCTCCAGGCTGTGGTTGGTGACTCACAGTCCATGCGTTTTGGTAGGTCAGGGATTCATCTCTGACAAATGAGCACGCAAAAATGCCGGTCTTTAGCCCCTGAGGCATGCTTTTGCGGCCGGAGTTTTCGACTCGATTCGCGGTGCGATTGCCGCAGCTCCCTCACAGAGGTTCGTCACACCAATTCGTCACACCAATTCATTGATGCGGAGATTAAGATTGTTCTCCGCCGCCAACTCGCTTGACTCTGTCGAGGTCGCTCCCAGCACATTGGCAACCGACGCCGTGTACTCGGAGCCCGACTGATCCAGACTGGCTAAGTATTGTGTGCCTCCCACTGTTGTCGAGTAACCGCTGGCAATGCTCTCAACGATGCTGTTCGCCGTAGCCGCCGCTGCCGCAGGCGCCACTGCCGCATGGGCGCCCCCGCTCGACGCCGTTTTACTCGAGGCGCTCGCATTCGTGGCGGATGTCGTTGATACATTCGAGGACGCCGTGTCCAACTGCGGAAGTGCGGTCGGGTCGGTGGCCTGACGGGAGGTGGACTTGGAAGCCAAAACCGGGTTGAACACTGTCGCGGTCGAAGCCAGGGATGAAACACTGCCCATCAGCATGAGCATTTCCTCCTGATTGAATTGGACCTTCCTCAAATCGCTCATCGGCGGACGCGGGCTTTCCTTTAGCAAAAATCTTGGACTCCGAAAAAGAATGAGATGCGTGGTCATTCAAGACCTTGGAACGGCCTGCGCGGACTCTGGTCCGCCGCCGCTGATACACTGGCCGAGCAGGGTTTTGTTTACTCCCGATACCCGTGCTTGAAGGACGCGCCGCACTTAAGACAGTATGGTCGAACTGCTTCCCTCCATCCTTTCCGCCGACTTCGCCCACCTGGCCGACCAGGTTGCCGCGGCCGAGCGCGGCGGCGGCACCACCATCCATGTCGACATCATGGACGGCCACTTCGTGCCCAACATCACCATTGGCCCGCCGGTTGTGAAAAGCCTGCGCAAAGCCACCAAACTGCCCCTCGATTGCCACCTGATGATCGAGAACCCCAACGAGTTCATCCCCGCCTTTGCCGACGCGGGCGCCGACTGGGTGAGCGTCCATTACGAGGCGTGCACCCACCTGCATCGCTCGTTGGAACTGATCGCCCATCACGGCATGAAGCCCGGCGTGGTGCTCAATCCCGCCACGCGCGTGGACCTGCTTATCGACATCCTGCCCATGGTCCACCACGTGCTCATCATGAGCGTGAATCCCGGCTTCGGCGGCCAGGAGTTCATTCCTTTTTCGCTAAAAAAACTGCGCCGCCTGGCCGAATTGCGCCAGGAACTGGGCCTGGCGTTTAAAATCGAGGTGGATGGCGGGGTGGCTCACGATACCGTCGCCCAGGTCGTCCAAGCAGGTGCGGAGCTATTGGTAGCCGGGAACGCTGTCTTCGGCGCCGGCAATCCCGAGCGGGATGCGCGCGACCTGCTGGCTGCGGCCCGCAAAGCTGCAGGCGAGTAATTCAGGCTTTCAAAGTTTTCGGGAAATGGCCGCCAGACCGGTTGACCCTCCGGCGGCCCGATGAGGATCTATGAATCGGTTTTTCAGGAATCGGCCATCCGGCAGGCTCAGCAGGATCGCCGCTCTCGCTCTCGCCTTCCTCGTCCTCGGCTCCGTCGCGGCGCACGCCGACAAGAAGCCCAAGAAAAAGAAGAACACTGACCTGAGCGCCAATCCGCTGGCCAATGTCGACTCCAAGCAGCCCGACAAGGAGCTCTTCGACAAGGCCATGATGGCCATGAAGAAGGGCCGCTTCGACGTTTGCCGGCTCGATCTGCAGACCATGCTCAACACCTATCCCGAGTCGGAATACCGCATGCGCGCCAAGCTCGCCGTCGGCGACAGCTGGTTCAAGGAAGGCGGCACCGCGGCTCTGGCCCAGGCCGAGGCCGAGTACAAGGACTTCATCACCTTCTTTCCCAACGCTCCCGAAGCCGCCGAGGCGCAGATGAAGGTGGCCGACATCTATTACGAGCAGATGGAGAAGCCCGACCGCGACCCCAACAATGCCGAGCGCGCCGAGCTTGAATACCGCAACATGATCAACATGTTCCCCGACTCCACGCTGGTTCCTCGCGCCAAGCAAAAGCTGCGCGACGTGCAGGAAGTCTTGGCCGAGCGCGAGACGCAGATCGGTCTCTACTATGAGAGCCGCGAGAACTTCGGCGCCGCCATTGCCCGCCTGGAGACCGTTACCGACACCTATCCTCTCTACTCCAAGAGCGACCAGGCGCTGCTGGGCATTGGCGACGCCTACGCCGGCGAAGCGAAGCGCGTGCAAATGGAGACCAGAATGCCCGGCGCCATTCGCGAGCGGCTCCACGCCACTTACCTGGACCGCGCGGCTCAGGCCTATTCCAAGGTCATCACCCGCTACCCCATGGCGCCGCATGTCGAGGATGCCCGTGACCGCCTTGTGGCCATGAATCACGCCGTTCCCGAGCCCACCCAGGAAGCGGTAGCCGAGAATGACGCGGAAGAACGCAGCCGTCAGCCGGTTCGCTTTACCGACAAGACATTCGACATCATCAAACACGGCCCCATGGTGGTTGAGGCCGTACACGTCGGCGAGCCTTCTCTGGATGACCCCAAGCGCACCCTGGCGCCGGACATCACCAAGCAGAACGTTGCCCTTTATAACGAGGCTGCCAATGCCGGCCGTCCCCCGGCAGCGCCCGGCGCGCCCGCAACTGCCACCGGCGTGAATGAGCCGCCGCGCAGCGATCAGCCTTCCGCCGCACCCTTGCAGCTCGCGCCGCCCGCCGGTGGAACCGGAGTAGGCGCTGAAATCGTTTCTGCTCCCAACAACCCCCAGCCTTCTGCGACTGGGGTGTCTGGACCGCCGGCGGCTGCAGCCCCTGCCGATGGCACCGCTGGACTCAAGGCTGTTGGTCCCAACAACGCCGTGATACCTGCGGCGGAAAAGCCGGCCGAAGCTCCCGACCAGGTCAACGACATCAAGTCCACCGGCCCAACCGTCGCCGCAACCAACGACAAATCGAAGAAGCCCAAGGTCGACACCAACGAGGAGTCTTCGAGCAAGAAGAAAAAGAAGAAGGGGTTGGCCAAGCTCAATCCGTTCTGAGCCGCCGTTCGCCCAATTCTTACCCTTACCCAAAAGGCCGGACTCTTTGCGAGTCGCGGCCTTTCGCCATTAGCACCTGTCCAGAATTTTTCGCCAGAGATTGTTTTGAAAGGGCCCGACTTCAGTCGGGCCATAAAAATAGTAAGGGAGAATGGCTTTAGCCGCTGAGGGATGTTCTCCTTGCCCTGCGTCCGCGAGCATCTCGGAATTCTCGGGGCAGACTCTTAGAGCTTTATCGACAATTCACGAGTTTTTTTATTCTCAACCGACTTGCCAGACTGCTACCATTTCTGTCATGCAGGGGAGGATACAGATGATCCGGTCAATCTCTCGTCATCAAATTCCCAGTCTGGGACCTATCGTTTTCGCCGCCGCCGCGCTCATCGGCAGCAATGCGCAAGCCCAGGCTCCCATGCGCGCACCGGACGGCGGGACCGGCTATCACGTTGACGGCGTCGACCTGCTTCCGCTCCCCGGCATGCCTTTGACGGGCAAGAGCAGCATTCAATGGACGCGCAGCCTGGAAGACGGAAGCACCGTAACAGTACACCTGGAGGCGAATCTGGCGCGCGACAATGCCGGGCGCATGTACCGCGAGCGCCGCTCCTTTGTCCCCCTCAATTCTGACCGCGAATCTCGGCTGGAAGACATCATGGTCTTCGATCCAACCGCCCGCACCAAGACCACCTGCACCCTGGCCACCAAGAAGTGCCTGGTCACGGACTATTACCCGCGCCATGAGTTCGCCCTGCGGCCGCCTGGCCCATTCGCCAATGGAACACGCTCGCTGACGCGCGAAGATCTCGGCCAGGATCAGATCGATGGCATGAGCGTGATTGGCTCGCGCGAGACAACCGTAATCAATCCCGGTGTGGTCGGCAATGACAAGGCGCTGGTCTCAACGCGTGAGTTCTGGTACTCCGCCGCCATCCGCACCAATCTGCTGGTAACCCGCGTCGATCCCCGCGAAGGCAAGCAGGTCATTCAGCTCATCGATCTTTCACTCGCCGAGCCCGACCCGCGCACGTTTGAAATCCCCAAAGGCTTTACGGTTGTGGATGTGCGCAACCAGGCCCGTCTTGAAAGGTAGTCAAGCGGACGGCGTGGTCTCAGCGCCTGTTCATTTTGCGGCCGGACAAGCACAGGCTTTGTACGCCTGCGCCGAGTCAGTCGACAAGCCGCAAACATACTGCGGCCAGATGAAGCTCAGCAACTGCGAATTGCCCACGTAGAAATCGCCGATGTAGTCGCGGCTCTCTACCGTCTTGCCCTCCGTGTCCGCCTGGAAACCGGCAATCTCTTTGCTCACGCCGGCGGCAGAGAACGCGCTTTCGTGGTACGTCTTCCTCCAGTCGTACTCCTCACGCCATGTCGTCTCGATGCCGGTCGCATTCGACGCGGCAAAGACGCGAAAGTCCTCAAGCGCTGCGGAAGAGGGATCCACATAAGCCAAGGTGAATGAAGGCGTATTTCCATTGATAGGGGAGATCGACGAAACCAGCTTCCCCGCCACGCCCTTCGCCGGCGCAGCAGAACCACCCGCATTTTCAGGAGGCAGAACCCGCACCTCGTCCATGTGCGTGTGGGCGAAGATGGCGAGCGCGACCACATCGCTGAACTGAGTCAGCACCCCGGCCAGCTTCTCCGAGGAGAGAAACATCTTCACGCCGTTCCCGCCGCAAACCCCGTCCAGATGCTTCACGCTTGAGTACACGTCCACTCCCGGCGGAATGTGCGCCATCACCCACACCTTCTCGTGATTGTGCCGCGCATCGCTCAACTGCTGCGCAAGCCACGCCAGCTGCGCATCGCCTGCATTGGTGTCCGGCTTGCCGGCGCAGGTTGAATACTGCCTCGACATGAAGATGTCGTCCAGCACCACCAGGCGCGCATCGCGAATCGGGGCAGGGAACCGGGCGCTGAAATAACCGCCAGCCGCAAAAGTCTCCTGCGCGCCTTTGCGCTCCGACGCCGGAAAATCCCTCGTCAGCTCCTCGCCCATCGCCGCCAGAAAGTCGCTGTGCGCATCCAGCTTGTAGTCGCCGCAGTCCGAGTCGTTGTTGCCCAGAGCCACGTAAACCGGCACGCCGGGCAGCGCGGCGCGCACCTGCTCCACGACAAAGGTGAGAGTCTTCTCCACAAATGCCCGGTAATCGCCCGGGGCCGCGTGCGGAAAAACAGCGCCGTACTTGCAGATGAATGAGTGCGCGAGCAAGTCGCCGCTCACCGTAACAAACCTCGCCTCACCTGCTTCTTTATGGATCGCCTGCAAACTCGAATCAAGCAGGGCGTACGAGGTATCGTCCCCGCGTGTGGGACAGGCCTTCTCGAGAGCAGCATACCGGAGTTCGCGGTCAGCGGAGGGTGCCGCGGCGAGAACGCTTCTCCATTCCTTTATGTCTGTCGTGGCGAGTTGAGTCAACTTCGCAGGATCGAGAAACGGGTCGAAGTGGATATCGCTCAACATGAGCGCCATCACTGTTTCCCCGCCCGGCGCAGTCTGAGGCTTCGTTTGCGCCACAGCGAAAGAGGCCGCCAAGGTCAGCCACACGCCCAAAATTACGGGGCGCACCAAAATTACGGGGCGCACCACGCGGCCGGCCACGGTTCCAGGAATCCTCCCTGCATTGACAAAAGCCATCTGTGCTCTCCTATCACCGTGCCAAGAAAAATCCGCCATCTTTGTGCAGAATACCGCAGTCAAACTGTGCCCTCCTTGGCCGACCAGGCCGAAGCCCAACCTTCGCCCCATCTGCTAAAGTGAGGGGTGGTTCCCCCCCTGCCATTTTCTGTTGAAGACTTCTCTTTACAGACCGGTTCGTGCAGGCCGGGGACTAGCTGACGAAATCATGGACTGGAAGAGCAGCCGCATTGACGCATTGCTGGAGCAGGCACTGGTCGAAGACCAGGCTGCCCGCGACGCCACCACCAACCTCACCATCGACCCCGACCTGCGCGCCACCGCCTCGATCTGCGCCCGCCAGCCGATGGTGGCAGCCGGTCTCGGCGCCGTCCCGCGCTTCCTTGAAATCTTTGCCCGCCTCGATCCGCGTCCTCCCGCTCAGACCCGCTTCGAAGTCATTCACCATCCCGAGATGTTCGACGGCGTGCGCGTGCATGAGGGCCAGGTGCTGGCCGTAATTCGCCACAACGCCCGCGTGCTGCTCAGCTGCGAACGCGTCATCCTCAACCTGCTCCAGCACCTCAGCGGCATCGCCACACTGACGCGGAAATTCGTTGACGCTATTGAAGGCACCCACGCCCGCGTGCTCGACACGCGCAAAACCGTTCCCGGCATGCGCGCCCTGGAAAAATATGCCGTCATGTGTGGCGGAGGCACCAACCACCGTATCGACCTGGCCTCCGGCATCCTCATCAAGAGCAATCACATCGCCCTCGGCGGCGGATTGCGCACAGCGCTCACGCACGCCCTCGAACGGCGCAAGCATAGCCAGCGCGTGCAGATTGAGGTGCGCAACCGCAATGAACTCGAAGATGCGCTCGAATGCGGCGCCGAGGCCATCCTGCTCGACAACATGAGCCCCGACGAAGTGCGCCGCTCTGTGGAGCGAATTCGAGAGGTGACCGCAGCGGACTCCAAGGCGCAGCAATCCGACCACGCCGCACCAGACACAGAAATCAAGCCGCGCTGGATTCCCACCGAGGCTTCCGGTGGCATCGTCCTCGAAAACATCCGCGCTTACGCCGAGACCGGCGTCGACTTTATCTCCGTCGGCGCTCTTACGCAATCCGCCAAAGCTGCCGACATCTCCATGAGCATCGTCGTTAACTGAAACTGGGTGCCCCGCCCTCGCCACATTTTTGTTTTTGTGGCTAGTGTGGGATGGAATACTGTCCATTGTTCATCAATTTTGAGAGCATCCCCGCCAAGGTCAAAGGCCGCCCCGAAAACCTCAAGCAATGTTCGATCTTCCCACGCTCGAAGCCGCCCTTATAGACACCCTGTTCGCGGGCAAGCTCCACTTCTCTCTGGTCACCGATTCCACCAACACAGACGCTCTCACCGCTGCGCGCAAAGGATCTCCGCACGGTTCTGTCTTTTTTGCCGATGAGCAGCTAGCCGGTCGAGGTCGCGGCGATCATGCCTGGCAATCGGCCGCAGGCCAGGGTCTCTACGTCAGCGTCCTGCTCCGTCCCCCAATGCCATCCTCTCGCCTGCCTCTGCTGCCACTCGCTTCCGGCCTGGCCGCCGCCGATGCCATCCGCGCAACAACCGGCCTTGAGATCGACATTCGCTGGCCCAACGACCTGCTCATCGGCCCGCGCAAGGCTGGCGGCATTCTCGTCGAAGCCAAAACCGAGTCGAGCTCCATTACCTATGCCGTCGTCGGCATCGGCATCAACGTCCACCAGCAAACCTTTGCCAGCGGTTTATCCACACCCGCAACGTCGTTCGATCTGGAATCTCGCCGTCCAACCTCGCGTCAGGAACTCCTCATCAGCCTGCTGAAATCCCTTCAGCACGAGACGCTAGCCCTTCTCGACCTAACAGCTGCGCAGTCCATTCCGAGCCGCGTCGAGCAGGCTTCCACCTGGGTTCGTGGCCGAAGCGTCCTTGTACATGGCCCGCAAGCCTGCGCGGGTATTACCGCTGGCCTGGACGAGAATGGTTTCCTGCTCGTCCGCACCGCCGACGGCATGGTAACCGTCCAGACCGGCGGCCTGCGCGCCCATGAATAAAGCCAAGCATCAATCTTGGGCATCTAAGCAAACCGATCGATATAAGCTAAGAACACCATGCTGCTCGCTCTCGACGTTGGCAATACCAACACCAAGCTCGGTCTCTTCCGCCTCGATGGTGAACCACCAGCGCTCGCCGCCAACTGGCGTCTCACCACCCACCGCACGCAAACCGTGGACGAGTACGGCGCGCTCTTCATCAACCTTTTCAACATGAAGGGAATCGACCCCGCGGAGGTTAAGCACATCATCATCTCTTCGGTGGTCCCGCCCATCGACACCACGCTGCGCCAGATGTGCGAAACCTATTTCCACATTGAGCCGCTATTTGTAGAGCCGGGCATCAAGACCGGCATGCCCGTGCTGGTCGACAACCCGACCGAACTCGGCGCCGACCGCCTGTGTGACTCCATTGCCGCCTTCGAAAAATATGGCGGCCCATGCATCGTGGTCGACTTCGGCACCGCCACCAAGTTTGAAGTCATCTCACCGCGCGGCGAGTACCTGGGCGGAGTTATCGCCCCCGGCCTCGGCCTCAGCGCCGAAGCGCTGTTCTCGCGCGCCGCACGGCTCAGCCGCGTCGACATTAAGCGCCCCGCCAAAGTCATCGGCACCAACACCGTCGGCCACTTGCAGAGCGGCCTCTACTACGGTTACATCGGCCTGGTCGACGGCATCATCGACCGCATCGTTTCCGAGTTAAAGCAGGCCGAGCCGGACAGCCAACCGCGCGTCATTGCCAGCGGCATCATGGCCCACATGATCGCGCCCGACTCGCGCCATATCTCCGAGATCGACGACATGCTCACGCTCGACGGCCTGCGCATACTCTTCGAGCGCAACCGCACCGTCCGCCCCCGCAGCCGGCCGCATTAACCACGTGCTCAACTATTTCAACTACTTCACCGAGATCGAAGAGCGCTTCCAACAGCGGCGGGGCGCGCTCCTGTTGCTCTCGACGCTTGACTGGGCCTTGATCGAGACCTGGCGCGACGCCGGCATTCCTCTGGATGCCGTGCTGCGCGGCATCGATGCGGCCTTCGATAAGTACGAAGCCCGCCAGAAGAAAGCCCGCATGCGCAGGGTCAACGGTCTGGCCTGGTGCGCACAAGCAGTAATGGAAGCCGCCGAAGAACTTCGCGAAGCCTCCGCCGGCACGGCAAAATCCGATGCCGCACCCGACGCGCCCGACTCCGGCTTCGAGCACGACCGCGTCGCCGCGCATCTTGAGGCCGCCGCCGCCGCTCTCGCCGCCGCCACGGTTGCTCCCGAGGCCTGTACCTCAACGGCCATCCGTCTCCGCGAGCTAGCCGTAGCCGTCCGAGGAGACGCGAACGCCTCCCCAAGCGATCTCGCCGCGGCCAAAGACCTCGAAGACCTGGAGCGCCATCTCACTGCCATCGAAGAGAAACTCTTTACGACGATCGCCGGAGCTGCCCCTGAAGACCTCAAGGTTCGTCTCAAAGAGCACGCCGACCGCGAACTCGCGCCTTACCGAAGCCGCATGAGCGCGGTGCAGATTCGCCAGGTCAAACAGCAGTTCGAACAAAAGCAGCTGCTGGTTCATTACAATCTGCCGCGCTTCAGCCTGTTCTACATGAGCCAGCAATGAGCCGCTCCAAGCCGCCAAAGTCCTCGCGTCGCCCCACCCAGCCCCAAACCCCGGGTGCCCCAGGTCTCGATTCTGAGACCTGGGAAAAGGGAAACTCTGGTGCCCCATCCTTTCCGCGCATCTCAGCGGAAAGGGTGGGCGGCCACGGACCTCAGGGTGCCACACCCTTGCGCGTCTCTCCCAGCGCAAGGACAGGAGGCGATGCCTCTGCACCAGCAGGGCAGAACATCGTTGAAATTGAAAAGCCCGTTTATGGCGGAGCTTTCCTCGCCCGTGCCGAAGGCAAAGCCATCTTCGTTCCTCTCACCCTTCCCGGTGAGCAGGCTCGCATTCGCATCACGCAAAACAAGTCCGGTTACTCCACCGCTGAATTGGAGGAAGTCCTGACTTCCTCGCCGCAGCGAATCCACGCGCGTTGTCCTCACTTCGGCGTTTGCGGGGGCTGCAACTACCAACACACCGCCTATGAAAACCAGCTCGCATTCAAGAGAGTCATTCTTCGCGAAACCCTCGCCCGAGCCGGCGTAGAACCACCGCAGGAGATCAACGTCCTAGCCGACAACCCGTGGGCCTACCGCAACCGCATCCGGTTAGCCTTTAACGCCGATGGCGTTCCCGGCTATCGCAGCCGCCGCTCGCACGCCCTCATTCCCATTCGCGAATGTCCCATCGCCGCGCCATTGTTGCTTTCTGCCGCAGCGGCCACAGCCGAGGTGCTCGAGCGCGTGCCCTCGAATCTTCGCCCAACAGAAATCTCCCTATTCTGCGATCCGGCTGAATCTACCCTTCTGGCCACATTCTTCACTTCCAATTCTTCCCCAATTCGCCTCGAATCTCTCGCCGAAGCTCTGCACGAGCGCGTTCCCGCTCTCCACGGCGCAGAGGTTGCCGCCGACGGACGCCCTGGCCATCCAGCCCGGACACTCGCAAAATGGGGCGCCAACTTCATCTCATACCGAGCAGCGGGCTTTGACTATCGCGTGGATCAAGGAGCTTTTTTCCAAGTCAATCGCTGGCTCGTCGACGCCTTGGTCACGCAAGTCACTGAAGGCCAGGCGGGCGAGCTGGCATGGGACCTGTTCGCCGGTGTCGGTTTGTTCGCACGCAAGCTCACGGCCAGCTTCGCTCACGTGGTCGCCGTTGAATCCGCATCTTCCGCGGTCAACGCTCTCGAGGAGAATCTGAAAGGCACAACTGGAATCGCCGTCCGCGCTTCGACCCTGGACTTTCTCCGCCAGTCAACCGGTGGCGAAAGCCTCACGCCAATTGTCCCAGACCTTATCGTTTTGGACCCCCCGCGAACCGGCCTCGGCGCGGACGTCACCACACTTCTCGCCCAGATCGCCGCGCCCCGGCTGGTCTATGTCTCCTGCGATCCGGCCACGCTTGCCCGCGACCTGCGTGCCTTCATCGTCACCGGTTACGCGATCCATTCCATCACCCTCGCCGACCTTTTCCCGCAAACCTTCCACCTTGAGACTGTGGTTCATCTTCATCGTTCCTGAGCTGAAG
>JBEKVS010000028.1:0-26979 GCA_049513795.1 Occallatibacter sp. | reverse complement strand
GCGTCATTGCCCACGCGCACAGGCTTCTTCCAGCGCTTTTCCAGTTCCGCCTGCAGGGGAAATCCGGCCCAGGTGGGATGAAGGTTGAAGGCGCCGAGCGTAACGCCATGCTTCACCACGCCAGGGAACCCGACCGACACGCGATCGAAGTTGGCTTTGCCAATCAGCTTGTGCAGCTCGTCCAGGCCCTTGAGGACGGCGTCAGGGGTGGGGACTTCTGGGGTCAGCACGCGCTGGCGCTCGCTCACCGGCTTGCCCTTGGCGTCAAGCAGCATGGCCTTGAGACCAGAGCCGCCAATGTCGATGGTCATGGTGATGGGGCCTTGCGCGTTGGACAAGGCGCCGGGAGCGATAGCAGGGGTCGATTCAGGCTTGGGTGTCATCAGCAATGAATTGTACTGGGTTCAGACGGTTTTGCGCCTGTCGGAAATTAGGATGCTATTTGCCCGTCGCCGGTATCGGCTGAAATTCTTCATTCATCCAGTTTTTCAGCGCGTCCATCTGCTGCGGACGGCCGAGGAAGTCCTTCACCAGGTCGGCTGCCGGCTTGCTCGCTCCGGGCTCGAGCACCGTCCGGCGGTAGCGCATCGCGGTCGGACCGTCAAGCAGATTTTTCTTGTCAAACTGAGCAAAGAAGTCGATGGCGATTACCTTGTCGAGCACATAGGTGTAGTAGTTGGAGGCGTAGCCGGTGAGATGCGTGAAGGAGGCGTACATGCGGTCGCCATCCACCGGTACATAAGGGCTGAAGCGCTTGTCGTCGGCTTTTAAGAGTGCGTCGAAGTCCACGCTCTCCGGCGCCTCGTCATGCACTTGAAACGCGTAGGTCGTGTACCACAACTGCCCCTGCAGCCAGCGTGCGCGCCCATAGGCACTGGCGGCGTTCATTCTCGCAATCATGCTGGTGGGAAGAATCTCGCCGGTCTCGTAGTGCTTGCCGAAGGATTGCAGAATGGTGGGGTCGTGGAACATCTCTTCGAGCATCTGCGATGGCGATTCAACGAAGTCCCCTTCAACATTGAATCCGCCTTCTCCCGACCATTGTCCCTGGCTGCCCAGGATGTGATGCATCAGATGGCCAAATTCGTGGAAGAACGTGACCACCTCGCTATACTGCATCAGCCCTGGATCACCCGCATTGCCGCCGGAGAAGTTGCACACCAGCATGCCCTCGGGAAGCTGGCGTCCGCGAATGCCGGGGATGATCGGGGCGCTCGAAAACCATTTGTCCTTACCCTCGCGCGGGTGCATGTCTAGATAGATGCGGCCGAGTAGTTTTCCCTCGGAGCCGCCGGCCGCGTCGTAGACGTCGAAGGTCTGAACCGAAGCGTCCCAAACCACCGCGTCCTTGACCGGCTTGAACGAGACGTGGAAAAGCCGCGCCGCTGTCTTGAGAATTCCCGCCTGCACGGCTTCATAAGGGAAATACGGACGCACACTCTGCGCATCGAAGTCGTATTGCGAGCGGCGATATTGTTCGGCCCAATAACCGGCGTCCGACTGGCTGATGTTCTTCAAGCCCGGCTCCTGTTTTTGGGCGAAGGCCAGCAACAATGCGTACTCGTGCATGGCTGCCGGGCGCGAGGCATCGTCAACCTCTTGAATCAACTTCTCCACGTTAGCCGCGGAGCCGATCATCTGGTCGGCGGTGGCCAGGTCGGCATAGTGAGCGTAGCCGAGGGTCGTCGCTAAATCCTGGCGAGCCGTTAGCAGGTCTTTAAGAACCTGCACGTTTTTGGGATAAGCGCGCTGGCTATGGGCGAGGAACATGCGGCGGCGCAGGTCGGCGCTTTTGGCAAAGGTCAACACCGGGCCCACTTCCGGCTGCTCCGTCGTCAGCGTGTAGGTGCCGTCGGCGGCTGGTTTGTGCAGTGCAATGAAGTCGGCGGGCAGGCCGTCGAGTTCGGCCTTGGTGGCCGAGATCTTCAGTGTCCCATCGGCCACGTTGCGGCCAAAGGCGAGGATGAGCGCGGTGATCTTGTCGGAGAGAGCGCGAATTCTGGCTCTCGTCGTGTCGTCTTTGTCTACGCCGGAAAGACGGTACTCAAGCAGCGTGCGCTCGAGGTAGTGGCGTGTCGCCGGGTCGTTCTCAGGCAAGGGAATCGCCGCCAAAGCTGCATAGACCTTCTGGTTCAGGCTGAGGTCAGTGCCCGCCGAGCTAATCGTGGCGGCAAGCGCCTGTCCTTTGTCGCGCAGCGGCGCAGCGTCGGCCAGCGAGAAGGTCAGGTAAGCGTTGTTGCCGGCAATGGTCAACTGATTCTGCGCGTCGTCGAAGGGGCGCAGGGTGTTTTCCACCGTGCGCGGACCGGTGACCGCAAGCAGCTTCGCCACATCCGCCTTCTCTTCATCGAGTCTCTGATTGACCCATGTCTCAAGGGCCGCCGGGTCGCTGCCCTGCACCCATGAGTGCAGCGCGTCGATGGACGCGGGATGGGCTGCCGTCGAGCCGGCAGCGGCAAAGAAGGCGCTCAACATGAGCGCACGGGAAAGAATGGCGAATCTCGCGGAAACCCTCATGGCGCGAGTATCTCATTTCGAGTTGAGGGCAAGAAAGACCCAGCGGAGGAATTGTGACGACTTGCAGGCCGCATTGTGATAGAGCGGCAAGCCTGACCTTGCTCGAAGATGGCCCCGTTACACTGGGACTTGCATTCAATGTCTTCCTTTTGCGAAGTCGCGCTGCCTGTTCCCCTCGATCAGCTGTTCACCTACGCAGTCGCCGAAGGGCAGGCCCCGTTGCGCGGAGCTCGTGTCATTGCGCCTTTTCGCAATGAAAAACTCATAGGCGTCGTGACGGCCGTGGGCGTCCTTGCGCCTACAGAATTCGAGACGCGCTTTCTCGAAGCCGTGCTCGACGATGAACCGCTGCTAAGCGAACAGCTCCTCACCCTGGCCGAGTGGATGGCGCAGTACTATCTCGCTCCTCTCGGCGAGGTCCTGCGTGGCATGTTGCCCCTGATGGCCGAAGTGCGGCGGACGGTGTATTACCGTATCACCGACCTCGGGCGCGACGTTCTTGCCGACAGCCTGGAGAACAGATCGGACGAGCTCAGCCGGAAGCCCGCCCGCAAGCAGCGTGGCAAGCTCTCGCCTGAGCAGCAGGACATGGAGCATCGCGTGCTGGAACGGCTGGCCGCCGGCGAGCCAGTCAAGGTCTCCATTCTGCGCACCGCCACGGCGGCCACGCTCTCCGTGCTTGCGGCTCTCGTTCGAAGGAAATGGATTGCGCGTGAAACAGCTGCTGCCGAGCGCGATGCCCGCCGCATGGAGCGCTTCGCCGTGCTGATTCCCGAAGCGCGCTTGCCGACCCTGACCGCCAACCAGCAAGCGATTATGGCCGAGCTCGCCGCATGCGGAGGAGAATTGCCGCTGGCCGAGTTGCGTGCGCGCGACCTCCCTTCGTCCACACTGCAAACGCTGGTGCGCCGCGGCCTGGTGCGCATCGATGAGCGCCCCGCGGCCTTTCGCCTGGGAGGCTTAGTTCCCGCGGCAGAACCATTCAGACTGAACGAGCCGCAGACCGAAGCACTGGCCTCGATCGCCACCGCGTTGGGGGGATTCCATCCCTTTTTGCTGCATGGAGTCACGGGTTCGGGCAAAACGGCCGTCTATCTCGCCGCCATGCAGCGCGCCCTTGATCGCGGTCTTGCATCGATTCTTCTGGTCCCGGAGATTGGCCTTACGCCGCAGACCGCGGGCCTGCTTGACCAGGCATTCGGCCAGCGCGTGGCTCTGCTCCACTCCGCGCTCACGCCTGAGGAGCGCAGCGAGCAGTGGCGACGCATTCGCAGTGGTGACGCGCCAATCGTGGTAGGCACGCGCTCGGCCATCTTTGCTCCCGCGCCGAATTTGGGTCTTATTCTTGTCGACGAAGAGCACGACCAAAGCTACAAGCAGGAGGAGACCCCGCGCTACAGCGCCCGCGATGTGGCCGTGATGCGCGCGAAACTTACAGGCGCCGTCGTCGTCTTAGGTTCGGCTACGCCATCGCTTGAGACATGGCAGAACACCATTGCGCAGAACGGAGCGCAGGGCAAATACGCGCGCATTGAGATTCATGAGCGGGTCATGAATCGTCCGTTGCCTGAAGTCGAGCTCATCGACATGCGGGCCGAGTTTCAACAGACCGGCCAGGACCATCTCTTCTCCCGCGCCCTCGTCGAAGAAACGCGGCTTGCACTTGATCGTGGCGAACAGGCGCTCATCCTGCTCAATCGCCGCGGCTACTCCTTCGCCGTGATCTGCCGCGCCTGCGGAGAAAAGCTCGAGTGCCAGAACTGTGCCATCTCGATGACGCATCACAATCCTCCCGCGGACGGTGAAGGTCTGGCACGCGAAGGCCAGCGCCTGGAGTGCCACTATTGCGGCTTCCGCCGCACCGTTCCCGCGCGCTGTCCCAAGTGCGACAGTGAGCATCTCTACTACCTCGGCGCGGGCTCCGAGCAGGGCGAAGTCCGCCTCGGCGAAATCTTTCCCACCGCGCGCATCGGCCGCATGGATCGCGACACGGTGCGCGGCCGTCACGACCTCGAACGCCTGCTCGCGCGACTCCACTCCGGCGAAATCAATCTTCTGGTGGGAACGCAGATGATTGCCAAGGGCCACGACATCCACGGCATCACGTTGGTTGGCGTCGTGGGCTGCGATCACTCGCTTTCCATGCCAGACTTCCGTGCGGCCGAGCGCGTCTTCCAACTCATGACGCAAGTCTCAGGGCGCGCCGGCCGTGGCGATCTCCCCGGCCGCGTCGTGGTGCAGACCTACTATCCCGACCACTACGCCATCCTTGCCGCCAGCAAGCACGACTATAAGAGCTTCGTCGATCGCGAGCTCAAATTCCGCCGCTGGATGCATTACCCGCCCTTCGGCGTCCTGGCCAATGTGCTGATTCAATCGCAAAAGCTCGAAGAAGCCGTCGCCTGGTCGGGCGAGATCGGCAAGTGGTTTCAGAAAGCTGCTCCTGAAGGCGTGCGCGTTCTGGGCCCCTGCACCGCGCCGATTGCCCGTATCAAGGGCACATACCGCTTCCATCTCATTCTCAAAGCTTCGTCGCGCAAGGCTCTCAACGCCGCTCTGCGCGCCATGCTCGCTCACGCCGACGCGGCGTCCGTCCCGCGCCGCAATCTGATCGTGGATGTCGACGCCCTGCGGCTGATGTGACCAACCGCAGAACCCTTCAGGTCGCAGAGTAGAACCGGCTCATGCGTATGCGGCCACGCTTCTCACAGTAAGCACGGTAATATCGTCTTCCTGGCCGAACGCCTGCGCTGCCGACGCGAGGGCTGAAGCGGCCGCGCCCGTTCGCACCATCTCCTCAATGCGCTCGAAGCCGAACAGTTGACCCGCGGCGTTCTGCGCCTCCGCCACGCCGTCTGTCATCAGCAAGAGCGTGTCGCCCTCCACAAGTTTGAAGGGCACCGCTGGAAAGCTGATTCCCGCCACCGCGCCCAGCGGCAGCGCGCCTTCCATCTCCAGCTCGTTGCCGTTAAGATAAGGCGGCAAGTGGCCGGCGTTGGCCAAGGTAGCGTTCCCGTCTTTCTCCACGCGCATTGCCAGGCATGTCGCCAGGCCGCGACCCTGCATGCGCTTGTTCAAAAGCGACAGGATGTTTCCCGGATCGCTCGTGAACTCGGCTGCAGTGCGAATTGCGCCCACAATCAGCGTCGCGAGCATGCCCGCTTCCATGCCATGGCCGGCCACATCGCCCACCACAATCAGCACGCTGCCGTCGTCAGGATTCGGAAGCACCTGGAAGAAATCTCCACCTACCTCGCGCGCCGGGCGGTACTCGCTGCTGATGGCCAGGCCTGGCGTCTTCGGGAGCTGTTCGGGAATCAGATACTGCTGCACGTTGCGTGCAGCCTGCACCTCGCCCGCAAAGCGCTCTTCCTGGCTGCTGATGCGCGCGAAGCGAAGAATCAGAATGGCTAGCACCGCGACAAGAAACAGTCCGTCTGCCACTTGCGATACGGAGATTGGGCACGGAGTTTGCGTCAGGATTGCATCCGGGACAATGCCTTGCTGCCAGCCGAGTTGATTTGCGATGATCACTCCATCCGCGAAGAAAATCGAACAGACTCGCAACATCACCGGGGCCGCAAGCAAGCGCGCATCCGCGAACCGTTTGCGTATACCGCCCAGAACCAGAACGCACTCGAATATGTAGAGGGGAACCTGGGTGAGGTTGCCGAGCGTGAACAGCGCCCAGGAGCTGACCGGCAAACCAGGCACGTCCGCCAGCAGACCGGTTAGACCAACCAGGATCAGCGCGGCCACGAAGAAGTTGACTCGCCGTGAGCGCTTCGATCGCAGCAGAGTCAGTAGGAAAAAGATCAGGGCAAGGTCAACCGAGATGGAAGGGACGTCGCGGACAAATGCAAAGAGGTTATAGTCCCAGATATGCGTGCTGAAGGACGCCTTGAGCCCTCTCGACGTTGCGCTCATCAGCATCATGATGCAAAACCACAGGTATTCGTTCTGTTTGCGCCGCGCCAGAAATAATGCGAGCGCGCCTAGCGCGGCGAGAGTTTGCAAGAGGGCGAGCGTCTGATCGCTGGTTGCGCCCCAAAACAGCTGTGTCCGATCCTGAGTCACGCGTCGATCGATCAGCTTACTGTCTCCCACCAGGCCGCCTTTGCCTTTGGGCCCGCCTCCCATGTACTCCGCCAACGTCGGGTCGTGCCAAACACGCAACGAGATTTGCACTTTCCTCGCCGTCCCGGTTCCGGCGGGTAGTGCATAAGCAAAGAAGCGTTGTCCCCCATAGTCGCCTTCGGTATCCGGCGGCATCTTTCCATAGGCCCCAATGAGCGCTCCGTCGGCATAGACCTCGTACGACGTATAGATATACGGCAAATAAAGCGAGACGTGCGCGAGATCTGCCGGCACGTTGATCTGGAACCGATACCAGGCCATGCCGCCATAGCCTTCGTACCCCTGCTGCGCCCAGTCTTCGTCGGAGCGAAGCAGCGACCATTGTGAGTCATCGAACCTGGGGTCAGCCCAGGCGCGGTCGTCGCCGGTATGAAAGCGCCAAAGTCCGTCGAGCGACGTCAGCGGCACGCGGTTATTGGCGAGATCGAAGCTCTGCGCACGCGCTTGCCCGCAGATCGTCAGAGCCAGCAATCCAGCCAACAGGGAAGTTCTTTTCATATGGTGT
The DNA here is from genome assembly GCA_049513795.1 of Occallatibacter sp. Taxonomy (GTDB): domain Bacteria; phylum Acidobacteriota; class Terriglobia; order Terriglobales; family Acidobacteriaceae; genus Telmatobacter. Next base: position 19,820 of record JBEKVS010000028.1, on the reverse strand, counting down.
TTGGGTAACTTGACCCTTCGCAACCTATAGCACGATAACCTGCGCTCCCGAAAGCAAACAACCCTGCTTTGGTCGATGACTTGTGGCGGCGCAAGCCGCGTCTGCCTCACCGCAGGTGGCTATTGCGCAGTCCGAAACGCCTCAAGGTGGAAGAAGTGCATCAGCGAGCTGTTGCCGAACGGTGTCGGCGAAAAGGTCAGCAGAAAGATTGCCAGCCCAACGATGGCCAGCGCCACGCGGCCGTGGCCTAATTCCGGCTCAATGCTTACCTTGGGATGGCGCATCGCGGGGATCATCAGAAAAATTCCCCACAACATCCAGCCCACCCAGTAAAGCGTGCCCATGATGAACAGCACAAAGGGCAGGAAGTTGGTCATCACCTTGTGCGCTTTGGGCGAGAAGGCGTAAAGAATGTGTCCGCCGTCAAGCTGACCGCCCGGTATCAGGTTCAGCGAGGTAATGAACAGCCCTATCCATCCCGCCACCAGCACGGGGTGCGGCGCAATTTGATCGAACGACGGAATGGTTGGGTCCCACTGCATAACCAGTTCATGGACGAGGCGAATGGTGAGTGGTTCGCTGCCGAACACCACCACCGCCTCAGGCGCGTTGGCCGCGGCGTGGAAGCTCATCGCAAAGCCCGCGCCGATGGCCAGCACTGAAGCCGCGTAGCCGCACAGCGGCCCGTAGATGCCCACGTCCATGAGTGCATTGCGATTGGGAATGCGATTGCGAATCTGGATGATTGCGCCCGCCGTTCCACTTAGGGTCGGCGCGGGCAGCACCCAGGGCAGCGTGGCGCGAATCTTGTGCTGGCGGCACGCGAAGTAATGGCCAAACTCATGGATCAGCAAAATGGTCAGCAGCGATCCTGAAAACGCGAACCCCGTCTTGAACATCTCCGGGTGGTCCGCCAGCCATCCCCAGGGCCACATATCGCTGTCGCGCACCACCGGTGGCAAGCCAGCCAGAAAGTTCTGCATGAAACGAGCGCCGTTGGCGGTCGTCGTGAGCACACTCACGCCAAGCAGAATCAGGGGTAGGCCATATTCCTTGAAGCGGGAGCGGGCAGGGCTCTTGGCCGCGACTTTTCGATCCCCTGCCGAAGTGGTCCCCAAGGATGCGGAAATTAGCTCAGGTTGCCCGGGACCATCCGCATCGGCACGCGGAAGGGCGTTTGAATCTGCCACATCGGCAACTTCTTCAACTGTGCGGGGCTGCACCGTTGTCCAATGAATGCAGTTCCTTTCCCGGTTTGAAGCGCACCGCTTTGCCGGGGGTTATGCTCACTTCGGTGCCGGTGCGGGGATTGCGGCCAATGCCGGTCTTGCGAGCGCGCACACTGAACACGCCAAATCCGCGCAGTTCAATGCGCTCGCCTGCGGCTAAAGCCCGTTTCAGGCCCTCGAAAACGGTATCCACCGCGGCTTCTGCCTTGGTGCGCGGCAGGCCCGTGCGCTCAATTACATGATGGACGATGTCCTGCTTAATCAAAGGAGTACCCTCGCTGGCGCGACTGGAATGAATGTACTACGACTGCCTCTGCGGATGCTACTGATTTTGCTTCAAATCGGGAACAAAAGGGCGACTCGGCCCGGTTTTTTTCACTGCAGGAAATTAACTTAGACCGATTCGCCCCTTCTTCAGGAGGAGTTAATGCAGGATATTCCACAATGATGTTTGTCATCGCCGGGCGGTTTGCGTAATATTAACCGGGAAACTTTACGTCATCGTCATGGATTTTGGCCTGACGGAAAAACAATCGTTATCGTGCCGGCGAGTTCGTTTCCTTTGGCACGCTCTGTTCAATACTTCCTTATCCCCAGAGATGTACTTACGATCTGCGTTGGATTGTCAACCTGTGCGCGTTGCGGAATCACGAGTGAACGCGACGCCATCCGAGCCGGAGTGGAAGGGATTCGTGACCTTCGGGATCGCGAATACCACACCCCTACCGGCCAAGGTCTACGCCAACGAAGGGCTGTGCCAGATACTGTTCTTCCGTTCCGATGAGGCCTATGAGATCAGTAATGCCGATCCCAAAGGCAAATCCAGAACCAGAACGGAATCGCGCTGCCGAAGTTTTAGCGGACGTGCTTCCAGCTCCTGCTGATTTTGGTTTGGCAACGGAAGAGATTGCGCGCCGGTGTGCGCACTCGTGCGCGTCCGGCTTCGCGCCTTGCACAGCGCTCCTGCCCCCGGCCAGGGGAGGAAAAATGTCGCCGCTCCGCAACCCCGAACCTGTTGAAATCGGTATCGTATCCGACCAACCGCTGCGCATGGAAGGGCTCGTCAGCATCTTCGAACAGCCCGCCACGGGAGGTAATCCTCCCTTGCATCCCGTCACCGGCAGCCTGCCCGAGATGCTCAGCCGGCCGGCCCTCGAATACCTCGTTCTCGACTTGCAAACTGCGCCCGTCGGCCTGGCCATGCTCGATTCCATTCGCCGCGCCCGACCCACCCTGCGCGTCATCATCATCGGCCCTGAAGGCAACGACGAGCTGGTCCTGGAATCCATCATCGCCGGAGCCCGGGCTTACCTGGACCTGACCGCCGACACCAACACCGTCCGCCAGGCCATCGACGTTGTAACAGGTGGTTCCATATGGGCCCCCAGGCGTTTGCTTTCCAAGCTCATCGACCGCCTGCTCAAGACGCCCGATTCCTCGCTCACCAGCGCACCTCCCCACCTCACCGGGCGCGAAAAGGAGGTCCTCGACCTGATCCTGCAGGCCCGTTCAAATCGCGAGATTGCCCGCGAACTCGGCATCGAGGAACGCACCGTAAAGGCCCATGTCGGCCGCCTGATGCGCAAGACAGGGGCTGACAATCGCATCGAGCTCACCATGCGCGCTCTTAGCCGCCCGCTCGACTCGAACGCACCGCAGCAAGGGCAGGCTCGTCCAGCGAGCCCTCACGATTTATATACAGAAAAGTGAACTGCAAGGTTACCAAGTAGCACAATCCTTCCGTGCTCTTGAATTAATGCCCGTTTTCCCACAACATCGTTTACAGAAACAACGCAGATCTGGGGAAAGGAGTTCCCAGGCCGCATGTTAGCCATGAGGCCCGGGAACTCCTCTTTTTTACTTCGCTCGCCGCCAGGCAACATCTACTGCCCGTTCAGCCAAGCCCTCAGGCCAACACGCAGAGTTACGCCGCGCGCGTCGTCCAGCCAATCGGTCATGGCGTCATAGATCCCTGCTCGTCTTTACCGATCAGTCAATACTTATCCAGTTAATGTTCCGATGACTTTAGGTCATCGTCCTTTTGTGTCCAAAACATGTACAAAATTGATCATTTCTTAAATGCCATCTTGGCGAAACTCATTTACGGAAACAACGCAAACCTGACATGGAGTTGCCTTGCCGCGTGTTTTCCACAAGACATGAATCTTGGCAACTCCTCTTTTTTTCGGCCGCGACGAAAGAGCGACGAAGCGGGCTGGTACTGATTCCATTCCATCTACAAAGAGGAGCGCGGTTTTTTATCTGCCATACGTCAAATCCGCCGTGGGAAGCTTGGTGGTAAGGCACCTCAAAGCCCAATCTTTATGGGACCTTTACGGCTTTCTATACTAAATAATCATCATCGGTTACTTTCAGCTACACTCCCAAAGTGACGTTGAATTAATTCCCTGTTTCCCACATGCTTGTAAACAGAAACAACGCAGATCTGGGGAAAGGAGTTCCCAGGGAGCATGTTTTCCATGTTCCCTGGGAACTCCTCTTTTTTCCTCTCTGCGCCATGCACCGCAAGTCGGGCCTGCGCTTCCTCATGTCCGCCCTCCATCCTGGTCCAAGTCCTGTTTCAAGAAGTCCAATTCTGTTCCGAGAGATCGACTTGATCCTTGGCATTCGCTTTGTGTGCTCACCGCTCCCGATCTGCCAATCCATCCCGGCAAATGCTGTACGCTGATTTAGGATGGACACGCGGCGACGCCAAGCGCCGGCCTGCCCAATCTGGCTTCCCCGGCAGCCAATGGCGGGGAATAAAAGGATCAGGATTATGAAGAAGATCATTGCTTCCCTCTGCCCCGTCCTGCTGGTATGCCTTATGGCCACGGGCAACGCCGCCGCCGGCTCCACGCGCGAAGATCTGCAGGCCCGCATCGACGCGGCCAAGGTAGTCCTGGACCAGATCATGAATGCCAAGGACGCCACCATCCCCTTGAACATCCTCGAGCAAGCCACCTGCGTCGGCGTAGTTCCCGGCCTGGTCAAGGGAGCTTTCCTGGTTGGCGCGCAGTACGGCCAGGGAGTAGTGACCTGCCGCACCGGCCACGGCTGGAGCGCGCCGGTTTTCATCCGCATGGCCGGCGGTTCCTTTGGATTTCAAATCGGCGGGCAGTCGACTGATCTGATTCTGGTTGCCGTTAACGACCGCGGCTTTCAAGACCTGCTCAAGAACAAATTCAAAATCGGTGGCGATGCTTCAGCCGCAGCCGGTCCCGTCGGCCGCAGCGGTCAGGCTTCGACCGATTGGAAGATGAACGCCGAGCTGCTCAGCTATTCGCGCAACAAGGGCATCTTTGCCGGCATCAGTCTTGACGGCACGGGCGTGAGTCAAAACACTGAAGATACGGAGCTCTACTACGGCCATCCGGAGAGATTCGAGACCGTCCTCAAAGGCGATGTCGACGTCCCGGCCGGCGCGGTGGAGTTTGTGCGCGATGTGGCGCAGAACTTTGTGCGGGCGAAGCACGGCCAATAGGGTTCGCGCGATGCGACCCGCGCCAGGAGCTAGACTGGTGTTTGCCCTCCACCATGCGGAAACGTCTCGAATACTGGCTGGTGCTCGCGGTGGCGCGTGCGCTGGGCTGGATGCCGCGCGGGCTCGCTCGTCTCGCCTCCAATGTACTGGCGTTCGCGGTCTACCTGCTTCTGGGCCGGCTACGCCGCGTCGGCGTACGTAATCTGGAGCTGGCTTTTTCGGAGATTGTTTCCCCGGGTAAGAGAGCGAAGATTCTTCGAGGCGTCTACCGCCATCTCGGCTGGCAACTGGTCGAGTTCTGCCGCATGAGCCGGTACACCGCGGCCAACACCCGCAACTGGATCCGCACGGAAGGCCTGGAGCATTACCTTGCCGCCCACGCGCGCGGCAAGGGAGTTCTGATTGTCACCGGACACCTCGGCGCGTGGGAGCTTTCCAGCTTCTTCCACTCGCTGATGGGCCATCCCATGGGCATGGTCATTCGCCGGCTCGATAACCGTCTCCTCGACAACTACGTCAACACCATTCGCTGCATGCACGGCAACCGCGTACTGCACAAGGACGACTTCGCCCGCGGCCTTCTCACCGCCATGCGCGCCGGCGAGACCGTCGGTATATTGATGGATACCAACATGCGGCCTCCGCAAGGTGTTTTTGTCGAGTTCTTCGGCCACCAGGCTTGCACCGCATCGGGACTTGCCCGTGTGGCTCTCAAGACAGGCGCGGCCGTGCTGCCCGGCTTCATGGTCTGGGAGCCGGCCGAGCGCAAATACGTGCTTCACTTCGGACCTGAGCTGGTCTTCAACTGCACGGGCGACGCCGAGGCCGACGCCCTCGCCGTCACCCAGCAATGTGCCTCAGTAACAGAAGAATGGATTCGGCGCTATCCTGACCAGTGGCTCTGGATTCACCGCCGCTGGAAGACACGACCGCCCGGCGAGCCTGCGATCTACGAGACGTAGCAAGCGCTTGCCGTCGATCTGCTTTCCATGGGAGAAATACATGAAGCTGGGCAGTCTGATCGAAGCACTGGGCGGCGAACTCCTCCAGGGAAGCACGAATCTGGATGTGCAGAGCGTAAGCGCTACAAAAGGGGCTGGCCCTCCCGATTTGGTGTTTGCCGAGGACGCCGCCTCTGTCGCCCTGGCGCTGGCAAGCGAAGCCGGCGCAGTTGTTGCTCGCGCGCCCGCTGCCGAAATTCTCGCTCAATTCCCCGAGAAGCACGTTGTTGCCGCCGACCAGCCGCGGCTGTGGTTTGCCCGCGCCGCCAAGCTTCTCAAGCCGGCTCCATCTGCGGCCAGCGTCCATTCAACTGCTGTTCTCGGCGCGCAAGTTGAACTCGGGGTTGCCGTCAGCATAGGACCGTGCGCTATCCTCGGCGACCATGCAGTGATCGGCCCGGGAACCCGGATTGAAGCTGGCGCCGTCGTCGGCGCAGGCGTCCACATCGGCGAGGAATGCCACATCTATCCACGCGCTGTGCTCTATCCTGGCGTTACGCTAGGCAATCGTGTTATCGTCCACGCCGGCGCCGTTCTCGGCGCGGACGGATTCGGCTACGTGCGCGACTCCACCACTGGCGCATACACGCAATTCCCGCAGCAAGGCACGCTGGTCGTTGAAGACGACGTGGAGATCGGCGCCAACTCCACCATCGACCGCGGCGCGCTGGCCGAGACGCGCATCCGCCGCGGCACAAAGATCGACAACCTTGTGCACATCGGCCACAACTGCGACATTGGCGAAGATGTGATCCTGGTGATGGGAACCGGCATTTCGGGATCGAGCAGCGTGGGTAAAGGCGCAGTACTGGCGGGGCAGGTCGGCATCGGCGACCATGCCCACATCGGCCCGGGCGTGATTCTCGGTGGCCAGGCCGGCGTGCTCAGTGGCAAGACGATCACCAATGAATCGGCGGGCGTGAAGCCTGGGACGGTGTTGTGGGGCACGCCCGCGCGTCCGCTTCCGCAGGCGCTGCGCGAAATCGCCGCCGTCAGCCGCCTGGCAAAGCGCGGCGTCAAGTCGCCGGCAGACAAATGAATGAAGGGCAAATCCACTGGTAAAGCGATCCGCCGCGCTCGACCAACGGTAATATGCCTCGTGGCGTCGGAACCGTTTCTTGATGCGCGCCGGCATTAGACTGGAGCTTGCCTCGGTCCGCAATGAAGCCGTGAACGGATCGACAGGCAGCGAGACAACTCCAGTCAGAGGCCGAACGGAATGGCCATCATCGTCGTAGGCGGCAGCTCGCAGGGCGCTGGCAAAACCTCGCTGGTTTGCGGGCTCATCGCCGCGCTTCCGGAGTTTCGCTGGACGGCGATCAAGATCACCACTCACGATCACGGTCAGCCCAAGCCCATCTGGGAAGAAACGCAACCCGGCCCGCAGACCGATACCAGCCGCTATCTCGCCGCCGGAGCTGCGCGCGCTTTTCTCGCCACGCCGCCTCTCGTGCCGCGGTCTGCAGAGCCCGACTTGCCGCCCATGCTCGACGAGCTTTGGCCCCACTTCGGCCGCGGCACCAACCTCATCTTCGAGTCCAACAGCGTCGTCCATCATGTGCGGCCCAATGCCTGCCTCATGATTCAGGCTGTCTCCCAGCGCCATTTGCCCCTGCCCGAGCGCAAGCCTTCCTTCATCGCCGCTATCGGGCACGCCGACGCCATGGTGGCGCTCTCCCATGACGATGCGGTGACACCGGAAGGTTTACGCCTGCCGGACCAGGAGCCTAAGCCGATCTTCCTTCTGGCCGCTTTTGATCGGATATCCCCGCAGATGCTGGCGTGGCTTCGTCCGCTGCTTGGCTCGTCGGCAGGCGATTCAATGACGCATCCCTGAGCAGAATCGCCATCCCCCGGTCCCCGTCCAGGCCGGCCTCCACAAGCAGCCCGTGAGCCATCGACAGAAACTCCGGGTGATGCTCGAAATGCTTCGATGCGGCTTGCACGGCATGCACGACGTGCGCGGTTGAGAAGGCCTCGCCATGGTGCCCGGCTACGCCGATCAACAGGCCCCGCATCAACACAAACTGCGCCGCCAGCATAGCGAATTCGCGCCCCTTTTTGGGCTGCGCGCCCGCCCGCATTCCTTCTTTCCCAAACGGAAACTGGCAGCGCACAATCGTATTGATGAGAAAGTTCTCCATGATGTAAGGATGGCGGGCAAGGAATGGAGCATAGTAGCGTTCCTGCCCCAGCGCGTATTGCGCGGCAAGTGTTTCGAGGGTTGCGCCCGGCCTGTTGCCGATGCCGCTGGTGAAGGCCTGCACGCACTCCACAAAGCGCGGCCGCACATTGGACTTGTGCAGCATCATCCCGGCCAGGCGCAGCACCATATCCAACTGCGCGGCGCGATCGGTCGGCATCTTGTCCATACTCTGTCGCAGTGCACCCCTTTTTGTAGTCGATTCAAACTCCGCGAGGAACGCGGGAACGGCCTGCTTAACGTTACCTGCGGCAATCGAGTCAAGCTGTTTCGAGAACATGGCCAGCAGAAACATCCGCTGCCATAGCGGGTACAACCGGTTCCTCACCAGGTTGAGTACGGCTGAGCGAATGGCCCAGAAGTCATCCGGAAGCGCGGTGTTGGTAAAGCCGGCTGCGGGAGAGTTGGTCCCGTTCATCGTTTCTCTTTGACTCGTTTCTGCAAACAGGTCCGGCGTCAGCAGCACCAGCCTCGCCGCTTCCGGGCAGGAAAGCGTCAGCGCCTTTTCTTCCTCATCACCCAGCCAATGAACGATGCGCGGATAAGTGGCGCAGGTATGCGCGAGCAGGCTCTCGCCCAGTTCTGCCTGAATGCGGCAGAGGCGTTCTTCGCTGAGCAGCGGACATTGGTTGTCAGTGTTCATCTTGATGATGGCGAACGCGGACGTGCTCAAACCCGCCGCTCCAAGCTCGCCGTCTTTAGATATGCGAAGGAGATTTGCACGAATCAGGTCGGGTAGCGGCGCAGCGGGAAGGATCTGATAGGTGTCGAACGTTGCCCGGTCGATGGGCACATTCCAGCCCTGGCAGCACGTGTCTTCACACGCTGAGCCGATGCAGCGGAATCGCGCTGCATACGTGGCGCGCAACGATGTCTCGCTCGGCAAAGCGTCTCCGTGGTCCCACCGAAATGCGGGCTCTGCCTCGAGCTTTATCAGAATCGCCTTAATTTCTTAACAGCATGGTCAGTCCGCGCGCATCGTCCAGTTTGCGCGCCACCAGCAGCTCATATGCCTTGGATAGAAACGCCGAGTTGTGCTCGAAATACTTGGTGATCACCTGCACGGTCTGCACGACGTGCGCGGTGGAGAATTTTTCCTTGTGCCACGCGGCAACTCCAATCAACACGCCCTTGATGAGCGCAAACTCCGTGGCCAGCATGGCGAATTCTCTGGCCGGCTCCGGCCTGACTTCGGCATCGAACAGTTTCTTTCCCAAGGGAAACAGTCCGCGAAAGATCATGTTGATGAGCAGATTTTCGAGGATATGCGGATGCCTTCCGAAAAACGGCGCGTAATGGCGCGCGTAGCCCAGAGCATATTGCGTGCACTGGCCCTCAAGAGTTGTCTCATGCGGAAAGCCGACGCCATCGGCAAATGCATTCAGCGTCTCTCGCAGCCGCGGCTGCAGGCGGCCGTCCCCAATGCGCAGCTTCACCAACTGCATCACCACGTCCAACTGCAGCGCCAGGTCGGCGGGGATGGCGGCAATGGAGTCGCGCAGGCTGTCCTGTGCCACGGCGGCGGAGAAATCCTTCAACAGCGCGGGAAAGCCGCGCGCGAGGTCGCCGCGTGCAACAGCGTCCAGGCGCCGCGCAAAAGTTCCCAGCAGAAACATCCGCTGCCACAGCGGATAGCTGCGATTGCGAATCAATCCGATGGAGAACTCCCGCACCGCCCAAAAGAAATTTCGGAAAGGCAGGGAACTCGCGGCCTGTTCGTCCCAGTCAACAGTGCGCACCGGGGCCGCGCGTGCGGTGAGCGCGTCTGCATTCGGAGGGTCGGGATTCAACAGGTCCGGATTGAGAAGTGTCGGGTTGAGAAGTACCAGGCGCGCCGCTTCCGGGCAGGAAAGCGACAGCGTCTTGTCTTCCATCTGATCGATGACATAGACGGCGCGCGGAAAGGTCGCGCAAACCTGGGAGAGGTACTCAGCGCCATGCTCCACCTGGATCTGGCAAAGCCGATCCGCATTCAGGAATGGGCAGGCAAGGGAAGCGGGCATGTTGACGCGGGCAAACGGCAAGGGCGCGGCTCCTGCCTTTGCGGGCGGGAACCGCACCACCTGCTCATCGATCATCGTCCGCAACGGGCCAGCGGGAATGCCCTGATACTTCTCGTACGTCGCGGCATCGATGTCTACGCGCCAGCCTGCGCAACAGGTGTCCTCGCATGCCGGACCGATGCAGCGAAACTCGTTCGCGTATTGAGGACGAATCAGCGTCGTCGTGGGCAATCGGCGCTCCTGGACGAGGCGGAGGGTCGGGGCCACGCCGCTTCGACGAGTCATCTGCAACAGACGATCCCGCGCAGCGGATGAAAGATTGGAAGATGCTCATACCGGCTCACTGGCTGCAAAAGCGGGTCCTTCGACTCCCTTCGCTGCCCTGCGGTCGCTCAGGATGACAGCCGTCAGTGTGGTGGAGAGCTACTACTTCTCCGTCAAAAACGCCTCCGGCTTCAGCGACCCGTCGCGCTGCTTCACCAGCATCTGCACCTTGCCCTCGGCAGCGTCCAACTCCTGCTTGCAGGCCGAAGACAGCCCGACGCCCTCCTCGAATAATTTGAGCGAATCTTCGAGCGCCAGGTCGCCTTTTTCTAATTGATCGACGATCGATTCGAGCTTCTTCAGGGACTCTTCAAAGGCCGGCATGGCATCTACTCCATCTCAACAGTTTCAAGTTTTGGCAGCACGCTCGCGATCACTTCGGCAGCAACCGTATAGCGCCCAAACGGCGCGCTTACTTGCACGCCCTGGACGAGGGGCCGCACTGCTTCGAGCATCTCCTGGGCAATGAGCACGCCTTCCTTGCGCGCGGCCTCCGGTGTTTCGCATTGCGCCATGCGCAGCATGATCTCTTCGGGCATGGAGACGCGCAGATCGTTCTTCATGAACTCGGCGTTGCGCAGGCTGGTCAACGGCCAGATGCCGGCGATCACCGGAATGCGGAACTCCTGGATGCGTTCGAGAAAACTCTCCAGCAGCCGCAAATCGAAGACGGGCTGGGTGATCGCGTACTCCGCGCCTGCCTCGACTTTGTATTTGAATCGACGCAACTCGTTCTCGATATCCGGCACGCCGGGGTTTGCGGCTACGCCGATGGTCAGGTTGGTGCTTGCGCCAATGGAGTTGGCGCCGATGTCCAGGCCGTGGTTGAGGCGCCGCACGATGTTGACCAGACCGATGGCATCGACGTCAAACACTGCAGTCGCATCAGGATAGTTGCCCAGCTTGGGCGGGTCGCCCGTCAGGCAGAGAATGTTGCGCAAGCCGATGGACGAAGCGCCAAGAAGGTCCGATTGAATGGAAAGAATGTTGCGGTCGCGGCAGGTGTAATGCAGAATCGTCTCAATCCCGGTGTGCTGCTGAATCTGGATGCACAGGCTCTGCGCGCTCATGCGCGCCGAAGCGCGCGGCGAATCCGGCACATTGATGGCGTGCACCCCGAGGCCGGCCAGCACGCGCGCGCCTTCGATCTCCTTGACGCAATCTATGCCCTTGGGCGGAACAATCTCCACCAACGTCACAAAGCTGCCCTGCTCGACCAGCGCTCCGATGCGCGAGCGCTGACCCAGTGGAGCCGGTGGCGTTTCGGTCGACAATTCGGGAGCGCGGCCGGAGCTTTGCACCCGCGCCTGGGCATCGATAGCCCGCATGGCCGAGCGCATGGCGCGAATGTGATTGGGCGTCGTTCCGCAGCAGCCGCCTACGATCTGCGCCCCGGCGGCCAGGGCTTTGCGCGCGAAGCTGGCCATGTACTCCGGCGAGCACAGGTAAATGTTTCTTCCCTCGACAGCACGCGGCATGCCGGCGTTGGGCATGGCGGCCAGCGGCAGCGTAGTGGCCTTGCGCATGGCTTCAATGGCGGTGAGCACCGTAGCCGGACCGGTGGAGCAGTTCACGCCGATGGCGCTTGCGCCCCACTCCGTCAGCCGTGCGGCAGCCTGCTCGGGCGACGACCCATCCAGGCAGTTGCTGTCGTCGTCCACGGTCACCATGGCCAGCACCGGCAGATGGGGTGCTACTTCGTGAGCGGCCATCAGCGCTTCGTGCGCCTCGTTCAGGGCCGGCATGGTCTCGATGATCAGCAGGTCCACTCCCGACCCCGGGCCCGCTCCGGCCAGAGCCTTGATTTGCTCGGCAAACGCTGCCCGGGCTTCGTCGAGGCCGGTCTTTCCCAATGGCTCCAGGCGCACCCCCAGCGGACCGACAGAACCGCCCACCCAGGCTTCGCCTGCCTGCTTGTCTTTGAGATGCTCGACAGCCTGGCGCGCAAGCTTCACGCCGGCCGTATTGATCTCAGCCACCTTGCCTGCCAGCCCATGCCGCGCAAGGCGGAAGCTGTTGGCGCCAAAGGTGTTGGTCTCCAGGATCTCCGCGCCGGCCTGCAGATACTCCTCGTGGATGGACAAAATCAGCGGCGCATCGGACAGGTTCAATTCGTCGTAGCAGCGGTTGATGAACACTCCGCGGGCGTAGAGCACAGTTCCCATTGCGCCATCGGCCAGCACCGGGCGGCTCGTGAAGATGTCGGCGAATTCAGTCATTCTCCCTTCATGCTAAGCCAACCCGTCCGGCCACGCCATAGGACAGGGCCGCTTTGTTATACTTCGGGAGTCATAAGCAGGCTAGAAGCCGGTTTCAGGACACGGGGTTTTTCATCCGGGAGCGGCTTGCGCTCTGGACTTTGCACCGGCAAACCCCATCAATTCGTTCACGCAGCGACTGAATCTGCGTTCTTTCGTCGAGGTAAGGGATTTTGAAGATTCGAGTTCTTTGGTCATGCGCCGCAGCGGCCACCATGGTTGCAGCCGCGCTTGCAGGTTGTGGTGGCACCACCTATTTTGCGGGCAGGAACCTACCCCCCAGCGGCTTGACCAACCGTGTATTGATCGCCATCCAGAACCCCAGCGCATTCGCCCACGGCGCAGCCCAGTTTGTGGACGCCTATTACGACATTCGCGACGGTTTCACCGGCAAACCGGCTTCCTTTAGCATCTCGGGCTTTTCGGGTTCGCTGCCCATCTCCATCCAGAACATGCCGGAAGAGCAGGCAGGCTACATTTACGGCTCCGGCGACGGCAGCTTTACCCCCATCAACTACGCCAAGGAAAGCACCAGCGGGGCGGTCAGCGGCCTGAACGGCCTTTCTTCCAGTATCTTCGTCAGCCGCAGTCAACTGTACGTTTTTGCCGCCAATCAGGCCTCCCACGTCGTCTCCATCGTCGACCACGTAAGCAACAATTCGTACGCGCTCAGCCTTCCCGGAGTCTATCGGGTCAGCGTCAACCAGGGCGGGTCCATGGCCCTGGCCTTCGTCGAAAACTCCAACTACGCTTATTACCCACTCAAACTCTCTTCCGCCCAGACCCAGGCCTATTCCGGCGGTCCTCCCACCTGGCCCAAGGCTGCCGTCGATTGCGAGCCGCAAAACGCTCCCGGCTGGTGCCTCTTTCAGGCGCAGAGCCCTGACAATACAGACGCCACCGGCCACTACTACGGCGCCCCGCTGGCATTCGACCGCCCTGTCAAGGCCGTCTTCTCACCCGATGGCGGAACCGCTTACGTGCTCAGTTGCGGGCCCGAATGCGGCGGCAATGTATCCGCGGTGACTCCACTCCCCGTGGCTCCCATGATCTATCTCGTCGGCCTTGCGTCGGGCACGCTGCCCAATAACGCCACCCTGGCCGCGAGCGCCATCCCCATCCCCGGCGGCGCCAGCAATGCACTGGTCGCTTCGACCACGCTTTATGTCGTAGGCCAATCTCCGCAGCAGATCTCCGGGCAAACCTTGTTTGCCGGCAGCCTCACCGTCGTCAATCTCTCCAACAACTCCGTCTCCGCGCCGATCTCCATCAGTGACGGCGAGCCCGGCGCAACCAGCCGCATGCTTGAGGCCGACGACAACACGCTGTGGATTGCCATGACCAAGTGCAACAACGGCGTGCGTGCGGCCACCGGCCAGCCCTATGGCTGCCTCACCATGTTCAACACCTCGAACGGTACCGTTACCCTGATTGAACCCTACCTCGGCGACGCTACCGGCATTGCCGACGTTGAGGGCCTGCACAAGATCTACACCGCCGAGGGCGGCCAGGTTTACATTTACTCCACAACAGACGGCTCGGCTATCGACAACCAGTACGTCACCGTGACCGGCACCGCCTTCGACGTGGCCTACATGGACGGCACCACCGACGCCAACAACACCGTCTACTGAGATGATGCGCGCCGGATGGGTCGAGTGCTGGTGAAGCCACTTAGATTGGGCGCCCCATCCTTGACGCGTTCTTGTTCTTGCGTCAAGGGTGGGAAACCTCAAACGCCCGTCCGTCTTGGACCGTAGCCGCACATGGACACCGCCTCGCCAATCGCCGATGTTCTCGCCATCGCCGCGCACCGCGACGATGTGGAGCAAACCTGCGGCGGCACGCTGCTGCGCATGGCGTCGCGCGGCTTGCGCACCGCCATTCTCGACCTCACGCAAGGCGAAGCCGGCACGCGCGGCAGCGCCGACGACCGCGCCCGTGAAGCCGATGAGGCTGCCCGTCTTCTGGGTGTCGGCTGGCGCCAGGCGCTCGACATGCCCGATGGCGCCATTCAGAATACTTTGGAAAACCGGATCAAGATCGCGCGCATTCTGCGTCTGCTCAAGCCCCGCGTGGTGATTCTGCCGTACTGGCAGGCGCGCCATCCCGACCACGCCATCGTGGCCACGCTCGGCTACGAAGCCTGTTTCCTCTCCGGCCTGGCCAAAGTGGAGCCGGATCTAGCCCCGCATCGCCCCTTCAAGATCGTCTACGCCAGCCTCTACGCCGATGTGCGCCCCAGCTTCATCGTCGACATCACGCCCTTCATTGAGCAGCGCCATTCTGCGCTGATGGCCTACCGTTCGCAGTATGCCAACCAGGCCGCGGGCAGCGCGCTCTTCGTTCCCGAAGAGGAAATTCGCGAGCGCACTTTTGCCGAAGCGCGGCACTACGGGCTGCTGGCGGGCGTCCGCTACGGCGAGCCATACGTGCAAAAGGAAGTCGGCCTTGTCGACGACCTTACTCTCATTCCTGTGCAGTCTCTCTGAACCGGTTTCATCGGTCCGAGCTCGGCGAACCTGCTTAATCAACACCTATAAGATACTGTTATCTCGATTGAAAAAATAATAACTTTGCCTTATATGGGCTTCTCCGAGAGACTGGAACTGGAGGGAGCCCATGACGCAGACCTGGGATCCACGCGCTTACAGCCAGAACGGCGCATTCGTGCATGAGCAAGCCGGTGAAATCATGGAATGGCTTGCAGCCAAGCCGGGCGAATCCATTCTCGACCTCGGCTGCGGAGATGGCCAGTTGACCCAGCGCATCGTCGCCTCAGGAGCCAGCGTGAGTGGCGCGGACGCTTCGCCGGAGATGGTGGCCGCCGCACGCACGCGCGGCATTGCCGCTCAGGAAGCCCGCGCTGAATCTTTGCCCTATCCCGATGCCAGCTTCGACGCCGTATTCTCGAACGCCGCCTTGCACTGGGTGCGTGACCAGGACGCCATGATGGCAGAGGTACATCGCGTGTTGAAGCCGGGTGGCCGCTTCGTCGCCGAGATGGGCGGCCACGGCAACATCGCCGCCATTCGTGTTGCCTTGATGGCCGTGCTCGCCCGCCATGGTCACGCCGATCGTGAAGACGGGGTCAACTACTATCCCACACCGGATGCTTACGCCCATCGTCTTGAGCGTCACGGCTTCAAGGTGCAGCGCATCGCCCTGGTCCCGCGCCCCACGCCTTTGCCGGAGAGCGGCATGGAAGCCTGGCTGCGCACGTTTCGCCGCGGCGTGCTCGACAGCCTTCCGAATCAGTTGCGCGACACGGTGGTCGAAGAGACGGCGTCGCTGCTCGCGCCTGCTCTACGCGATGACGAAGGGAACTGGGTAGCCGATTATGTCCGCCTCCGCTTCATAGCCACTGTTTGATCGCTTTCAAGTTACTGCGTAAACCACATCCTCCCGCCCACAACAATCAAGGTCAAGGCGAAGATGCGCCGCAGCCAGATCTCGGGAATGTGCTGCGCGCCCACCGCGCCAAAATAGCCGCCCACCAGGAATCCGGCAGCCAGCAGCGCAGCGACGCGAATGTCGGCGTTGCCCTTGCGATAGTACTCATAGAAAGCGAAGAAGCCCACCGGGGCCAACAGCGCGCCCAGTGATGTTCCTTGCGCCTTGTGCTGATCCATGCCTAAAAGCCAAATCAATGCCGGCACAAACAGGATGCCTCCGCCAATCCCCACGACGCCGGACACCATGCCCACCACCAGGCCAACCAGCAGAATCGTCCAGGTCAATGCAGCCCTCCTCTTTCGATGAAGAAATGAATGAAATTTTTGTTTCCGCGCCTTCAGCCTAAATCATCGTGCTCCCTGTCCACGCCCACCGCGCGTCACCGCTGAAAAGGAGCGCACCGATGTAGCTACCCTCAACAGCCTCTCAGCTTGGTGTCATCGTTCGGACAAAAGAAAAATCCGGGAATCGCGCTTAGCGGCGATTCCCGGATTCATCATGCGGTTTGGGTGAAGGTGATAACTCGAAACTTCATTAATTCTAACTGTGAATGCAAGGTTAGAGTTAGTTCTCGGTTAGCCGCCGCGTCATCGGGGTAAGTCTGCGTTACTCGGCTTCAAGGGCGCCCAAACGGAACAACAGGCCCGCGGCTGCGCCTCCCAGCGTGGGCATCAGAAGGAAAACCCAAAGCTGTTGGATCGCCTTGCCGCCCACGAAAACTGCCGGGCCAAAGCTGCGCGCCGGGTTCACGCTGGTTCCTGTGATGTGAATGCCCAACAGGTGAATGGCCACAAGGGACAAGCCGATCACAAGTCCAGCGAATCCCGAGGGAGCTGCTTTTTGCGTCGACCCGAGAATCACGATGACAAAAAGCATGGTCGCAATAACTTCATACAGAATGGCCGCCGTCAGGCTATAGCCGCCCTGATAGCCGTCGCCAAACCCATTCTGCCCCAGGCCGCTGGTGGCAATGCTATAGCCGCCGCCCACGCCGCTGGCAATTAGATAAACCACCCATGCGCCGATAGTCGCGCCGATAAATTGCCCGACCCAATAACCGATCAGGTCTGCCGTTTTCAAACGGCCTGCCACCCACGCACCCGCACTGACCGCAGGGTTGATGTGGCAGCCGGAGATGGGCCCGATTCCGTAGGCTGCAGCAACCAACCCCAGGCCGAAGGCGAGCGCGATGCCCACAATGCCAACCTTATCGCCAGCGACAACCGCCGTGCCCACGCCAAAGAACACCAGGAAAAAGGTGCCCACCAATTCCGCGAAATATTTCTTCATCGTTCCTCCACGTTCTCGATCAAGATCTCAGCGCCGTTGATTTGGCGAGAGACGCACCGCTCATCTTTCAGGCAGCCCAGCCAGCAGGCCAGCGGAAATGCGCCGAGAGAAAAAGCAGATAACCACTGGGAAAATTAAGCGAAGCTGAAAGGTGACCTAATGCGTGCACGCAGTCTCTCAGAGGTCTTTCGAAGGAGTCAAGGAAAAATCCAGACAAAACTCGGGCGCGTGTGTGAGTCCCGCAAATTATTCAAATCATTCCAGCGATCGGAAGCTTCGGCCTCGCACTGCGTGCGTGGATGGTCGGCTTGCCAGACAACCGCGAGACGCGGAATGCGTCTAAACTCATAACGTCGGTCATCCCCTTTAACAACGCCGGATCACACTCCATGAAGCTTCCCCGCCTTGAACGCCGTCCCGAACTCGACGCCTTGCGCGGCCTCTTCCTGGTCTGGATGACGCTCACTCATCTCCCAACGCGCTTCAGCGATTACACCAATCAGCCCATTGGCTTTGTCTCCGCTGCCGAGGGCTTCGTCTTCATTTCCGCGCTTCTGGTGGGCCGCATCTACATGCGCGACTCCATCGATAATGCCACCGGCGTGCGCGTCAAGTTGTGGAAGCGGTCTCTGCAGATATACACCTATCACCTGGTGATGCTCACTCTTGTCTTTACGGTAGCCGCGGCCTATGCATTGCACACCCACAAGGCAGCGCTGAATAATCTGCTCAATTTCTACTTTGCGCATCCCGTCGTGGCCATTGTCGGGTCGGTGTTGTTGGTTTATTGCCCACCCCTGCTTGACATTTTGCCCATGTACGTCATGTTTCTGTTTCTTTCGCCGCTGCTGTTGTCGGTGGCCAGACGCTATGGGTGGACAAAGATTCTCGCCGTCAGCGCGCTCATTTGGCTTCTCGCGCAGTTTGGCCTTCGCGACGTCGTGCATAACTTCGTTGTTCAAATTACTCATCTGAAAATTCCTTTGCAGGAGACAGGCGCTTTCAATCTGTTTGCCTGGCAGGCGGTGTGGGTTGCAGGCATGTGGATCGGGGCCAGCTCCGCCATGGAAGCGAACCCGCTGAATAAGATCCCTGGCTGGGCGGTGGGCATTTCGGCTGTCGCATGCCTGTTCTTTATCGGCGTACGGCACGGCTGGCTCGGCCCTTACCTTACTCAACCGGCACTTGGCATTCAGCTCGACAAGTGGCAGCTCGGCTGGCTGCGCATCATCAATCTCGTCACCTTCACGGTGGTCGTCTACTGGATGCGGCCACTCCTTGTCCGCCTTATTGCTATCGAACCTTTTCTAACTCTCGGCAAAGCCTCGTTGCGCGTGTTCTGCGCCCACCTGTTCTTCGTTTTTGTCGGCCTCGCATTGCTCTATCAGGACGTGGACGACGACACTGGCCAGCTCGAGCAACTGCACGGCCTCACGGCCATCGCCTTGCTCGTGGTTACTTTCACCGCATTGTTTCTGGTGGCGCTCAATGAAGTGAGGAAACGCCGCGCCGAACGCGCCCGCCGGCAAGCGGAAAAGGTCCCGACGCCGCCCTCCGTGCCAGCCCTTCAGTAGCCCCTGGTCGTTTCGTGGCGCCGC
Organism: Occallatibacter sp.; assembly: GCA_049513795.1. Taxonomy (GTDB): domain Bacteria; phylum Acidobacteriota; class Terriglobia; order Terriglobales; family Acidobacteriaceae; genus Telmatobacter. The sequence continues at coordinate 974 of JBEKVS010000028.1, read as the reverse complement.
CGCCTAACGTCTGCTTTACCTTTGCCATGCGACATTCTCATCTGCCAAGAGCCGTCGCGAAGATCCGGTTGCTTCCCCGTCAAATTCACACAACGTTTGCATTATGTTTGCCTCACTGCATTAATCTGTTCTTAGTTCCGGACGGCCTCGGCAACTTCAACCATCGGCCGCCGGGCGAGGGCAGACCGTTTGAGCCAAACCGTATTCGTACTTGAAGACGATACCGATATTTCGCGTCTGGTGCAGCACCACCTTGAGGCTGCCGGATTCACAACCCGCCTTTTTTCCACCCCCACAAACCTGATTCCCGACGCCGAACGCCAGCCTCCTGCCCTGTTCCTGCTCGACATCATGGTTCCCGGCGGAGACGGCCTCGATGTATGCCGGCGGCTGCGCGCCAACGCCGCGCTGTCCACCATTCCCATCATCTTTCTCACCGCCCGCGCCGGGGAGAACGACCGCGTACTGGGTCTGGAGTTGGGCGCCGACGACTACATCACCAAGCCCTTCGCAACGCGCGAATTGATAGCCCGCGTCAAGGCCGTATTGCGCCGGTTTGAGCGGCCCACCACACCTTCCGTTATCAGCTTTGAAGAAGTGATTATTGACGCCAACGCCATGCAGTTGAAGGTGCGCGGCGAGTTAACCACCACCACGGCTACGGAGTTCCGGCTGCTCGATTATCTGGCTCGCCATCCCGGCCGCGTCTTCAGCCGCGACCACCTGCTCGACGCCGTGTGGGGCGATGCGCGTTTTGTCACGCCGCGCTCCGTCGATGTCTACGTTCGCCGCATCCGTGAGAAAATCGAGATCGATCCGGAGAATCCGCGTTATGTGAAAACCGTACGCGGCGCGGGCTATCGATTTGAGCTTCCCAAGGGCGAGTAGCTGGGCCATGATTGGCCGGCCGCGCCCCTGAATCATCCGGATGGGAGCATCGCATTGACTTCAAGAGTATTCACCAAGCTGCTCGG
>JBEKVS010000027.1:0-30046 GCA_049513795.1 Occallatibacter sp. | reverse complement strand
AACGGTCCACCTTGGTCGGGTCTTTTCCCGAGAAGGCGCCGCCGCCGTGACGGCCTGCGCCGCCGTAGGTGTCGACGATGATCTTGCGGCCGGTGAGGCCGGTATCGCCCATGGGTCCGCCGATGACGAAGCGGCCGGTGGGATTGATGTGGTACTTGGTGTGCTCGTCGAGCCACGCGGCGGGCAGGACGGCCTGGATTACGTGCTTGAGAATGTCGGCGTGCAGCTCTTCATTGCTCACGCTCTCCGAGTGCTGGCTGGAGATGACTACGGCGTCGATGCGCGCGGGCTTGTGGTTCTCGTCGTACTCGACGGTGACCTGGCTCTTGCCGTCGGGGCGCAGGTAGGCCAGCTTGCCTGACTTGCGCACGGCGGTGAGCTGGCGGGTGAGCTTGTGGGCCAGCGAGATGGGGGCCGGCATCAGCTCTGGGGTTTCGTTGGAGGCATAGCCGAACATCATGCCCTGGTCGCCGGCTCCGCCCGTGTCAACGCCCTGCGCAATGTCGCCGGACTGCTTGTTGATGGTCGAGATCACGGCGCAGGTGTTGGAATCGAATCCGTAGAGGGCGTTGTCGTAGCCGATGGACGCAACAACGCCGCGGACGAGACTTTGGAAATCGACGTAGGCCTTGGTGGTGATTTCCCCGGCGATGACTCGGGATGGCCTTCGGTGACTGACTCAGAGGTAAACAAGAAACGATCGCTCAAATTCGAACTCCTTCTCAAATAAAGGCCCAATCAAGGGACCTGGCCCATTGAATGGCCCGCGGTTATCGGCCTGATGCGTCGGTCGCTAACCGCATGGAACGCTTGGAGAAGCCGAGCTTCTCGCGCAAAAGCCGTCCGTACCTGTTTCAGGACATGCCCGGATTCTTCTGGGACATTCCTGCCCGGGCAAGCGTTGGCCTTGAATGCACCAATCTATGGTAATTGCAATGGGTGGTAGGGGCAAAGTCGGAGATCGCAACGGGGAATAGTTGACCCCCAACGGCGCTTCTGGTCAGGCGAAAGGTATTTCCAGCCTCGACTGCGGCGGAGCGGTGACGGTTTCGGCTATTCCTGGGGTCAGTGCGTCTGCTGGGACGGGGCTGGGGGAATCAGACTGTGTGCCAACGAGCCTGCGCCGTGAATTGCGGCGGACTGGTGAGCGGGAAGCAAAGTCGTCCACCGGCCCACGCGCACACCGACATAACGAACGGTGAGGAAGGCCGCGACCACGACGAGAAGGAGAAGAACAACGGCGCCGGCCCAGCGCATGCGCAACTCAAGGGCATCACGGCGCAACATGCGGGATTTGCCCACGTTCGATGCAAATTCTGTCCAGGCAAGATCCTCGTCAATCACGTGGCCTGAAGCGCTGGATGCTTTGAGGAAGCGTTCCGTCCAATCCTGCTGGTCCAGGCCCAGTGCACCTGCATAACCACGAACAATGCCCTTGGAAAGAATCCCGCCGGGAAGATGGCCGAAGCTCCCCTGCTCCAGCGACACCAGGTGGTGCTGGCTGATTTTGGTGATTGCCGTAATGTCTTCCAGCGCAACGCCGCGGGATAGCCGCTCTTTGCGCAGGTCTTCGCCAAAGTTTCCCATCGTTAGAACCGAAAAGCCAGTCAGCTACCTGACGATCCACTTTCACAATAAACCGCTAAATCTATCCAGTCAAAGCGAATCGACGGTTTTCCCTTTGTTTTCAATCATCGTGGAACCTTGGAACCAAATCGAGAACTATATGCAAAATATACATCTGCCATAAATTTCGGCAAGATGCCGATGGTCACGTGTGGCCGAGGAGTCGAGCGAATCTGGGCCAAGGTCCAGCCCGGGCTCCGCCACGCCGGCTGCTACCCTGAAGGCGAGGGGCTCGCATTCTCCCCAGGAGTGAGGCTCAAGGAATGAACAAACTCATCATCGCCAATCTCGTACATCGCCCGGTGCGCTCCATCATCAGTGTTCTGGCGGTGGCCATTGAAGTGATCATGATGCTGACCATCATTGCGATTATGCTGGGTCAGCTTACCGGGCAAAAGCGGATGAACAATGGCATTGGAGCCGACCTTACCGTCCGCCCCGGAAATGCAACATTTCTGACTGGAGTCAGCGGCGCGCCCATCTCAGCCAAACTGGCCGGTGTTCTGGAAAAGCTTCCCCACGTCGCCGTGGCTTCCCCGGTGATGACCAATCTCTCCATGGGCGATGGGTTCGAAGTGCTTTGGGGCATCGACTACCCGAGCTACAGCCAGTTGAGTCCCTTTAAATATCTTTCTGGCGGGCCGCCTCAGGGTCCCTATGATGTGATCATTGACGACGTCTTTGCCAGTGCCGGCGGTGGCCATCACGTGGGCGAGACGATCCCAATCTACAAACACCCCTTCCGCATTTCGGGAGTTTTTGAACACGGCAAGGGCGGGCGGAAGCTGATTCCGATTGCGACCATGGGCGAGTTGATGGACGCCGAGGGGAAGGCCTCGCTCTTTTATATCAAGTGCGACGACCCGGCCAACGATCATGCGGTGATGGAGGAGATTCATGCCGTGCGCGGCCTGGAGAATTATCAGGTGATGACCATGGACGATTGGTTCTCGCTGATGACTCCGGACCATATACCGGCATTGAATACGGCTATCAAAGTGGTGATCGGAATTGCTGTCATTATCGGGTTTCTGGTTATCTTTCAAGCTATGTACACTTCGGTGCTGGAGCGGACGCGGGAGATCGGGATTCTCAAATCGATGGGAGCGTCGAAGCTGACTATCGTGAGCGTAGTGCTGCGCGAAACCGCATTGCTGGCGGTGGCCGGGGTGTTAGTGGGTGTGGCGGTTTCCTTTAGTGTGAAGGCATTTCTGGGGCATAGGTTTCCGACCCTCTATCTGGACATGAATGCGGGCTGGGTGGTGCGTGGCGCATTGATCGCCTTTATCGGTTCTTTGTGCGGCGCACTCTATCCGGCTTGGATGGCGTCAAGAAAAGATCCAATCGACGCGCTGGCCTACGAGTAGGCACCTGCCGTGCGGCAGACGGCGCTCACGCGCCAATGATCGAACGATCCCGGTGTACGAGTAGTTTCTCGGCAATTGTGGGATGGGAGTTTTTGGAATAGCCTGAAGGTTGTCGGCGTAACGCTTCGACCCCTGGCATTGATTTTACTCCCAGAGCGAAATTCACCGCAGGGGCACGACGCCTACTTCTTGTCCAGCGCATACTCCATGGACCAGATGGAGCCAGGCCGCATGTACATGCTGGCGCGATACAGACCGTGAATATCGTAGGCTTCGGGTGTGCGGAAGAAGTAACCGCGGTCCCGCCATACAACGTTGTTGACCCCCTTGGCGGTGGCGAAGCCTTCGTCGGTCAATCCTTCGGAGATCATGTGGCTGGCGACGGCGAATGTGGCCCCCGTCCATACTTCCTCGGTTTGCGGGTTGTTGTGCAGCAGAGAGCCATCGGCGGCAATGCCGTTGATGGCTCCCATCTCGCCCCTGGCGAACTTCTTGACATTGGTGTCGTAGACCTTGTGCAGGGCTGATACCCGCATCTGCTTGGGAACCAGATCACCGAGCCCGGTAAGGCTGGCGTACCACTGGCCGGCTAACTGCTCGGCCATGACGGCTTCCGTATCGAGGCCCTTGACGGCGTAGCGGAAATAAGTGCCGTTCCAGAGCTTCTTCACATACGCAGCTGCGGCGCGCGCTTCGAGGGCGTCGTAGGCCTCGGCGGTTGCGGGCTCGCCGAGCTTGTCGGCCATGCGGGCGGTTGCTTTGAGAGCGGCAAGATAGAGGCTGCCGGTGTAGGCGCTTTCACCGGTGGCGATCCAGTCGTCGTAAGTCTGGTCAGGGAACCCGCCGTTCTCAATGAGGCCATCGCCGTCCGTGTCGTATTGCTTCAGGTGCTCCATGGCCTGCTTGACGGCGGGCCAACTGGCGCGCAGGAAGGCTTCGTCGGTTGAGCCGGTGAGCACGAAGTCGCGCCAGATCATGAGGACGTATTTCGAATTGAGGTCGCGCCAGTTCGAAACGTCCTGGTAGTTGTACTGATTGGGATTGATGACTGGATCTTCGTTCGGTGAACCGAGATCATGAGGCGCGGATCCAGGAACCTTGCGCGTGTACTCCACGATCTTGCCTTCGCGGAGGGATTTCCATGCCCAGACGTAGTTCTGCGGATTCGATTCGGGGATGGTCCGGGAGTACTCGCGCATCTCCTCCTTTTCGATCTCCGGCCAGAAGCGCAGCAGCGGGAACGATCCGTAGAAGCGGACGTCGAGGCTGCCGTAGAAGGGATAGTCGAAGCACTCCATGTAGGTGAAGCGGTCGCCGGACTTGGCTCCTGCTCCGCGCTCACTTCCCCAGAGCGTCCCGCCGTCGGCCAGGTAATAGAGCTCGTTGAAGAGCTCAGCGCGATACCAGGCCGGCTTGTGCTCGTCAGTGATGATGGGCTTTTGCCAGGCGTCGATGGCCCTGCTCCATTCTTCGTGATGCTCGAGGGCGGTGCGAGCAATCTCCCATGCATGCGTGCCCTCTGCGCCGAAGAACTTTGTGTAATGGCGATTCCATTGACGGCCGCCGCCAAACTCGACGATGGGCAGATCCCAGCTGAGGGCCATGGGAATCAGGCGCTTTTCATGCGCAGCGAGGGTGAAGCGAACCGCAAATGCGCCGGCGAATGCATCGCCGCTTGAGGCAATGGGCCGAGCCTGGTTGGGCAGGCGGCCGTCTTTCGAAAAGGGCTTCCACACTTCGGACCCATCGAACGCGGCGGGATACGTGGCCAGATATGTCACCTCTGCGCCGTCGCCGGGGAGCGTGGCAATGGCGAATTGGCCGTCCCACTCGTTTTCGACCGGGCCCTGGCGCAGGCGGTCGAAGACGATGCCGGACATGGGGCTGCTCGTGCCGGCAATGTTTTCTGTCTTGAATGAATTGAAGTCTTGCTGGTTCAGCGCGCCGTCAAAGTTGCGCGAGGCGTCGCGAAACCAGCCCACCATATTGGTCCATGAAAACAGAATGGAGACGGTCACCGGCTTCGAGGATGGGTTCTCTGCGGTCCAGCGATAGACAGCAACCGGATAGCTGGTTTCCTTGTAGTTGTTGGGCAAGACCGGCGAAAATTGCTCGACAGTCAACTTGACGGGCAGCGCTTTGGTTCCGTAGGCGAACCAGCTTTTGGGGTAGAGAGCGGCATATTCGCCGTCGCCGGCGGGGTAGTTCCAGTTCCAGCTGTCCAAAGCTCCGTCCTTGGGCTTGCCCACAGCGAGCGCCATCGATACGGGTGCTTCACCTTGCGGCTGCGCGAAGACGGCAAACTGGTTGGTGGGCACGTCTTCGTACTTGTGCGTTCCGCCCTTGATGTGCCAGCGTTCGAAATGGCCGCGATAGGAGCGCGAGAATGTGCCGGCTCCGATTCCGCCGACGGGCGCGCCTTGCCAATAGCCATCATCAATGTTTCCGCCATGGAGCTCGGTTCTCTGTGCGCCGGGATTCGCGGGTGGTGTTCCGATGGGGATGCGCCATGCAGCGGTTGGAATCTGGCTTTGACAAAAGGCGGCGGCGCCGGAAAGAAAGAGCGCAAGTACAGAGCTCAAACGATTGATTAGCAAGTGGCGGAGTCTCCCGGATTTAGGCAACACCATCATACATGGCAGCTGGTACGGGCCGGAGCCGAGGCTCGCGGTTGGGTATACTCGATGCGTCCCTCCTTTATGTTGGAACCTTTTTAGATGGTTCAATCCATCCGGAGAAACGGCGCCGATGCTGTCTCAAAATCGTTGGTGGTATGCTGCGTGGCTGCTTCTGATTGCGATCTTCGCGGGCCTGCATGCCTTGCACCTCAGCGCCGACTTTCCCAACCATTCGCCGTGGATTGCGGATTGGGCCAAATACACTGACGAAGGCTGGTACAGCAATGCAGCCATTCGCTCGCACTTGTTCGGCAACTGGTATCTGCGCGGAGACTTTAACCCAGCCGTGGCGGTTCCGGTGTGGCCGTTCCTGGAGTGGATTCTCTTCTTCTTCACAGGAGTGACCGTGCAGGCTGCGCGCGGCCTGGCGGTGGCGTTTTTCTTCGCCAACCTGGGGTTGAGCTACCTGTTGCTGAAGACGCGCGGACCGCGATGGATGGCGCTCCTCGCACTCACACTGATTGCGACCAGCCCTTTTCTCTACTGCTTCAGTCGCCTGGCGATTCTGGAGCCGATGCTGACCACGCTTACGCTGGCGTCGTTGAATCTGGCTGTACGGCTGCCCGGCGCGAGGCGTCCTTTGTGGATTGCCGCAGGCATCGGATTGCTCTTCACGCTCATGATGCTTACCAAGACGACGGCTGTCTTTTTGCTGCCGGCATTGGTGTGGGCTATGTTGTTGCCGTTGTGGCGGCAGCGCAGACTCTTCTGGCGATGCACGTTGGCCGCCACAGCCAGCTTTGCTCTCAGCTTCGGCGTATGGATTGCGCTCGTCATTCATGCCGGCCTGCTGGCCGATTATCAATACCTGTTTTTCGTGAACAAGTACCCGAAGCCGAGCGGATTCGATTGGCCGTTGATCAGCCTGTGGTGGGCCTTTCACGGCGGCCTGTGGGTCGATCGCATTCTCATCCCGTTGGCCGGGTTGATCGTACTTGGCACGGCTACAAGCTGGTTGGGTGCGACTCTGGTTGCACGAAGCGCGGTGGACCGCAGGCTGCTGCTTGACCCGGTCTTCGGATCCTCGGTGCTTGCCGTTTTCGGATACGTCCTTTTCATGACCGTGCAGAACCACCCGCAACCCCGCTACTTCGCCGTACCCGCTTTCTTCTGCTTTTTCATCGTGGCCCAGGGTGCACACGCATTGATGGGGTATGGGAACGTTGATGGCGAATCCACGAGCGCAAGGCAGGGATTTGGCGCGAGCCGCCTGCGCCTGCTGGGCTGGGCCATGCTTGGCGTCGCGGGTGTGGCCGTGGGCGCCAACGGCGCATGGACCCTGGACTATGCAGTGCATCCGGAGTTTACTTTCGTAAATGCGGCCCAGCGACTGACGCGCTATATTAACCAGCACCCCAACGGCAAGCGTATGCTGGTCTCCGTGAGCGCCGACCAGATCATGCTCGTCACCCACTTGCCGGCTCTCAACGACCTTTTTGACACGCCCAGCCCCGCCATGCCGGACATGGGCGCCAAGCTGGCTTTCTACCGGCCGGGCTGGTTCGCCACCTGGAACGTGCTCGACCCAGGCACATTGGAGGATCTTCATTGCATCGGCTCGGTGGAGCAGGTGGCCAGCTTTCGTGCCTTCGACGACCCCAAGCGGGATGTCCTGGTCCTCTTCAAGTTGCACCCGTGGCCGGGCGGGCTGGTGCGCGACCCCGGCGACGAGAATCTGCAAATCCGTTTGCCCGAGGACAAGTTCGACATTCCGCTGAGATAGACGGGCATCCGTTGCAGGCTTCCCTTCATCCAAGGTCATTTAACCCCAGTTCCCGGAAATGGGCAGGCGATTCGCCTGCGCTGCGAAAGCCCTCCGCCCACGATGGGAAAAAACGCCGAAGAGGCCCCGTTTTGTAACCCCTGGATTTGCCTCTTTGGCTACCTGTGATTCGAGTCACTCGACAGCGGTACACACGGATGATAGGCTTCCCGTGACTTCGTCCCAGCGGTTAACGATGTCGCGTTTTATGAGGCCGTTCGGGTTACGGCTTAAAACACAAAATCGGGAGGATGTGTGCAAGTGCAACAGGACATAGTTCAGTATTGGATCTACTTTTTTCTAGCTGTGAGCGTACTTTCGCTCTTTGTTGCGTTTCTATTCAGGCACCAGGTAGTTGGTGCAGGCACCGGCGCGGCGGCCATGCAACAAATCGCCGGAGCGATCAAGCAAGTCGCGGACGCATTTCGCAAGCGCCGTTCGAAGACCACTGCAGTCTTCCTGGGTGCGCTTCTAGGTGTGCTGCTTCCCACGTGCGCTTACGCCCAGCCGGAACAGGCAGGCGGCGGGGGCGAAGCCAACCTGGTGTTGCCGGATTTGACCAGCGTGAGCTTTTTCGGCATGAACGGGCATGCGCTTCTGTCGATCGGATTGCTGTTTTGCGCGGGCGGCCTGCTGTTCGGCCTGGCCATCTACGTGCAGTTGAAAAACCTGCCGGTGCATCGCACCATGCGGGAGATTTCCGAACTGATCTACGAGACTTGCAAGACCTACCTTGTGACGCAGGGCAAGTTCATTCTTCTTCTCTGGGTTTTCATCGCGGTGATTATCTCGCTCTACTTCGGCTATCTGGCGCCGGTGCCGGGAAAATCGGTTGCGATAACGCTGCCGATCATTTTGCTGTTTTCGCTGATCGGGATCGCGGGCAGCTACGGCGTGGCGTGGTTCGGCATTCGCGTGAACACATTTGCGAACTCGCGGACAGCGTTCGCAGGACTGCGCGGCAAGCCGTATCCGGTTTATGCGATTCCGCTGAAGGCGGGCATGAGCATCGGCATGCTGCTGATCTCCGTTGAGCTGCTGATCATGCTGTTTATTCTCTTGTTCATTCCGCGCGATTATGCGGGACCATGCTTCATCGGCTTCGCCATTGGCGAGTCTCTGGGCGCCGCGGCGCTGCGCATCGCCGGCGGTATCTTCACCAAGATCGCCGACATTGGCGCCGACCTGATGAAGATCGTGTTCAAGATCAAGGAAGACGATGCGCGCAACCCGGGCGTGATTGCAGATTGCACGGGCGACAACGCGGGCGACTCTGTGGGTCCAAGCGCCGATGGCTTCGAAACCTACGGCGTTACCGGCGTAGCCCTGATTACCTTCATCTTGCTGGCGGTGAAAAGTCCAACCACGCAGGCCGAACTGCTGGTTTGGATCTTCGTGATGCGCGTTGCCATGCTGCTGTCGAGCGCCGGCGCGTACTTCCTCAACGGCGCAATCGCTCACGCAAAATATGCGAACTCCGACGAGATGGACTTTGAGACGCCGTTGACCTCGCTGGTATGGATCACGTCCATTGTCTCCATCATCCTGACCTATATCGTCACTTATTTGATGATCCCCACTCTCGGTGACGGAACCTTGTGGTGGAAGCTGGCTTCGATCATCTCTTGTGGAACTTTGGCGGGCGCCATCATTCCGGAGTTAGTCAAGGTCTTCACTTCAACCAGCTCAAGCCATGTGCGAGAGGTCGTGAAATCGGCGCAGGAGGGCGGAGCTTCGCTGGGGATTTTGTCAGGATTCGTAGCCGGCAACTTTTCGGCCTACTGGATCGGACTTAGCATGATCGCGCTGATGGGATTGGGCTATTACTTCAGCATGGGCGCGTCCATGGCGGACCAGATGCTCGCTCCGGCGGTCTTCGCCTTCGGCCTGGTCGCGTTCGGCTTCCTGGGCATGGGGCCGGTGACGATCGCCGTCGATTCCTACGGGCCGGTTACCGACAATGCGCAATCTGTTTACGAATTGTCGCTGATCGAAAATGTTCCCAACATCGAAGCGGAGCTGAAGCGGGACTTCGGCATCGACGTGAAGTTCGAACGCGCCAAGCACCTGCTGGAAGAGAACGATGGAGCCGGCAACACGTTCAAGGCTTCGGCCAAGCCGGTGCTGATCGGCACAGCCGTGGTGGGCGCAACCACCATGACGTTCTCGATCATCATGGCCCTGACCGGCGGGCTGACTCACGACGTGCAGAGCCTGTCTCTGCTGCACGCGCCGTTCATGCTGGGGCTGATCTGCGGCGGGGCAGTGATCTATTGGTTCACCGGCGCTTCCACGCAAGCCGTGACCACAGGCGCTTACCGGGCGGTCGAGTTCATCAAGGCCAACATTAAACTGGAAGGCATTGAGAAAGCCTCGGTTTCGGACAGCAAGAAGGTGGTGGAGATCTGCACCAAGTACGCGCAGAAGGGCATGTTCAATATCTTTCTCGCCGTCTTCTTCGCCACGCTTGCTTTCGCGTTCATGGAGCCGTTCCTGTTTATCGGCTACCTGTTCTCGCTGGCGATCTTCGGCCTGTATCAGGCGATCTTCATGGCCAACGCCGGCGGCGCATGGGACAACGCGAAGAAAATCGTAGAGGTGGAACTGAAACAGAAAGGAACACCCCTGCACGACGCAACCGTGATCGGGGACACCGTGGGCGATCCGTTCAAAGACACTTCATCGGTGGCCATGAACCCGATCATCAAATTCACAACCCTGTTCGGATTGCTCGCTGTCGAGCTTGCCGTGACGCTCAGTGCGGATAACCCGATGCTTACGCATGTGCTGGCTGTTGCGTTCTTCCTGGTGTCGGTGTTCTTCGTGCATAAGTCGTTCTACGGGATGAGGATTGAGTCGAAGGTGAGCAACTGAAGGGGTTCAGTTAACTGCTTTGAAAGTTGAAGGAAACTCCGCCTAGAAATGGGCGGCGTTTCCTTTGGGCAAAAGGGTGTGCACTTTCATTCGGGGTTGTGCCGGCGAAACACGGATGGCAATGTTGCCGAATAGCCGAACAATCATGTATAGTCCCCGTGTTTTCGAACTTATAGAAGGTCTCCGGTTTATGCGCTCTTTGGACCAATGGCTGTTGGCGACAATGTGCTGCGGCGTCTTCGCGCTGGCTGGATGCGCGAGCAATGGCGAGCATGCGTCTGGAACTCCTACCGGTCCGATTACTCCGCCTCCCCTCGTTCCCACATTGAAGGCGAAGTTCGCCTACACCGGCAATCAGGGTGGAAGCCTTTCCGGCTACTCGGTGGACACGTCGACAGGCGCATTGACCGCGCTGAACGGCTTTCCTCTCATCGTGGGCGCCAACCCGACGGTGGTTGCCGTGGACCCGCAAAACCGTTTCTTGTTCGTGGGCGACATCGCGGCCAGCGAGCTGCACGTGTTTGCTATCAACGGCTCGACTGGCGCGCTGAGCGAGATCAGCGCCTCACCGTATGCGACGGTGAAAGAGCCGGTATCCATTGCGGTCGATCCTTCCGGCACGCACGTTTACGTGGCCAGCCAGGGCAGCAATTCAGTGGGAGGTTTCAGCCTGAGCGCGACGGGCCCACTGGCGCCAATTGCCGGATCGCCCTTTGCCACATCGGGTACGCAGGATTTCGGCGACGATCTTGTTATCAACACAGGCGGCACGTTCGTTTACGTCCAGGATCTCGGCAACATTTATGCCTACAGCGTAAGCGCGAGCTCCGGCGCCCTCATGCTGGCGCAGACCGTTGCCGGACCATCGATGGGGGGTGGTATCGCACTCGATCCTCACGGGACATATCTTTACGCGGTTGGTTCCGGCACCAACTCGATTCTGGCTTACAGCGTAAACGCTTCGACGGGCCAGCTGACACCGGCCCGCTCATCTCCCATGGTGGAGCAGTCCGGCGCCTATATCATTTCGGTTTCACCAACGGGCCAGTTCGCTTACACCATCGAAAACAACAACGACCTGGTTTCTTACTCCCTCAGCAACGGCGCATTCACATCGGTGGGAAGCGTGTATCCGCTGGTTTATGGACAAAGAATCGGCGTCGATCCTTCCGGAAGCTTCGTGTATGTACCCCAGGGATGCAGCAACTGCCCGGGCGCCGCGTACAACGTGGTCAACGAGTTCTCCATCGGCGGCACCGGCGCACTGACGAAGATCTCAGGGTCGCCCGTGGCGGCTGGAACCACACCATGGGGCATTGCATTCACGACGCAGTAAAGGCCGGGCGCCCCAAGTCCCGAATTCTGGGGGTGGGGGCTCATCGCTTTCTGTCAGATTTCCGTTGCGGAAATCGCGGACAAAGGCCGCCGCTGCAGACCATTCTCGCCAAAATTGGCGGGATCGAGCCAGGCTTCGAACGCGGCTTTGCGCGCGGGCCACTCGTGGTCGAGCATAGAGAACCAGGCGGAGTCCCGGCTGCGGTCCCGGATGACCATGTGCTGGCGGAAGATGCCTTCGAAGGTAAATCCGTAGCGCAGGGCGGCGCGGCGGCTGGGCTCGTTGAGGGCGTTGCATTTCCACTCGTAGCGGCGGTAGCCGAGGTCTTCGAAGACATGGCGGGCCATCAGGTACATGGCCTCGGTGGCGGCTCGGGTGCGCTGCAACATGGGCGAGAGCATGATGTTGCCGACCTCGATCACGCCGTGCGCCGGCTCCATGCGCATGTAGCTGGCCCAGCCGGCGGCATGACCACCCCACGAACGAAGACCTGTTCGTGGTGGCCCTGGTTGGCCGGTCGTCGCGGGCACGATGGCCAAAAAGACCGCGCTCGACCCCGCTTGCCTCTGCTCGATCAACTGGCGCAACTCGGCCTGGGAAGCAAATGGGCCATCAGCCAGCCATGTCCACAGCGCGTCATGGCCGCGCACAGCCTCCCAGAGGTCAGCGGTGTGGCTCTCGGCGTCCAGCGGTTCCAATGTCACGTATTGGCCGCTTAGGGTGATCGGGCGGGGAGAGGCAACGGGCTTCCAGTTGAACGAAGATGGATTTGGCTCAGGCACAGAATCAGCCTACCAGTTCACCACGAGGCCGACGCCTCTAGCCGGTTCTGGGAAGTCGGCGTTCCTTCTTGCCCGCCTATGTGACACCGGCAACGCCGTGAAATGCCGCGTCTGGGCGCGCCGGGCTTTCTGAAGCCGGTCTGAATGTCCACATTTCGCACAAATGGGACGCGAATTGCACGTCTTTTCTCGCTTGTATGGCGTCTCGATGCGGACTAGGCTTCAGATTGAGCCCCCAAAGCGTCCGCGGCGGTCGACCGATTGCAACGATTTTGGGGCAGAACTATGCGGGGAAGACCGCGCCATTCTTGGCTGTTTTCAACTTTCCACAGGCAGATGCGGGTGTTTAGCACTCAGATGCCGTGTTTGACGTTGAAATACAAGATATTGTGGTTTGTTGTTGACATACCCCACAGGGAGCGGTATTTTTTCATCTGCGGCCCATTAACAGATTGTAACCAAAGCGGGAGCCACGAGACCCCAGCGAGGCCGCAGCATCAGATGTGAGGGTGGTTGCACTTTCTCATCCTTGTTCTTCCAGCAAAGGTTTTCAGCTAGGGTTTTCCAGCTGAGTTTTCCCGCTGCGCCAGCGCACGTCCAAGACCTCAACCAGGCCGCATTGCGCCGGCTGAGGCATGGTTTTCACCAATTTTGCCCTTGAGAGGATCCGATGAACGAGGCCTACCTGCAGAACCCCACCACCGTCCAGCCATCTGTGCAAGCCCAGAAGGGATTGAAGTTTACCCGCCGCTTTTCCACCGAAGGGGTTTCCCCGTACGACGCTGTCCAATGGGATAAGCGGACGGCTCTGATTACCGATACCAAGGGGAACTCGATCTTTGAGCAAAAGGACGTAGAAGTTCCCGTTGACTGGTCGATGACGGCGACCAACATTGTGGCTTCGAAATACCTGCACGGGCAGATGGGCACGCCGGAGCGCGAGACCGGGGTACGGCAGCTGGTCGGCCGGGTCGCGGAGACCATTCGCGATTGGGGTATGGCCGGCGGATACTTTGCCAGCGAGGAGGACGCAGGCGTCTTCCACGATGAGCTGGCGCACATGCTGCTGACGCAGAAAGTTGCCTTCAACTCACCCGTCTGGTTCAACGTGGGCTGCGACCGCCTGGAGCCCAACTCCGACGGGCAGAACTGGCATTGGGATCCGGCCACCGGCGGCTCGCGTTACTCAGCTACGGGCTACCGCAATCCGCAGTGCTCGGCGTGCTTCATCAATTCTGTTGACGATTCGCTGGAGTCGATCCTGACCCTGGCCAAGACGGAAGGGATGCTGTTCAAGTGGGGCTCGGGGACGGGCACCAACCTGTCGACGATTCGCGGATCGAAGGAACTGCTTTCGGGTGGCGGCGAGGCCTCCGGTCCGCTGAGCTTCATGCGCGGCTTCGATGCTTTCGCGGGCGTGATCAAGTCGGGCGGCAAGACGCGGCGCGCGGCCAAGATGGTGATCCTGAATGTGGACCACCCGGACATCATGGACTTCATCGATTGCAAGGCTAAGGAAGAGGCTAAGGCTTTCACTTTAATCAAGGCGGGTTACGACGGGTCGGGACCCGATTCAGAAGCTTATTCGTCAATCTTTTTCCAGAATGCCAATAACTCGGTGCGCGTAAGCGACGAGTTCATGCGCGCCTATGAGAACGATGGCGACTTTTCGACTTACACGGTAAAGGGCCATGAGCCGGTTGCCACTTACAAGGCGCGTGACATCATGCACAAGATTGCCGAAGCTACCTGGCTGTGCGGCGATCCGGGCATGCAATTCGACACCACCATCAACAAGTGGCACACGAGCAAGAACACGGCGCGCATCAACGCGTCTAACCCGTGTTCCGAATACATGTTTCTGGATAACTCGGCCTGCAACCTGGCTAGCTTCAATTTGCTCAAGTATGTCAATGCGGCGGGCGTCTTCGATATTCCAGCCTACCGGCATTCGATTTCGGTCGTGATTACCGCTATGGAAATATTGGTCGATAACTCGGGTTACCCGACGGAAGCTATCTCGCGTAACTCGCATGACTATCGGCCGCTTGGTTTGGGGTATGCCAACCTGGGTGCGTTGCTGATGGCCTTCGGCCTGCCTTATGACTCCGCAGCTGGCCGCGACCTGGCAGGCGCCCTTACGGCCATCATGTGCGGGCAGGCTTATCTGCAGTCGGCCGTGATTGCAGCCAACTGCCCGCCGCTGGCATCGGCAACGCCGCTTACGGCTTCTGTCGAACGCCAGGGCGGCGCATGCCCAGGCTTTTATGTGAACCGCGAGCCGTTCCTTGACGTAGTCCGCATGCATCGCGCGGAGGTTAACAACATCGGCAAGTCGCGCCAGAGCGGCGAACCGTTCAACGTGCCGCAGCTTGACGCCCTCATTGACGCCAGCCGCGAAAGCTGGGACACGGCGCTGATCTTCGGCGAACGCTATGGCTATCGCAATGCGCAAACCACGGTGCTCGCGCCCACCGGCACCATCGGCTTCATGATGGACTGCGACACGACCGGCATCGAGCCCGATCTTGCTCTCGTCAAATACAAAAAGCTGGTGGGCGGCGGCATGATCAAGATCGTCAACAACACGGTGCCATCGGCCCTGTTCAAGCTAGGCTATAGCTCCGACGATGTGAATGCCATTGTCAGCTACATCGATGCAACGGGCACCATCGAGGGCGCGCCGGGCATCAAGCCGGAGCACCTCGCTGTGTTCGATTGCAGCTTCAAGCCGGCCAAGGGCACGCGCTCGATCAATTACATGGGCCACATCAAGATGATGGCCGCCGCACAGCCATTCCTTTCCGGCGCCATTTCGAAGACCGTCAACCTTCCCCATGAAGCGAGCATTGAAGACGTGGCTGAGGCTTACGCCGAGAGCTGGCGTCAGGGCATCAAGGCCGTGGCCATCTATCGTGACGGGTCGAAGGGCACGCAGCCGCTCAACACCAGCATGGATGCCAAGAAAGAGCCCTCGGCTCTGGATGCGGTGGGCACGCGGGTGCTGGCCAATCTGAGTGCGGGACAATTGGCTTCCGAGGCTGACCTGAAGGCGCTTGAGGCCAAGATCGGCGAGAAGCTTGAAGTGACCGCGAAGCAGGTGATTGCCGCGGCGGCTGCATTCCAAACCACGTTGGATGAAATTGCCAAGGCCGCCGCAGTGCCGGTGATCAAGGCTTCGGCCATGCCCGCTGCTCCGCCCAAAGACCCGGCTCAGGATCCCAACGGTCCGCCGCGCGCCGTACGTCACCGCCTGCCTGAGGAGCGTGCTTCCATCACGCACAAGTTTTCCATCGCCGGGCACGAGGGGTATATCACCGTCGGCCTCTATCCCACCGGCCAGCCGGGCGAAATCTTTATCAAGATGGCCAAGGAGGGGTCTACTGTTTCGGGCTTGATGGATGCATTCGCCACGTCTATTTCTCTTGCCCTGCAACACGGTGTGCCGCTGAAGGTGCTGTGCGAGAAGTTTGCCCACACGCGCTTCGAACCCTCGGGCTGGACGGGCAACGAGCATATCGGCTACGCAAAGAGCTTGATGGACTACATCTTCCGCTGGCTCAATCTGCGCTTCCTTTCCGGCACGCAGCTGTCGCTCTTCGCCGGCTTCGGTTCGCCGGCGCCGCAGCTGCCCGCCTCGCCTTCGCTGATTCCAGACAGCGAGACCGACGAGAATGAACCGGCATCCCAGGGCCATCTGGCGAGACTCGCGGAAGAAGTGGCCAAACGGCTGAACATGGTCGGCTCGCAAACAGGCGGTTTCGCAAGCGGCGGGGGAATCGCCCCCGAAGCAGTTCCCACGCAAAGCTCGATTCCGAGCCTGAATCCGGAGAAGGGGACCGCGGCAGGCGCGCCTGCTGCTTACGGCATCAATCTGAAAGATCGCGGCATCTATCACGCGTCCGACGCCATGCGCGAGATGTACGAAATGGGTGATGCGCCTAGCTGCTCCACTTGCGGCGCGATCATGGTCCGCAATGGAAGCTGCTACCGCTGCATGAGCTGCGGGTCGACGAGCGGATGTTCCTAAGTCAGAATCATTGCTGTCGATGAAGCACTGACGTTTTTCTTAGAAGGCTATGGCGTTCGCGCCATGGCCTTTGTTTTGGCGGATAACTCGGAGCGAGGCACGAACGCTGCCTCGCAGGTAAGTTCCGGACGAAAGCTGGAGACGAACTCCGGTACTGTTGTTCTCAAAGTTGCTCAAGAATTAAAGATTGACCAGCCATTCATGCCCCATTATATTGATCAAGCCACTATCCCCCGGCGGCCAGAGGAGAGCCATGTGGACTGGCGCTATAAATCGATTTACTGATTCAAAATATCTGCATAACATTACTCTTTTACAAATTCGTAACGCGCGTGAGTTACGAATGGATTGGCATTCATTTCTCCGCCGCAAAGCCGCATTAGCTGCCTTGCAGCTGGTCGCATTCCTGGCGTGCGCAACGTGTGTCGTTGGGCAAAATGTGACAACGTGGCATGTTGATAATTCGCGAACGGGCGTTCAGCAAAACGAGACGATACTTACAACATCCAACGTTAACTCGACGTTGTTCGGCAAGTTATTCAGTTTTACCGTGCAAGGCACGGTGTACGCGCAGCCGCTTTATGTCTATCAATACTTGATGAACGATGGCAATTTGCACAATGTGCTGATTGTGGCCACCGAAGAAGACATGGTGTATGCGTTCGATGCCGATGGAAATAGCTCTTCGCCGCTTTGGTCTCAATCCTTACTCGCCTCGAACGAGACATATGTGTCCTACAACGACGTCGGCGTGACCGACATCAGCAAGAACTTAGGCATAACAGGTACGCCGGTTATCGACCCCAACGCGGGAATTGTCTACGTGGTGGCCAGGTCAAAGACGACCGCCTCTTCACCGACTTTCATTCAGCGTCTGCATGCGTTGAATCTTGCCGATGGCACAGAGACTCTGAACGGCCCTACCGTCATCGCGGCAACTCTGCCGGGCACGGGCTATGACGGCGAAAGCGGTGCGACCGTTTCGTTCGACCCATTATGGAACAATCAACGCTCGGCGTTATTATTGGCGCCGACGCCGAACGGGCCCACGAGCGAGTCGGTCTTTATCACATTTGCTTCGAATGGGGATTCGGATCCGTATCATGGGTGGGTTATTGCCTACGATGCCAGCAGTGACATCACAAATCAGACCGGCGTTTGGGTAGATACGCCAAATGGCGGAAGGGGCGGCATCTGGATGACCGGGGGAGGGCCCTCGACGGACAATCAGGGAAATATCTTCCTGGGCGTCGCAAATGGCACCTTCGATGCGAATAGCGATTATGGCGAGAGCGAGGTGCATCTGGCCATGAGCGGCAGCGGGCTTGCTCCCGTGGACTCCTTCACGCCTTGCGATTATGTTGGGCTCACCGGGGCGAGCGGGACAGCCGGCGACATGGACATGGGAATGTCCTCACCCGTATTGTTGCCGCCGCAGAGTGGCGGCGCGCTCGGCATTACCAATCTCCTGGTTACGACGGACAAGGGCGAGCCGAGCAGCACGGGCTGCACGGGCGACACGGGCAGCAAGAGCGGGACCATATATTTAATCAACGCCAATGCGATGGGCGGATGGTTAAGTGCCCAAGATAGCTCGGTCCAGGATTTCCAGGTTCCCGGGAATGCAATGATTCACAGCGGTTTTGCGTTTTTCAATAACACACTTTATTTAGCTCCAGATAAGTCGCCTCTGATGGCCTGGACCTTTGATCCTTCCACAGAGTATTTCTCCACGACACCGACTTCGCAGTCTCCCACAGCGTTTGGAAGCGTCAGCTACGTTTCTGGCTCCACGCCCAGCGTCTCGGCAAACAATGGAACGAATGGAATTGTCTGGGCTCTGAACAACGACAATTACAACAACATCCCTCCGACTCTGCACGCGTACGATGCTAGCAACCTGGCCAATGAGCTTTATAACAGTGCGCAGGCCGCCGGTGGCCGCGATACTGCTGCTGGGAATGCAACCAAGTTCACCACGCCTACGATCGCCAATGGGAAGGTGTACGTGGGGGGACTGGGTGCCGTGACCGCCTACGGCTTGCTGCCTCCTCCGCCCGCAGCGACGCCGACCTTTTCGCCCTCGGGTGGAACGTACGCCGGCACTCAATCTGTAGGCATTTTGGATGGCACGCCCAACGCGTCGATCTACTACACCACCAACGGCAACCCACCAAACGTCGGTTCCACGCCGTACACCCCGGGTACCACTATTCAGGTGGCAAGTTCGGAGACCATTGAGGCGATCGCCGTAGCTTCTGGATATTCGCAGAGCCAGACCGGGACTGCACAGTACACCATTACCGCGCCGCCACCGCCACAGGCAGCGACGCCGACCTTTTCACCTCCGGGTGGGCCATACACAAGCGCGCAACAGGTGAGTATTCTGGAGGGCACGCCCAACGCGTCGATCTACTACACCACCAACGGCAACCCACCCTCAACTGGTTCCACTCCCTATACCCCGGGCACAACGATTCCGGTGTCAAGTTCGGAGACCATTGAGGCGATCGCGATAGCTTCTGGATATTCGCAGAGCCTGGCCGGGACGGCTACGTACACCATTAATTCAACGCCGCCGCCGCCCAGCCAGGTCGAGGTTTCGCTCACATCCGCGGCGAACCTCGTAGGAATTGTTACTAACGGTACTAAATTCACCAGCGCCAGCCTGAATGGCGACGGGTGTGACTATTCGGCAAACCTGCTGGGTAGCCCGGTCGCTTATTCGGGAACCGATTATGCGATCGGAAAGGCAAACCAGAAGAATGTGGTCAAAGGCGGTAAGTCAGTCGTCATTCCGCTGCCTTCGGGGAATTACAGCACACTGACTTTACTGGGCCTGGCGGTGGGTACGAACCAGAAGACGCAGGTCTTTACCGTGACCTACAGCGATAAATCTACGGCGACGTTCAAGCAAAGCTTGAGTGACTGGTTGAAGGCGGAGAATTACGCGGGTGAGTCAATTGCCATGACCATGCCCTATTGCGACACCAAGGCTGGAGGCGAGACGAAAGGCTCGCACAATCTTTACCAGTACAGCTTCACGCTCAACAGCGCAAAAACGGTGAAAAGCTTCACGTTGCCGTCGAACTCGGATGTGATTGTCGTGGCCGTTACCCTTGGGTCGGGCGAGGCTGCTCGCAAGCCTTGATTCAAGCGCCGCCTGCGCACAAACGCGGTCCCACCCTAGCCGCAAAAACAAAGACGCGGCGAGGGTGGGGCACCCACACTTCACGACTTCGCACTTCACAACTTTTCGCACTTCACCACTTTAGGAGAAATGCTCTCGGGCACCTAGGAGCCGGGGTGTGGTGTCCGCAAGCAGCCTCCAGATTTTTTCTCCGAGAAAATAGCAACTAAATGATTAGTTTTGCGTCTACTATTTTGTAGGTGGCCCTGAGAATCACGAGGGCCATTGTCGAGGACGTTCAGTCATATGCCTCCGAAACGATCCATTACGCTGACCCCGGCCGAGCTGAGGCTCATGCGAGTCCTGTGGCAAAGAGGGGAATCGACGGTTGCAGAAATGGTAACTGCGACTACGATGGAAGGCGAATTGGCCTATACGTCGGTTTTGACGACCATCCGCATTCTTGAAACCAAGGGGTACGTTACACACAGGCAAGAGGGCAGGGCGTTTCTCTACAGTTCCTGCGTCGGCGAGCTTGAGGCGGGCCGTTCAGAAGTGCGCCACGTATTGCAAAGGTTCTTCGGAAACTCGCGCGAGCGGCTGCTGCTGTCGCTTTTGGGCGACGATGAGATCAGCCCGGAGGAGCTAAGGCGCCTGAAAGAAACGATTTCGCTCACGCCGGACGATGCGCAGGAGGCGAGCTAAATGGAAGCCATCCTGATGATGCCGCAGATCGCCTGGATCAATCGTGAAGTGGTCAGACTCACTCCGCTCGCAGCCGGTTTGGCCGTCTGCACGCTGGTTTCGGCTATATGGGAAGGCGCCGTCCTGGTGGCGTGCGTGGCCCTTTGTCTGCGCCTGTTTCGCGGCCTGAGCGCCGCTGCCCGGTCCGTTGTCTGGGTTAATGTTTTCGCCCTGCTCGTCTTGCTCCAGGTTATGCCTTACGTCGGACCAGGTTCGGCCGCCGCAAGCACTTCGCGGCCGGCTCAATTGGAGTTGAGCCTCTCCTGGTGCTACGCGGTCGCCGGGATTTGGCTGCTTCTTTCATTCTTCAGAGGGGCGCAGTTGGTTTTCGGCGCGATTCGATTGCAGCGCCTGGCTGGTCGCGCAACCCCCTTGCAGGCGGGGGAGGACCGGCCCGGAGAGGATTTACGGCCGCTTCTGCAAGTCAGAATCATGGGAGGCAGAGTCGGCCGGAGCGCCGAGCTGTGCACCTCGACTGAGGTGCAGCGTCCCAGCGTCTTTGGCTTCCTGCACCCGCGCATTCTGATTCCTCCGGCGCTTCTAAGCCGCCTGACGGCGAGCGAACTACGACAAGTGGTGATACACGAGATGGAGCACCTGCGCCGCGGCGACGATTGGATCAACCTGCTGCAGAAGATTGCGGTGGTGGTCTTCCCGCTTAATCCTGCACTTCTCTGGGTAGAGCGACGCCTGTGCGTCGAGCGCGAGCTTGCCTGCGATGATACGGTGATGCACTCCAGCTGCGGGCGCAAGGCCTATGCCATTTGCCTCACGCACCTGGCTGAATATTCCATGCTGCGGCGCGGCTTGTCGTTGGCTCTTGGCGCGTGGGAGCGGCAGTCGGAGTTGGTGCGTCGCGTGCATCGCATCCTGCGCCGCCCCAGTCGGGCGATGAGCCGAAGGCAGACCGTGGTAATGACGAGCGGGCTGACCGCGGCTGTTGTAGGGTGCGCGATTGTCCTTGCGCATAGCCCGCAGCTGGTCGGTTTTGCCACGGCAGGCCAGAACAAAACGCAGGCTCAGCCCCAGGGACAGGCGTATGCGTCGTTGCCGATTCGTAACATCGGTGCGCCGGTGCAGTCGTTTGGGGCAACAACGCATATGCAACTGGCGAAGGCAATCATGGAGCAGCCATCCACAAGTTCGCAGCGTACTCTTCAATCCTTTGGCCAGGAATCAAGTCAGGCCAGGGGCGAATCAATTCGGTCTACGCCCGCTGCCGCGTCCATTCGCCGTGACGTGATCATGCATCGCGCAAAGAAGCCCGATGCCGCGCGTCGGCAACAGGCCTGGATCGTGATGACCCAGTGGAACGCAGAGGGAAACTCGCAGCGGCTCGTCTGGGCGGTGCTCGGAGATAGCCGCGCTTCTTATGCCGCCGTAAGAACACCCCACGGCTGGTTGATTATTCAGATTTAGTCGCAAAGTTCACGGGCACAAAGCGGGATTGTTCTGGTTTCGCGGTAGCCCCAATTCAAACTCAATTCAACCGCAAGGAGAAAAACAAACCATGAAACAAGCAACTAATCAATTAGTCGATATCGCCTCGAAGGCGTCGATTCCCGCAGCGATTGTGGGAGCCTTCGTCCTTGGCGCGGTGCTGTTCGTTGGGCACGGCAATGTGCATGCTGCCGGCCTGATGGGAGCAGCGCCCATCGACGACAACAGCGTAGAAGCACTCACATCGCTCGATCACGCCATGGAAGCAGTGGCCTCCCGGGTTACTCCCGCGGTGGTGAACGTGGCCGTGACCTCGCGCGGCACCGGCGAGGATGAAACATCGGACGATCAGCAACAAGGCGGCGGGCAGTTGCAAGGATTGCCTCCCGGATTGCGCCAGTTCTTTGGCCAAGGCTTTTTCGGCGGACGCGGACAGATGATGCCGCAGCAGCCGCAGATTGAGCATGGCATCGGCAGCGGTGTAATCATCTCCCCTGACGGCTACATTCTCACCAACGATCACGTGGTGAACGGCGCCACCAACATCAAGGTCACGCTACATGATCGCCGCATCCTGAGCGCAAAGGTTGTCGGGGTCGACAAACTGGATGACTTGGCGGTGATCAAGGTCAACGCTACCGATCTTCCCAGCGTTGCCTGGGGTGACTCGAGCAAGCTGCAGCCGGGCCAGACGGTGCTGGCCTTCGGCAGCCCCTTCGGCAACTTTCCCTTCTCGGTGACGCGGGGCATTGTGAGCGCCCTCAACCGGCCCAACCCCTACTCCGACGATGCACGCAAGCCGGGCGACTTCATTCAGACCGACGCGGCCATCAATCCCGGCAACTCGGGCGGTCCGCTGGTCAATGCGCACGGCGAACTGGTGGGCATCAACACTTTCATCATCACCAACAGCGGGTCGTTTGCCGGCGCAGGGTTCGCCATTCCGTCGCAGATCGCGCACGCCTCGGCCATGCAACTGATCAAGACCGGCAAAATCGAGCACGGCTACCTGGGCATCAGCATGAACGACGTGACGCCTGAGAACGCCCATTTCTTCAATCTGCACGATGCAAGCGGCGCAATTGTCGCGCAGGTTACGCCTGACTCTCCAGCCAGCAGCGGCGGCTTGAAGACCGGGGACGTGATCACCCAGGTGAACGACATCAAAGTGCTGAATGGCAGCACGCTGCAGGTTGCGGTGAGTCAGTTGGCGCCTGGAACCAAAATCACGCTGGACATCATTCGCGACGGCAACCCGATGACGCTGCACCTGACGGTGGGCCAGTTCCATGGCAACAGCGAAGTGGCCTCTAACGACAGCAGCGACGACCAGGGCGGTGCGAAGACCGGCAAGCTGGGACTCGCGGTGAGCAACCTGACGGCGGACGCACGGCAGCAGATCAATGCTCCTGACCAGATCAAAGGGGTGGTGGTGCAGAGCGTTCGCCCGGCCAGCCCAGCCGACGACGCCGGCCTGCAACCCGGCGACGTGATCATGGAGGTGAACCGCAAGCCGGCGACCTCGGCAAGCGAATTCGCCAATGCCGTGCACCAGGACGCGAGCGGAAAGGACTTGCTGCTTCTGGTCTGGTCGAAGGGCAATGCAAGCTATCGCACCCTGCGCGCGGATGGTGACCAGCCTCAGGGCTAAGTCTGCCTGCGCATCTTGAAGTCCCTCCCCCAAGAGGCCGCCGTTGAGGTCAACGGCGGCCTCGCTGCGTTTGCGGCGCGTGGAAAATGGAATGGCAACGATACCAATCTGTGGCCGTGAGGATATAATTCGCGAGTGAAGCGGGAGAACTCAAATGAAGAATCTGACAGTTGCTGTTAATGGAAGTCGAGCGATCAGCATCCGCCTGTTGACTTTGGCGCTCTCAATCGGGCTGGGATTGTATGCTGCAGCGTCGGCCACGGCGCAATCAGCAGAAGAAGCAGGAAAGATCGTCAAATCCCTGAATAGCAATACGCAGACGGTGGTCAGCCGGCTCACGGAACTGGACCGTCTTCCGGCGGATGAATGGCGATTCCACGCAGGCGACCTGGCGCACGCCGAGAACACCGATCTAGACGATTCGTCATGGACGCAGGTGAAGGCGGGCACGCACGGTTCGCAGGAGGCGGAGTGGTTCCGGCGCTGGATTGAAGTCCCGGAGACCCTGCACGGCTACGACCTGACCGGAACGCGCATCTGGTTTCAATTCTCTGCCAGCGCCAATGGTCCGATGCCGGAGATTATCTATTTCAACGGCCGCCGCGTGGCGCTCGGCGACGATCTTGAACCCATCGTGATCTTCGACAAGGCCAAGCCGGGAGAAAAAGTTCTGGTGGCTGTGAAGCTCCTGCACACTGTGGACGACAAGACCTTCCGGGGCGCAGAGCTGAAGATCGATTTCGCCGAGAACCGGCCCAATCCGGAAGATCTGCGGCTGGAGATCCTCTCCGCGGCACTGCTCGTTCCCAGCCTCTCAAAGGATGTAGCCGCGGACACGGCGACGCTCGAAAAGGCCACTGGCGCTGTCGATCTTGCGGCTCTGGATGCGAAGGATCAAGCCAAGTTCGACGGCTCGCTCAAGCAGGCGCAGAGCACGCTGGAAACGCTCAAGCCCATGCTGCGCCAAGCGACGCTGCATCTGACGGGTAACTCGCACATCGATGCGGCGTGGCTGTGGCCATGGACTGAAACCGTCGATGTGGTGAAGCGCACATTTGGAACGGCTCTGCAGTTGATGAACGAGTATCCCGATTACACCTACACCCAGTCAGCCGCGCAATATAACGCCTGGATTGCGGACAAGTATCCGCAGATGAACGAGGAGATCAAGCGGCGCATCAAAGAAGGGCGCTGGGAGGTGGTGGGCGGCATGTGGGTCGAGCCCGACCTGAACATGCCGGACGGCGAGGCGCAGGTGCGCTCGATCCTGGTGGGCAAGCGCTGGTTTCAGAAGGAATATGGCGTCGATGTGCGCATTGGCTGGAATCCGGATTCGTTCGGCTACACGTGGCAGTTGCCGCAGATCTACAAGCGCTCGGGGATCGATTATTTCGTGACCCAGAAGATGACTTGGAACGATACCAATCAACTGCCCTTCAAGCTGTTCTGGTGGGAATCGCCGGACGGCAGCAAGGTGCTGACTTATTTTCCGCACGACTATGCGAACGACAATCTGAACCCGGTTCGGCTCTCGGCCGATCTGGCGACTGCGCGTGAAAGAGCGCCGGGCATGGAAGAGATGATGGACCTCTACGGCATCGGCGATCACGGCGGCGGGCCTACGCGCGCGATTCTCGATGAAGGCGTGCATTGGGCGCAGCCGGATAAGGTGATTCCGAAGATGCAGTTCGGCACCGCGCAGAGTTACTTCTCGAGCATTGAAAAGAAGATTGCAGCGGATTCGCCGGTTTGGGACTACGCGTCGATCGCCAAGGGATACAAGCCGCCCGCGACTCCCGCTGATGGCCAGGTCGCGATACCCACCTGGAAGACGGAGATGTATTTTGAATATCACCGCGGCGTGATGACCACGCAGGCCAATCACAAACGCAACATCCGCGACAGCGAAGAGCAGGCCATCAATGCGGAGAAGGCTGCCTCGCTGGCGTGGCTTCAAGGCCAGCCTTACCCAGGCGACGCGCTGACCGATGCGTGGAAGAAGATCACGTTCAATGATTTTCACGATCTGGCAGCGGGCTCAGGCATCGGCATCATCTATAAAGAGGCGCAGAAAGACTACGACGATGTGCGCTGGTCCACGAACGAAATTTCGCAGCGGTCAATCAAGACGCTGGCCGCCGGCATCGACACGCATGTTCCTGGAGGCGTGCCCGTGCTGGTCACAAACTCTCTGGCTTGGGAGCGCTCAGGGCCAGTGACGGTGGATGTGCAAATGCCATCGGCAGCGGAGGGCGGCGTGACGGTGCTCGACGCGTCCAACAAGGTTGTCCCTTCGCAGGTGCTGAAGAGCGACGCTAAGACCAACAGCTATACGCTGCTGCTGCGCGTGAGCAATGTGCCTTCGCTGGGCTATAAGGTGCTGCATGTGGTGGCCGGGAGCAAATCGTTCGCGAGCGATTTGAAAGCCGAGGGGCTGACTCTTGAGAACTCCATGCTCAAGGTGACGGTCGACGGACAGACTGGATGCATCACCAGCCTCTTTGACAAACAGACAAAGTTCGAAGCGCTCGCGCCGGGTGCGTGCGGCAACCAGTTGCAGACATTCAAGGACACCCCCAAGGACTACGATGCGTGGAATATCGATCCGGGCACGCTCGATCATTTCACCTCCATCGACAAAGCGGATTCAGTTGAGCTCGTCGAGAAAGGCCCGCTGCGCGCGGCCATTCGCGTGACGCATACCTGGCAGAGTTCGAAGTTTGTGCAAGACATTACTCTCGATGCCGGAGCGGACCAGGTAAATGTGGTCAACGACTTTGACTGGCACGAGACGCATGTGCTGCTCAAGGCCGCATTCCCATTGGCCGCGACGAGTGACAAGGCCACGTACGAAGTGCCGTATGGCAGCATCCAACGCTTTACCACGCGCAACAATAGTTGGGAGCAGGCGCAGTTTGAAGTGCCGGCGCTGCGCTGGGCCGACCTCGGCGACGGACAGCACGGCTTCAGCCTGATCAACAACTCGAAGTACGGCTACGACGACAAGGACAATGTGCTTCGCCTGTCGTTGCTGCGCTCGCCAACGTGGCCTGATCCCGAGGCCGATCGCGGGCATCATCACTTCACCTATGCACTTTATCCACATGGTGGCGACTGGAAACAGGCGCTGACGGTGCGGCACGGGTACGAATACAACTACCGGCTCGGGGCCCAGCAGGTGGAAGCGCACACCGGCAGTATGCCGGCGGAGTTTGCGTATGTCACAGTGAAGCCGGAGAATGTGGTTCTCACCGCGATGAAGAAGGCCGAAGACGCGAACGCGCTGATCATCCGCGTGTATGAGTGGGCGGGCAAATCGGGCGATGTGGAATTCCATGTTCCCAAGGGCGCAACGGAAGCAACGGTTACCAACCTGATGGAGAAGCCCGAGGGCGAAGCGCTCAAGGTTAGCGGCGATACAGTGACTGCGCCGATTCATCCATTTGAAATACTGACAGTGCGTGTCAGTTATCCCGTCAACTGATGGTGAGGCGATGCGGATCTTGATCATTTCCTTAATCCGAGAGAGCGAAGAAGCATGAAGGCATTGGTGAAGAGTCGCGCCGAACGCGGACTCTGGCTGGAAGACGTACCCGAACCGGTGATTGGCATCAACGATGTTCTGGTGCGCGTTCGCTACGCGGGCATCTGCGGGACTGACGTGCACATTTATCAATGGGACGATTGGGCGCAGAAGACCATTCCTGTGCCCATGGTCATCGGGCATGAGTTCGTCGGCCAGATTGTCGAAGTTGGTTCGAACGTCAACGACTTCTATCCCGGCGACATTGTCAGCGGGGAAGGCCATGTGGTGTGCGGACGCTGCCGCAACTGCCTCGCCGGCAGACGGCATCTCTGCGCGCAGACGCAGGGCGTGGGCGTCAATCGCCCGGGAGGATTTGCGGAGTTTATTTCATTGCCCATGACCAACATCTGGCGGCACGATCCGAAGGTTAAACAGGAGGTGGCGGCTATCTTCGATCCATTCGGGAACGCGGTGCACACGGCGCTTTCGTTTCCCGTGCTGGGCGAAGACGTGCTTATCACCGGAGCCGGGCCCATCGGCATCATGGCCGTGGTCATCACCGATCTGAATCCCTTCCGTCTTGACCTGGCGCGGAAGATGGGAGCTACACTCGCGGTGAATCCAACCGAGACTCCAATTGCCGAAGTGCAAAAGAAGCTAGGCATGCTGGAGGGTTTCGATGTTGGACTGGAGATGTCAGGCAATGCGCAGGCGCTGCGCGACATGATTTCGAACATGAGTCATGGCGGCAAAATTGCCGTGCTCGGAATCCCCGCTAAAGAGATGCCGCTCGACTTGCGCCAGGTGGTCTTCAACATGATCACCATCAAGGGGATCTATGGACGCGAGATGTATGAGACGTGGTACAAGATGTCCGTGCTGCTCGAGTCAGGCGTCGATATTTCGCCGGTGATCACGCATCGCTTCCCATATGACGAATTCGAGCGCGGCTTTGAAGCCATGATCTCCGGCAACACCGGCAAGGTAGTGCTGGATTGGACCGGCCTTGCTTGATCGAATCGGCGTATTTAAAACGCGACCTTGATTTCATCAGCCACCTTTACCACACGCGGCAGGTCGGCGTGTGCACCATGGGCTGGCCAGCCTTGCAACTGAAGGCCTTTTGAAACTCCGGCATGTTTGAAACTACGCCGTTGATGCGCGCAAACCCCGGCGAGTGGGGATTGGTCAACGCATTCACGCGCTCGTTCTCCGGCCGGTTATTCTCGCACGCCCACTGCGCCATGCCTACGAAGAAACGCTGGTCGGGCGTGAAGCCATCGGCATTTGAGAGCGTCTGACCTTCGGTCTGCTTCTTCCACGCGATATAGGCCAGCAGCGTTCCACCGATATCGGCCACGTCTTCGCCGCTGGTGAGCTTCGAATTAATGTGGATGTCGTCGACGATGACGTAGCCGGCATACTGATCGCGCACGCAGTTGATGCGGTCTTCGAAGCCCTTCGCATCTTCGGGCGTCCACCAGTCGCGCAGGTCTCCCTTGGCGTCAAACTGCCTTCCTTCGTCGTCGAAGGCGTGCGTCAGCTCGTGGCCGATGGTGGCGCCGGTATTGCCGTAGTTGGGCGCGTCGTCTTCCTTGGGGTCGTAGAGCGGAGGCTGCAGCACACCGGCGGGGAAGTTGATGTCGTTCATCTGCGGGTTGAAGTAGGCATTCACAGTGGGCGGAGTCATGCCCCACTCGTCGCGGTCGACTGGCTTGCCCAGCTTGTTCCAGCGCCGCGCGTCTTCAAAGCGGTAAGAGCGCATGGTGTTGCCGATGTAGTCATCGGGCTTGACTTCAAGGGCGGAATAATCGCGCCACTTGTCGGGATATCCAATCTTGTTGCGGATGGCGCGCAGTTTGCGCAGCGCCTCTGCCTTGGTTGCGGGGCTCATCCAATCGAGATTCTCAATCTCGTGCTGCATGGCCGTTTCGATTTGTTCGGTCATCAATTGCGTCTTGGCCTTGGTGTTCGCGGAGAAGGTGCGGCGCACAAACTCCTGCCCCAGCGCCTCGCCCAGGCTGCGATCGACGCCGCGGGTGCAGGTCTTCCAGCGCGGAGGCATGACGGGCACGCCGCGCAATGTCTTGGAGAAGAAATCGAAGTTGGCCTGCTCGAACGGATGCGCCAGGTATGGCGCTGCCGCAGAGAGCAGATGAAAGCGCAGATAGCCGCGCAGAGCCGCGACGTCTTCGGTTGTCAACTCAGCCTCGACGGCCTTGATGAACTCGGGTTGCGAGACATTCAGCCTGGCCACATCGCCGGCGCCTTGCACTTTAAAGTAAACAGGCCAGTCGATGGAAGGCGCAAGCTTGGCGAGTTCCGCAATTGTCTGCATGTGATAGGTATTATGCGGATCGCGGCGCTGGACGCGGGTGAGTGAGGCCTTGGCCAGCGCTGTTTCAATCTTGAGCGTGGCTTCGGCGTCAGCTTTGGCCTGCTCCGCGCCTTCTCCAGACAATGCAAGCAACTGCTGAATGTAGCCCACGTACTGTTCGCGAATCTTGACGCTCTTCTCGTCGGTCTTGATGTAATAGTCGCGATCGGGCAGGCCAAGGCCGCCCGCGCCGAGCTCGACGATCATCAGCGAAGAATCGATTGCATCTTGCCCTGTGCTTGCGCCGAAGAAGAAGCTGCCGGCATATTCATGGTGCAGCCGAGGAAGTGCGGCGACCAATTCTGCGCGCGTCTTGAGCGCGTCAACTTCTTCGAGCGCAGGCTGCAGCGGTTTGTCGCCGAGCGCGTCAATGGCAGCCGTGTTCATGCACGCGGCGTAGTAGTCACCCACCTTTTGTTGCACTGGCGTTCGATTCTGGGCTTTCGCATCGTCTTCAAGAATGCCCCACAGGAACTGCTGGTTTTCATTGCCCAGCTTGGCGTAGACGCTCCATGACGCCTGGTCGGCGGGGATGGGATTGTTCTTCTCCCAGCCGCCACAGCTGAACTTGTAGAAGTCCACGCAAGGGTCGACCGAGCGATCGAGGCTGGTCACATCCAACGACGGCGAATAGGGCATCGCCTGCAGAGGTTGCTGTGCAGGTGGTTGAGCGGTGAGTTCGAGAGCAAGAAGCGCGCCAGCGGCCAGGAGGGGAAACAGCGA
>JBEKVS010000026.1:0-27090 GCA_049513795.1 Occallatibacter sp. | reverse complement strand
ACTTAGGGACTAGGGACTGGAAGAGGACTTTCGTCACATTGGTCGGCGGTCCATGGACGCGAACGAATCGGCTCGAACAAACGTCTATCCGGCTATCCAGTAAATGTCCATCCGCGGAAACGTCCATCCGCGGTAAACAACAAAAACGGCAGTGTACGTGAACCAGCAGTATGCTGAAGATGTAGACAAATGGATTCAGGCAGAGTCAACCGCAACGAGAAACTCCCCACGCTGAAGCTGACGGTGGTCCAGTATTGCATTCTGGCCATGATGCTGGCGCTTGCGGCGGGGCTGTGGCGGTTGCAGGTGCTGGGCGCGGACAACTACAAGGTGCTCGCGGAGCAAAACCGCATCCGCAAAGACCCGGTGCTGGCCCCGCGCGGCAAGCTCTTCGATCGCGAAGGCCGGCTGGTGGTCGACAACTATCCTTCGGCTTCGTGCTTTCTGATCCGTGAGCAGGACCAGAATATCGATGCCCACCTGCCGCTGATTGCCAAGGGCTTGAACCTGGATCTGGAGCAGCTGAAGGCGACGTTGCGGCGCTATCGCGCCGCGCCCGGCTACCAGCCGATCCCCATCAAGCAGGAAGTTACGGACGACGAGCGCGCGTTCATCGCCGCTCATCGCAATGAGCTGCCGGAGCTGGAGACGATCGACGTAGAGCGGCGGCTCTATCCGCGCGACGGTTTTGCCTCGCACCTGATCGGCTATGTGGGAGAAGTAAGCGAAGAGGATCTGAATAATCCGCGCTACGCGTACTATGAGCCGGGCGACGTGGTGGGCAAGGCAGGCGTAGAGGAAACCTACGACGAGCTGCTGCGCGGGCAGGACGGCTCGCGGGATGTAATCGTCGACAGCCATGGCCGCGAAGTAGGCTACCTGGGCATTCAGCACGCCGTCCCTGGCCAGGACTTGAAGCTGACCATCGACAATGACCTGCAGCGCGCCGCCGAGCTGGCTCTGGGCAACCGCAACGGCGCGATTGTGGCCATGGACCCGCGCAATGGCGAGATCCTGGCCATGGTCTCGCGGCCCAGCTTCGATCCCAACGAGTTTGCCGTCCGCATCAACCGCTCCGATTGGAACCACCTCATCACCGACCCCGATCGTCCCCTGATGAATAAGGCCATCCAGGCCCAACTTGCTCCGGGCTCGACCTTCAAGATTCTCATGTCGGTTGCGGGACTGCAGGAGGGCATCGCGCAGAATCTTCACGTCAACTGCGCCGGCGGCTGGGGTCCCTATGGCTTCTTCCATCACTGCGACGAACATCACGGCGCGGTGGATATTCACAACGCCATCCCTTACTCCTGCGATACGTTTTACTACCAGCTCGGCGACCGTCTGGGCATCGACAGAATCGCCAAGTACGCCACTGCTTTCGGCTATGGCCAGAAGACGGGTATCGACCTGCCCGGCGAACAGGCCGGCCTTATGCCCTCAGCGCAGTGGAAGGCGAAGAACTACCATAGCCGCTGGATGCCTGACGAGACGCTCAGCGTCTCAATTGGACAGGGCGCGGTGGAGGCAACCCCGATTCAACTGGCCAGAATCATTGGCGGCATCGCTTCCGGCGGTCACCTGGTTCGGCCGCATGTTGTGTTCCCCGATCAGTTGACGACGGATTTCCGCAAGGCGCTGCTGGAGAGCTTTCCCGGAGCGGGGAACGCATACTTCCCGATCGACCCGGAGAACTGGACTACGATCACCGACGGCATGTACCAAGTGACCCAGCCTGGCCAGTACCACACCGCCGGAGGAGAGCATCTGGAAGGTATCGACTTTGGCGGCAAGACGGGAACGGCGCAGGTGATGAGCCACGAGGCTCTGGACAAGACCACCAAAGGCCACGTCACCAATCCCAACGTCTGGTTTGTAGGTGTAACTCCCACGCGCAATCCGGAACTGGTGGTTGCCGTGCTCTGGCAGAACGGCAACAAGAGTTGGTTCCCGGCCCGCATCGGCGCCAGGGTGGTTTCGGCCTACGTTGAAAAGCAGCGCCGCATCGCCAACAACCTGGTGCCGCCGAAGACGCCTGCACCGGCGGCGGAGATGAGCGCGGTGTGGACAGCGTCCACACCGCCCGGGAGAAGAGCAAAGGGCGCAAACGAAGTAGCCACAAGCGAGCAGCTTAAAGCGGGCAACTTTCTCGTGGACCACGGCCAGATCGTGAGCCAGGCGAATTCAGCCCAGCTTCACGCAGCCCCTGCAGTCTCCGCCGCCGGCGCACGCGCCGCAGATCGGAAAGCTGTTTCTGGATCGAATCCGCCAGTTCCTATGGCGGGATCTGGGAAGGGCCGGTAGCCTTGCGCCGCATTGCCAGCTTTCGCGACTTCGACTGGACCCTTCTTGGCATCGTGCTGCTGCTTTGCACCATCTCCGTGCTGGAGATCTACTCCGCCACGCTGCACACCAAGTACACCGGCTTCCACACCAAACAGATCTTCTGGATCGTCGGCGGCCTGGTGGCCATGTTCATCTTCTCCTGGATCGATTACCACAAGCTGATTGACTTTGTGCCCTGGGCCTACGGCGTGTGCGTGTTCGCGCTCCTGGCGGTTCTGGCGGTGGGGCAAAAGGTGCTTGGCGCGCGGCGCTGGATCAAGCTTGGCCCCATGCACTTCCAGCCCTCGGAGTGGGTGAAGCTGGTGTTGATCATCGCCGTGGCGCGCTACTTCGCCAACCTGGGGGGCCGCTCACTCACCTGGAAGGACATCTTCAAGGCCTTTGCTTTGGTGGGCGTTCCCATGCTGCTGGTCATCAAGCAGCCCGATTTGGGAACTACGCTCACCTACACGCCCATTCTAGTAGCCGGATTGCTTCTGGGCGGCATCAACCTGAAACAAACCGTCATCCTCGGGACTTGCGCCGTGGCATTGATTGCCGGCGTCTGGTCCAGTGGCAAGCTGCTCAAGCCCTATCAGAAGCAACGACTTACCAGCTTCATCAACCCGGATAACGATCCCAAGGGCTCCGGCTACCAGCTTTTGCAATCCAAGATCGCCGTCG
The DNA here is from genome assembly GCA_049513795.1 of Occallatibacter sp. Taxonomy (GTDB): domain Bacteria; phylum Acidobacteriota; class Terriglobia; order Terriglobales; family Acidobacteriaceae; genus Telmatobacter. The sequence goes on along the minus strand of JBEKVS010000026.1, from coordinate 24,081 downwards.
GTTCGGGAGGCGTCTGGGGCAAGGGCGCGGCCAAGGGGACGCAGACGCAAGGCGACTTTCTCCCCATTCCGCACGCCGACTTCATCTTTGCCGCATTTGGCGAGGAGCACGGGTTTGTGGGCGCGGTTTTTGTGCTGCTGCTATACTTTTTCATATTGATGCGTTTGATTCAGAACGCTCAAACGGCCGCAGACCTGTCCGGCTCACTGATTATCATGGGCGTTGTGGCTGTGTTGACCTTCCAGATCGCGGTCAACGTGGGCATGGTCATCGGATTTATGCCAGTCACCGGAATTCCTTTACCGTTAATGAGTTACGGCGGATCTTCGGTCTTGTTTACGTTTCTGGCGCTGGGCACGGTAATGAACGTCCGCATGCGCCGCTTCGTGAACTGAATCAGCCTTGGTCCCCTACCGGGGCCGTAGCTGATAATCGCAAGTTTTGCCTCCTGCTCACAATCCGGAAAGTCCGGGCAGCAGGAGATTGGATTTTCAAGCACCAGGCCGTTTTTCCAAAATGGAAAGACGCGCCAGCCGGCCAGGTCCGGACGGATCTCGAGCCCGGCAGGAATAGGGTTCATGAGCACGCAGAGACGGGAAGACGGTTCCACCCCGGTGGCGAATACCCATCGCGGGTTTCCCCGGAACCGTTGGCAGCGTAGAAGTTGCATGGATCGCGCAGATGGACTGAGCCGGATCTGGCTTGGTTTTGTTGCGTGGTTTGCCCGTGCAATCGCCACCGTTGGAACGGCCCCGCCAAAGGAGACCGCAGGGTTTCCAGAGGTTTGCTTCCCCCCCAGCGACGACGACCTGTCGCCGGGGGCCCCGGAGCTATCGGCCACAAACTCTCTGCAATCGGATCACTCGACCACCCAGCTTGTTCGTCAAGATTTTCGCCGCATATCGCGCAGTGCCCCGCCCCACCGGGCAGGCCTCAGCGCGCTGACCGGCATACCAGCGACTCGCAGGTCCTCCGTTCCGCTTACTCCCTCCACTGCCGTACTCGTCTCCGTACCTCCTTCCTGGCCGAATCACCCAGCAGGCGAATGCCGCTGGACGGAAAGGTACGATGGCCAAAGAAATTTGCATTTCCTCAACGCCGCATGAGACGCGGCTTGCGATCCTGGAAGACGACCAGCTCGCGGAGATTTACTACGAACGCGAAAACGAGTACACCCTGGCGGGGTCCATTTATAACGGGCGCGTCACGCGGGTGCTGCCCGGCATGCAGTCGGCCTTTGTCGACCTGGGCCTGGAGCGCGACGCCTTCCTCTATGTGACCGACTTCCTGGAAATGGAAGATCCGGAAGACAGCGACGAAATTGAGAAAGCTGCCGTCACCGGCGGCGCGCAGGCTCCGCGCGAAGTGCGGCATGGCAACAATGGTGCGCAGGAAAAAGGCACGCAGGACAAAGGCGCCCAAGACAGGGGCGCGCAAGACAGGAACGAAGGCCGGGGCGACGAAAAGCAGCGCGCCGGCGCCCGGGGGGATCAGAAGCCAGGGTCGCGCTCTGAGCGCGGGGCTCAAGCCCGCGAAGGCCGAATGATTGTCGAACCCGTCTCTGAGACGAATGGCGCTTCGCCGGAATTGCCGGCCGCTTCAGGAGAGCAGGAGACCGGGCAGGATGGCTCCTCGGAAGCGGGCGCGAAACGCTGGCGCGGGAGACGGCGGCGGCGCGGTGGCCGCGGCTCAGCCGGAAGCCCGCAGGGAACCCAATTCGGGCCGAATGAATCGGCCGGCGACGACGAGTTGGAGACAACGCCGGAATCCCTACCCGGAGAAGAAATTCAAGCCAGTTCGACTGTTGAAAAAACAGCTGCGTCGACCTGGTCTGGACCAACGGGGACAAACTCGCCCACAGGGCGCAGTGCGGCGCCCGCGGCGTTTGTGTTGCCAGGCGAGTCTCTCAGGAAATACGGCGGGACAGCAGATGAGGAGGCACCCCGAGCCGCAGCCACCCAGCCGGCGCGCCCGGCGTCCTCATTTAAACCGGCGACATTGATTGAAGCGCCCCTCGCGTGGGATGGAAGCGGCTTGCTGCCGGGAGAGTCGATCTCGCGCCATCGCACCCGCATGCCCGAGGCCGAGCCCCAGGCCGAAATTTCTTCGGAACCCTATGGCGACTCTTCAGAAAGCGAGCATCTCAGCACAGAATCGCCCGACGCTCTGGAGGAACGGGAGTACATCGCCGAGCAGAGCGGGCCTTCCGGAGAACACTCGGGGCAGCCGTTCGGGGAGCCCGCCGCACCTGGAGCCCATGAGTATGAAGAAGAAAGCGTAATCGATCAGCCTTCCAACAACGACAGCCTGGCGGACCCGGTATTGCGGGCCAACGAAGTGGTTCACGAGTTCGCCGCCGAAGAAACACCCGCGAACGAATCTCTGCCGGATGAGTCATTGCCCGTCGAAGGTCATGCGGCCGCATTGCGTGAGGCTCACTCGCACGCCACGCAGGACGAGGAACCGGACGCCGATGCTTCGGCTTCGCATCATATCGACTCTGTGCCTCCGTCCGGTTTCCGCTTGTTCGGCCTGGGCAGCAAGAAGAAAGCCGAAGCGCCTGCTCCCATCACGCCTGAGCCGGCTCCCAAACCTGCCGCTTCGGCCACTTCTACGGTTACGGTTTCGTCTTACGCGCCAGGGTCGGGACTGATTGAGGAAGAGGTGATTGACGAGGAGGAGTTCGACGCTCCGCATCACCACATCAAGAGCGACGATCACGACCTGGAAGACTACGAGGAAGAAACGCTGCCCACGCAGATCCGCTCCGGCGACCTGGGCGAGTTGTTGCAGGAAGCGCACCTCGACCACAAGATCCAGTTGAACTTCGACAGCAAGAATGGCGACGAAGAAGACGGCTTCGACGACGACGAGGAAGATGAAGAAGAGGACGAGGCCGTCGCCGTAGGCCCGCCGGCAACTGGATCAGGACAGGAATCCTCGACGCAGAAGCGGGATCGCGGCGGCCGCGGCCGGCGTGGCCGTGGGGGTCAGCAGGCTGGACAGCAAGGCGGACAGGGCCAGCGCCGTGGCATGACGCGCAGGTCGGCTCAAACGTCCGATCTGCCAATCATCTCCGACCTTCTCAAGCCCGGGCAGGAGATCCTGGTACAGATTGCCAAGGAACCCATCGCCAAGAAGGGCGCGCGCATCACGTCCCACATCGCTCTTCCGGGCCGCTTCCTGGTTTTCATGCCGACGGTTTCGCACATCGGCGTGAGCCGCAAGATTGCATCGGATGAAGAACGGCAGCGTCTCAAGCGCGTGCTGGTGCATGAGCGCGGAGAGGCCACCGGCGGATTTATTGTGCGTACTGCAGCCGAGGGCGCATCGGAAGAAGATTTGCGCGCCGATCTGCGCTTCCTAATTCACCTTTGGGATGAGATCAAGACTCGTTCGGATAACTCGAAATCGCCGGCGCTCATCTATCACGATCTCTCGCTGATCGAGCGCATTCTGCGCGACCAGGTCAGCGCCAACTTCTCGTCCATCTGGGTCGATTCGCAGGACGACTACGAGCGCATCGTGCGCTTCCTCAACCGCTTTTCGCCTTCGCTGGTGCGACGCGTGAAGCTTTACACGAAAGAGATTCCGCTCTTTGAGCACTTCGGCATTCAGGACGAGATCTCGAAGGCTCTGCGCTCCAAGGTGTGGCTCAAGTCGGGCGGGTCCATCGTCATCAATCAAACAGAAGCTCTCGTCGCCATCGACATCAACACCGGCAAATACGTCGGCAAATCGGCGCGGCTCGAGGACACGATTCTCAAGACCAACCTCGATGCGGTGCCGGAGATTGTACGCCAGATACGCCTGCGCGACCTGGGCGGCATCATCGTCATCGACTTCATCGACATGGATGAGCGCAAGAATCGCTTCAAGGTGATGGCGGCGCTGGAGGAAGCTCTCAAGTCTGACCGCGCGCCGACGAAGGTTTTGCAGTTCAACGATTTCGGTTTGGTGGCGATCACGCGCAAGCGCGTCAAGCAGTCGCTGGAGCGGACGCTCAGTGTTCCCTGCCCCACTTGCCAGGCAACCGGCATGGTGAAGAGCCCGACTACAGTTTGCAATGAGATCTACACCGAGTTGCGCAAGATGAAGAAGCACTTCGAAGGCGCCGATGTGCTGCTGCGCGTGAACCCGGAAACGGTGAAGGTGCTCAAGCAGAACAACGCCGCCTGGCTTACGGAGTTCGAGGAGCTGATAAGCAAGAACGTGCTGGTGAAGAGCGATGCAACGCTGCATCCGGAGCAGTTCGATATCCAGGGGTGAAGCGAAAGTCTTCTACAAACGGCGACGGCCGGAGCGGTTGCTCCGGCCGTCTTCATTTTCCTGAGCAGATCCGCTATCCAACTCAGCGAATCACATGGATCGGAACCCCGACCTTCAGATCTCTCCAAATTTGCTCGGCTGTGTAGACGGGAGCCTGGAGGGCGATTGCCAGGGCAAGGCATGATCGGCCGCCCAGGGAGAGCCCGAATTTTTCAGTTGAAGCGATGAGACCGCCCGCCGTCTTCGCATGCTCAGCGGCAAACGGAATGACAAGCTGCACTACGGAAAGCGTAAGCTCCCAGGCCTCATCGGCCGAAAACCCGCCTTTGACCATCTTGCTTTGAACCTCGGCGAGATTCACTGTGCTGGCTACGGCGCGATCCATGATTTCGTCCGTCAGCTTCTCCGCGCCACGCTCAAGCTGCAAAAACGCGAGAATCGCTGTGGCGTCCAGAACAACGTCATTCATGCTTCGCTGCCTCGCGCCTCTCCGCGCTCAGTTCCTCCGCAAGCGAAACTCCCGGTGAAATCACCTGCCTCACGCGCTCCTGCACGCGCCGGATTGTCTCCCGCAGCGTTGTAATGCGCAACTCGCCGTCCTTCACGCGGAGGTCAATGACCTCATTCTCAGCCATCCCCAACGCCTCGCGCATCGAAGCCGGGATTACGACACGCCCTTTTGCCCCGAGCCGCGTCCGAACGCGAAGATCCTCAGCATACTTGGGCCGCTCCCCTACAGCGCCGGTCCCTTGAAGTTCCAAGGCTTCCAAATGTCCCACCTCTTTGGCGAGTGTCACACTTCAGTATAGTGCCTAACTCTCATTTTGTGGGAATGGTTTACGATGTCCCAACTTCAGGCAGACTCCCATACAGGCAGGGCTCCGACCGCAACCTTTCCCCGCAATTGAGTGTCTAAACGAACGCGCCGGAGGACCACGCAAGCTCTGGAAGCTATAAGAAAAATCCCATCTTTGAGGTACCTGACATGTCTTCCCCCAGTTGGCTGTCCCCAATTCATCGTGCGTTTGCCTTTTCCCTTCTTGCCATTCTTGCCGCTGTGCCCGCGAGGGCCCAGCTTTCACACTCGGATGAAACCGCCATACAACCGGGCCCCGGCGAATCCAGTTCCAGTTCGAACCAGATTGTGGATGCAGACGGGGCAGATGGCGCGGCGGCCTTGCGCACCGCTGCCTTTAGTCTCAACGCAGAAGACTCTGCGGGAGGCGGAGCCGCTGCCGGCCAGGACTACGGCAGGCATCACGACTGGGGCGGCCACTTGGCCTTTGAAGCCAGCGGCGGCGCCAACGCTCCGCTGGGCAACGACTCGAGCTACATCACATGGGGCGGCAATTTCACGGCCGGCGGCGGTCTTCACTTTTCCAGGGGCATCTCACTGCTGGCCGAATACCAGCTTTTGGATGACAAACTGCCCGGCAACCTGATCGGAGAGACGGGCGCAAGCGGCGGTTACGCTCACATCTGGTCGCTTACCCTAGATCCAGTAGTCGATCTGTTTCCCAAAGCCACAAACAGCGTTTACGTCACCGGCGGCGGCGGCTTCTACCGCAAGGTGACCAGCTTCACCGATCCGCAGGAAGGCGAGTATTGCACCTACTACTACTGCGGCGTTGTGACGCAAAATGTGGTTGTGGGCCATTTTTCATCCAACCAGGGAGGATGGAACGTGGGCGGCGGGTTTACGCACAAGGTGGGCGGACTGTCGGGAGACGGCAAGATGAAACTGTTTGCGGAAGTCCGCTACCTGGACGTGGACACGCCAGCAGTAGAGTCCTCGCCGAACGGTCTCGGCACCACAACAATCGGAGCCGGTACCAAGGTGCTTCCCATCTCGCTCGGCGTCCGCTGGTAGAGGCGGATTCACCACAACAATGCGCGCCGCATTCTTGCATCATGAGCACACGCAAGGATGCGGCATTTCATCCATGCAAACGGGAAGCGGAGCGCCGAGGCTTGGGTTGGTTCTTCCGCTACTTTGTATTCGGCGGGGTCATTTTGGCGCCGATGGCCTGAAACTTGTCCCAGTTCTGCTCGATCAGCGTGGCATTTTCCGGGGTGACCATGCCGGGCGGATAGGCAGAGATCATGCCTTGCTTCTTCATCCCCACCCAACCGATGTCATTGATGATTGCCCCGGTGAGCACGATGAACTCCCGCGTAGCCAGACCGTTGGCATGAATGACGCCAGCCACCTGGGGAAACTTCGCATCGATGTCCTGGGCCTGCTGGGTGAGCGGCTTCTTGCTGGTCGAGGAGTTTGAGGCATCCATAGCGGCACTCAGGCTTCGATTCGCCGCGACCAGTTGGTTGACGGCCTGCATGGCGGCCGCGGTCTTCTCCGCCTGTTCCAACGTGAGGTGATAGTGGCGAACTTCGAGGACATCCGGATTGTTGTCCATTGGGTTGGGCGCCTGGGCGGTTGCAGACGCAGTCAAAGCCACAATCGCGATGCCGCAGAGCAGGGAAAGTGCGTGCCGAACTTTCATTCGTTCTCTCCATCAATTCGTAATGGCTGGGGGAATAGCAAGAGGAGTGTACTGCGGGTGTGCGCGGACTGACAAGGGATGAAGGACGGGCAAATTCGGTTGGGCCTAAAGGATGCCCAGCACCCTGAGGCGAAGCAGGCCGCCGGCGAAGACGCCGACCGGCATGAGCGCGAGCAATGCGATTGCATACCAGATGGGCTGCTTGCCCCGCGCCTGCAATGCGCTCAAGGCGGACATGGCGAGCACAACGATGGCCAGCACCAAAACCTGAATCAGGGGATTGGCCGTCGAGAGCCACGCCGTTACATATCCGCCCGCGGCGGCGGAAAGAAACGAATATCCCAAATTCACAATGGAGTAAGCAGGCCGCGGATTGGCATCTGCGCCGACCCAGTCTGGAATGAGCTTGGTGACGAGCGCCGTCAGGACGATCACGATCAGCGTCATGGTGACGAACCCGGCCAGCAGCGAAAGAAAAGCGTGCAGCATTACCACGGTCTTGGCTCCTGCTGCTGACTTCGCCCTACTTGGCCGCGCTCGATTCGCTCCAGAAATGCCCGAGCGAGTTTGCGTTCTCCCGGATGGCTTTCGCCATGTATCGAGCAGAGATCGAGGAATTCATCGCACAAGGCGTTCTGCCGCTCCTGCTGGGCAAAGATCGATTGGAGCGCTAACGCAAGAGCGCGCAACTGCGCTGCCTCAGGCCATCCGGGAGCACCGCTCGCGGCCTCGCCTTGGGACTCGAGCAGGTCGACGTCGGAGAACAAACCCTTGCGGCCGCGGGCGCACTCGTCAAGGCAAGCCATCAGTTGATCGCAGAAAGTTTCCGCCAGTGCGTCGAGCTGGTTTGGCTCCGCTTCGCCGTCAGCATCCATTGCGTCTCTCAATTCTTCCGTCCGCGACACTACGACTCCTTTGCAGCCTTTACCATTGCCGCCAGGCTCAGGTCCACATCTTCATTTGTGGTGAGCCAGTTCGATACGCTGATGCGCATGGCGGTGTGTCCCTGCCAAACGGTTGAACCGCACCAGCAGGTTCCTTCCGATTGCAGCCGCGCAATCACTTGAAGGGTTTTTTCCGCATCGCCAAACGAAACAAGCACCTGGTTGATGACGACATCATTCAGGACCTCGAAGCCGGCATGTTTCAGTCCGGCTGCAAAACGGCGAGCGTGACTGGACGTGCGCTCGACGATCCCGGCCATCCCCTGACGGCCAAGCGATCGCAGGCCAGCCCATAATTCGACGCCACGCGCGCGGCGCGACAGTTCCGGTCCATAGCGTGAAGGCTCCCATTCCTCGCCCACTACCAGATACGCGGCTTGAATGCTCATGGCTCCGCGCAGCGTGGCGGGATCGCGCACCAGGACGATGCCGCAGTCGTAGCCGATATTGGGCCACTTGTGCGCGTCGGTAGCCCAGGAGTCGGCTTGCTCGAATCCCGCGGTGAGCTTGCGATATGCAGGCGAGACCGCGGCCCACAGGCCGAATGCGCCATCCACATGAACCCAAGCACCGGCCGCACGCGCCGCCGGACAAATAGCCGCGGCGGGATCGAAGGCTCCGGTGTTGACATTTCCAGCCTGCAGGCAAACGATGGTTCGGTCATCGAGATGCGGGAGGGCATCGGCACGCATGCGCCCCTGCTTGTCAACGGGGACGCGGACGACGCGCTTCCTTCCCAGCCCCACCATGGCCAGGGCCTTCAACAAGGAGCTATGCACTTCTTCGCCCACCACGACGGTAATGGGCGGAGCTTCGAACAGGCCATCTTCTTCGACGTTCCAGCCGGCTCGTTTCAACAGCGCATGCCGTGCCGCCGCCAGGGCACAGAAGTTCGCCATGGTCGCGCCGGTCACCACGGCGCCACCTGTACCGTCGGGAAGTCCAAGCAGTTCGCGCACCCAGCCGATGGCCGTTTCCTCGAGCGCAACCGCAACCGGGGAGAGAACGCGCATTCCAGCATTCTGGTCCCAGGCATTTACCAGCCAGCCAGCCGCCATCGCCGCGGGCACGCAACCGCCGTTGACGAAGCCGAAGTAGCGGCCTCCGCCGTTGGCCACAGTCGCGGGCGATCCGTACTCATTGAGCAGATGCAGCACGGTCTCCGCGCTGGTGGGACCCGGCGGCAGCGGGCCGGTTAATGCGCTGAGCTTGGCGACTGTCTCGGGAGCAGGCGCAACCCTTCTAGTGCCGATGCCTTCCAGATAGTCCGTGGCATTGCGGGCGGCGCGCTTGAGAAGCGCGCCTCGCGCCTCCGTGAGCGAATTGCCATGCGCATCCGAGACCGAATGGTCGAATCTGGATGAGTGCTTTGAGGGGGCGACGTGTTGGCCGGACATACGATGAGCATAGCCGGTCCAGCGAGGCGGATGCGGCAGTGTGCCGCCGCGCGTGCGAGGCGAACGCCTTCCGCCGGCTTCGGCGCTTCCAATGGATGAGCGGCTATTGTTTCGGCTTGGGGTTGGGCTGCTTGTCGGGGGTAGGGATTTCCTGGCCATCGTAGATGATCTTGGCCGTCGAGCCGAAACGCTTGTAGTCGGAGTACTTGACGGTGTCGCGCATGTGTACGTCCTGCGCCAGGTACCCGTTGCCGCCGGCAAAGTGCAGAACGCCCTCGCCCTTGGTGTAGACGGGGAACCAGTAATGGCCGTCGACCTGCTGGCGCCAGGTCATGAAGGGTGGATGCAAGTCCTCGCTTCCCTTCCTGGTGTCGTCGGGAACCATGCGGCCGTTGGTCACCACGATCTGCAGGTCCGTGGTGTCAACCCAGATGCGGCCCAGTAGATAGCGCTTCTTCTTCTCGATCACCTTGGGGCTGACATCGAAGACGTAGCAATCGATCTCGTCCACCTTTTGCCGGCCCACGTACTTTACGTCGTATTGGCCGATGTCCTCTTTGGTCAGCACAAAGGGATAGCCCTTCTGGATGTCCTGAAGGTCGGAAGGGGACATGAGCACGCGCTGGAGTGTGTTTTGCGGCGCGAAGACCACCTTCTCGACGCGCGCGCCGGTGGGATCGAAGATTACATCGTCCACTTCGTAGTACTCACCGTCGACCTTGTTGTCGTCGTCGATGGTCTGCACTTTGGCGGTGCGGCGGTAAGTGTAGTGGTTCAGCGCCTGCTGAAACTCGCTTTCCTTGGCGGCAAACTCTTTAATGATTTCTTCCGGCGCCATGGCTGGCGGCGTCAGGTCCATGCGGCCGAAGCCGGAGTCGAGCGCCATGGGCGTAAAGGTGTCTTTGTTTTGCGCGCTGCAGGCGAGCGAGAACGCCGCCACCGCCCATATCGTCAGCCAACGACCTTTTCGCACCTTATCCACTTTTCCGGGTCGATTTATCAGGGTCCACTTCGTCTACTTCCCGGCGTCCGTTTCCCTGATCCACTTCCCTGCTCCACTTTTATCACGCCTGCGTCTGTATCATGTGCCGAGACGCGTTGCTCGAAGACCACGTTTGCGCTGAAGACGGCGTCCGGACGGCAACTTGACTTCTTACGCCGTTGCCTACAACGTTAGACGCATGGACTCCCCCGGGGGGATGGTTTGAGAATCTTAGCGGTGGGGTAGCTGAGGCCGGATCTTGTTGCCTTCTGAGTTACCGGTCTCAACCAATCTCCGGACTTGTCTCTGGACTTGTCAGCCGCCGCCATGTTTTGCTTGCGCCCAGTTAAGTCCTGTCGCCAGTTTGCCGTTCACGCCAACGACTCCAGCCAAGGTCGACATCGACTTGAGCATGCTCAATGCAGGAGTCGTGACAAAGCCTTAAGACGATTGAAGGAGATTGACGGCTCTCATGCCCGACTACTACCAGGTACCGGCTCTCGTACTCACGTCCCTGCTGGTGCCCGCCTTCGGGTATCTTTATTTCCGCTTTCGGGATACGCGGACCCTGCTGTGGTTTCTCGGATTCCTGTTCGCAGCGCTGCGCATGGCCGTGCTTACCCGGCTTGGGACCTGGGATGGTCAGGGTGAACCGCACCCATGGCTGACGGCGGCCGGGCAAACATCCATTCAAATCAGCTCCGCCCTGTTTCTTGCGTCCCTATCTCCGCTGCGCTTTCGCATGGGCCGGTTTCAGGTGCTCTATGCGATTCCCTACACCTTGCCGCTGGTCGCCTATTCCATTCTCTTTCATGGAGTTCTGCACGGCGCGACTCCTTCCGGCGCGCTATTTGCCGTGTTCCCCGCACTGGGGATTCTGGCTCTGACGGCAGGGCTATTCTGGGCGGTCGCCAAGGGCAGCTTGCCCGTCCGGCTGGGGGTGACGTTCTGCATCGCAGGCGGCGCGGCCGGTCTGTGGTCGTACTACGCGCTCGGCCCCATTGCGCCGCTCAGGCTGGTGGAGTGCTGCAACCAGCTGCTGACCGCGTTGCTGGTGGTCTACACCTTCCGGCGCTGGTCTACGGGAATGGTTCTGACGATTCTCGGATTTCTGCTCTGGTCCGCCCCTCCTCTGCTGCTGGTGCCCGCGGTTGCCCACTCGACAGTGCTCGATTTGGAGTTCACGCGGGCTATCATCCTGGGCAAGGTGATCGCCGCTATGGGCATGATTCTGCTGTCCTTGGAGGACGAGCTGGCGATCAATCAGGCGGCCCAGGAAAGGGAGCGCAGGGCGCGCCGCGAACTGGAAGCTTATATCAAGCTGATTCTTTCGCGCCGGCGCGTCGAAGACTTTGATCGCCAGGCGGCCGAGATCTGCCAGACGGTGACCGCGTACAGCCGCTTTGCGCAGGCCGCGCTGATCTTGCAGTCGGGAGCCCGCTATCGGCTGGCCGGGTCGGCTGGCCTTGACAAGGCGACTGCCGCGGCCCTGGACGAACTTGCTGTCAATATTTCCGTGGAAGGCTTCCTGGCTCCTGGAACCGCTCCTTCTGCGGTCGATCAGAGCCAAACGCGTGCCCTGGACCTGGAGCCGTGGCTGCGGCCAGGAGACGATCTCAAGCGCCTGCATTTCACTTCGATGCTGGCTGTTCCCATGGTCGGGCGCTCAGTGACCGAGGGAGCTCTGCTGCTGGCCGGGATGCGCAATTCGCCGGTCCGCACGCCAAATGGCGATCTTCCGCATCGGTACGAAGACCCGCTGCGTGCCGACGATCTGCTGCCCATCGAGATGCTGACCGCCCGCCTGCAGGCCACGCGGAGCCAAACCATGATGCTGGAAAAGCTGATCGACTCGGAGAAGTTTGCCGGACTGGGCCAGCTGGCGGGTAATGTCACACAGCAGTTGAACAATCCGTTGACGGTGATTCTGGGCTATGCTTCGCTGCTCGAGGAAACGTCTTCACTCGAACCCCAAGAGCGTAGAGGCGTGGAATCCATCCTCACCGAGGCGCGGCGCATGCGCGCTACGCTGGAAAGCCTGACGCGCATCTCACGGCCGCAGAACGGCCAGTTCACAGCCGTCTCGGTTGCCGAGATGCTGACCGACCTGGAGCAGCTGCACCGGTCGGAGTTTCTGCAGCGTTCCATCGAGTTCCGCATGAACATTGCACCCAGCCTGCCTCGGGTGCGCTGCCACGCACAGCAGCTGCGCCAGGCGGTGCTGCATTGCCTGCAGTTTGCCATCGAGGCGGTCGAGAGCCGGCAGATTGCCTCGACCAGCGAGGAAGTCAAGGCGGTTCGCCTGGAGGCCACTGCAGAAGGCAACATGGTACAGATCACCATCTCCCACACCGGGCCGAGCTTCCTGCACCCGGATCGCGCCTTCGATCCGTTTGTGCCCGCGCAGGCGACGGGAGAAACAGCCGGGCTTGGACTGAGCCTGTGCGCGACCATCTTGCGCGACCATCACGGGCGCGCATCGGCCGTGAATCTGGAGCCGCGCGGAGCGGCGATCATTCTGGAGCTGAAGGCGGCCTGAAGCCGGCTGTAGCCTTAACTCGGCGCCATCCCGTCCAAGCGATCCGTTCTACGCAGGCAAGAGGAAATCCGTAGAATGGATCTTGAGAGAGTTTTCCCAATCCCAGATGGCATTTACCGAACAATACGATGTGGTTGTGGTGGGGGCTGGTCATGCAGGCTGCGAGGCGGCCATGGCGGCGGCGCGCATGGGGTTGAAGACGGCGCTGATCACCATGAACATGGACCTGATTGCGCAGATGAGCTGCAACCCGGCTGTGGGCGGCGTGGCCAAAGGGCACCTGGTGCGCGAGGTCGATGCGCTGGGCGGCATCATGGGCGAGGTGGCGGATGCGGTCGGGATTCAGTTCCGGCTGCTGAATACTTCGCGCGGGCCGGCGGTGTGGAGTCCGCGCGCGCAGTGCGACAAGCAGCTCTATCGCGTAAAGATGCGCGAGGTGCTGGAAGCGCAGCCGGGGCTGCATATACGCCAGGCTGAGGTCGTCGATCTGGTGCTCGAAGAAGCGACAGGGACTAGGGACGAGGGACTAGGGACGAGAGCGCGCAGGCGTGTCCTCGGACTGAAGCTGCGCGACGGACGCAAGCTGATGGCTGGGGCGACCATTATCACCACGGGAACGTTTTTGAACGGGCTCATCCATTGCGGCGAGGAACGCTATCCGGCGGGGCGCAGTGGCGAGCCGGCTTCGGTGCTTTTGGGCGAGTCGCTGCGGGCGCTGGGTCTGCGGACTTGCCGGCTCAAGACCGGCACGCCTCCGCGTCTCGATGGACGCACGATCACGTGGGCGACTTTCGAGGAGCAGCCCGGTGACGCGGACCCTACGCCCTTCAGCTTCCGGACGAAGAAGATTGTCCAGCCGCAGATCAGTTGCCACATTGCGTTTACGACGCCAGAGACGCTGCGCATCATCCGCGAAAATGTCGGCCGGTCGGCCATGTACTCGGGACAGATCGAAGGGATAGGGCCGCGCTATTGCCCATCCATCGAAGACAAGATCGTCAAGTTTCCCGACAAGACGCAGCATCAGTTCTTTCTCGAACCGGAGGGACTGAACACGCACGAAGTGTACGTCAACGGCATGTCGACTTCGCTGCCCATGGAAGTGCAGTGGCAGATCGTGCGTTCGATTCCGGGCCTCGAAGAAGCGGAGATGCTACGGCCTGGCTACGCGATCGAGTACGACTCGGTGGACGCGACGGAGCTCGACCGCACGCTGCGCGTGAAGTCCTTCACCGGCCTGTACCTCGCCGGCCAAATTAACGGAACCAGCGGCTACGAAGAAGCCGCATGCCAGGGGATCATGGCCGGGATCAATGCGGCTCTGTGGCTGAAGGGCGAGCCACCGTTCACGATGGATCGCACCGAGGGCTACACAGGAATTTTGATTGACGACCTGATCTCCAAGGGCACTAACGAGCCATATCGGATGTTCACTTCGCGCGCGGAGTTTCGCCTGCATCTGCGCATCGACAATGCCGATCGCAGGCTGACCCCGCACGGCCGGCGGCTGGGGCTCATCGGCGATGCTGCCTGGACCGAGTACGAGCAGAAGCAGGCGCGCATGGCGGCGCTCACTGCGCTGCTGAACACGCGCAAGGTGGACGCAGATGGCCTGGGTGTTGCGGAACTGTCCGCATTGCCGGCTACGGCGGGCCTGACCTGGGCGCAATTGTTGAAGCGGCCCGAAGTAACCATCGAGCCGGTGCTTGCAGCGCTGCGGGAGAAGCTCTCAATGGAGCCCCTGCTTGCAGAGCTATCGACTGCGCTTACGCGCAATGCGAATTTGAATGCCGATTCACGCGCCACGCTGCCCGCCGTATTGCGCAACGAAGCGCGCGCGGTTGAGACGGAGATCAAGTTTGCCGGCTATCTGGAGCAGCAGAAGAAATCGATCGAGAAGATCAAGGCGGCCGAATCTGTGGCGATTCCAGATTGGATTGAATACAGCGCCATCAGCGGACTGTCGCGCGAGATGCGCGAAACGCTGGAACGAGTCCGGCCCATCACCATCGGCCAGGCCAGCCGTCTGCCCGGCGTGACGCCCGCCGCAATCTCGCTTGTGCATGTCTCGATTCGTGTGCAGGGCACAAAGCGGGTGGCGAATGAGCCAGGCCGCCAAGCTTCATCCGTGTCGGCGTGATCCTCTTAATCGGCCGACTTACGGATTGGTCTTTTCGCTCTTCGAGAACAGCGGAATGTGAAACGGAAGCTCGGCGTTCGATTGCTTCTTCTGCTTGGCGTTCGAGTCCTCGCGCAAGACGGTGCGCTGCGAGTTGATGCATAGCCAACCGCCATGCGTCCGCTCGAAGACGTGCGTGAAGATGCCCTTTTCGTTGACCTCCGCGGCATTCACCTTGTGATGGAAGGTATAGGTTCCATTGGCGACAGCGATATCGCCCAGCATGCGCACGGTGATCACGCGCTGATCGAGGTGCACAGTTTTGTCCTCGCCGGTGATCACCTGCGCCACCTGCTGGTTGCGCGTGGTGATGTCGCCCGAGGCCGAGACATCGACAAACAGCGGCGATAGAACCAGCTCGAGGCCGTATTGATCGCGCCCATTGACGGCTGTCGACCAGGAGTCCTCAATTTTCTGGAACTCCTTGACGGCCGGAGTCTCGGTGGATGTGACGTTAACCGGTACGGACGCAGCCGGCGGAGATGTGTTCTGCGCAAACATGGCGCAGCCGAGGAAAAGAGATGCAGTAGAACAGCCGAGAAAACGCATCATACGCAACTTGAACTCCCACCTGAGCGGTTTTGGGCCGGGGGCGCCAGTCTTAGAAACGTCTCGAGTCTTCAATGCCCGCCGGAGGCTTGGGACCGCCAGCCTTCATGATAAATGTTTAGACTCGACCGGGTGGCGGGCCGCGAGTTCCGCGGAATGGATGCAGTCTTAGATCAAAGATTCAAGCCGACCCGGGTGATGCAGGGTCACCAGGGAGTCCTCGATCGAAATCCAGCCTTCTTTGCGGAACTGGCCCAGGGTGCGGGTCACGGTCTCACGCGTGGTGCAGGTCATGGAGGCCATCTCCTCGTGCGTCAGCAGCAGTGGGAACCGAAACGCTCCGCCGTCCACGTCTTCGCCGATCTGATGCGCCAGTTCCACCAGCAGCCTTCCCAGCCGCGCCGCAACGGTCTCCGCCAGCGAGATGCGGCAGGCGTCCTGCAGAGCGAAGCGATATTCCTGGCAGATGCATTGCACGGCGCGCATCTGCGCCTCTTTGTGGGTGCGCAGGAAGTTCAGAAAGCGCTCCCGCTCGACGGGGCGCAACTGCGCAGCGGTCAACGACTCCGCAGAGACTTCATAAACGCCGTGGGCCAGCACCGCATATAAACCCAGCATGGAGCCAGGCCCAGCGATGCGAACAATCATATGCCGGGTTCCGATTTGCCCCGCTGTGAGCTTCAGATAACCGGCACAGATGAGGTAGAGACAGCGCGCCTCTTCTCCCTGATTGAAGAGCGAAGCCTGCGCCGGCAGGGAGATGGTGCTCGTGGCCAGTTCAAGATCGGCCAGCACAGAACTGCCCAATGAACAGAACCAGCCGGGACGCCGGTTTGCGCAAGCCGCGCAACCAGCGGGAATCTGCCGCACCCGGGACTTCACCGGCGCTTCCACCGTGATCTCAGCGTTTGTCATCGCCGCGCCCTTCCTGACGCCGTTCGAGTCTGTTTGCCTCTTGAGGCTTGCTTTTGGCACACTTCGGGCGTCATCAGAGACGCGGAAGACCAGGAGTTCCCGCAAAAGAGATTTAGACTCGATAGCATTTTGCCCGAGAAGCCGCCAGCATGGATGTGATGGGCCTCACGCCTTCTGCGGAGTCAGTGCCATGCCATTTTGCGGCGAGCCACCCATCTCTCTTTGGGCCGGTCAGGCTGGCGTCAGTCCTTCGTTTTCTTTAACTTATGAGCCTTACTATACAGCGTTTTTCTGATTCAACTGATCAAATGCCAACCAGGTTCCCATTTTCTTCTCTCGCTCACGATTGCAGGGCGGGCGACTCTTTGGACGCGCTGAGGTACGTCTGCGCAGGAATGCATTCTGACGTCCCCGAACGAACCGGCGAGAGCGAGTGACGGGCATCGCGTTTCAATTTGGACCGCAATACGCTGAGTGTGATAAAGATCACCGCCTGACTGGCAACAAAAGTGTAATTCTCTGGCCATGCGGTGATGATCCGCACAAAGAGCTTGTTCCATAAAGGCCGGTTCAACGAAGCGATGTGTTCCTTGTTTCAATTCGCGATGGAAGAGTGCCCCGTTCGGCGAGCAGAATTCGACGTTCAGCGGTTTTCAAATCATGAACACGAGAATCCAAAGGCGGTGTTTTTCCATGCAGATCGATGAACTCATGAAGCAATTGCCAGTCGGCAAGACTCTGGATCGATTGCCGCGATTGCGACTCTACGCAAAGCCGGCGATGACCCTCATCATTGCGGGCGGGATCATCCTGTCCGGTCCGGTTGCCACGGCCGGTCCCGGCCTCAAGACCGATCTGGGAGCCAAAACGGCGGCCGCGCAATCTTCCGCGTCCAAGAGCAAGGACGCCGCGCCGGGGGACTTTGTTGGCTCCGAGGTGTGCGCTACCTGTCACGAAGAAGTGGCCAAGGGCTTCGCGACCAACCCGCACGCCAAGATGGCCGAGATGCACGGCAGCAAGGGCGTGACTTGCGAAAACTGCCACGGCGCGGGAAAAGCGCATGTGGAGGCAGGCGGCGACAAGACCAAGATCTTCAACCCCGCGACCGCGAGCGTTGCGGATGTCGACGCCAAGTGCCTGGGCTGCCATCAGGGCCAGCACCAGAACTTCAATCGCTCCGCGCATGCCGAAGGCAACGTTAGCTGCCTGGGCTGCCACGACATTCACTCGAGCAAGGAAGAGGGACTGCTCAAGGCGCCTCAGCCGACGCTCTGCTACCAGTGCCACACCGATGTGAAGCCGCAGTTCTCCATGCCCTTTCACCACAAGGTGAATGAAGGCCTGGTGCAGTGCTCCGATTGCCACGATCCGCACGGAACTTTCGAAAAGAAGAGCCTCAAGTCCGCCGCGCAGCAAGATGCGGTCTGCGTGAAGTGCCATACGGAAACTGCGGGGCCGTTTGTCTATGAGCACAACGTAGTCAAGACCGAGGGCTGCGTGGCCTGCCACACGCCCCATGGAGGACCGAATCCGCGCCTGCTCAATCGCGCCAACGTAAATACGATCTGCCTGCAATGTCACTCGCCTTCGCCAAACTTCACCACCGGGCCGCCCGCCGGACCGTCGCACAACCAGGCCATGCAATACCAGTCGTGCCTGATTTGCCACGCCAGCATTCACGGCTCCAACACCAGCGAAGTTTTCTTCAATTCAACCGAGTAAGGGGCGAGCGATGACAGTCGAGACCAATTCTTCAATGCGTCTGGGTAAGTCGCCGACCGGGAACGTTTCCCGATGGTGCGCTCTTACCCTTGCAGCCACATTGTTAACCGGCGCCGCGGCCGCCGTATTCGGGCAAGCCCAACCAGGCGAGGCCAAACCCGCACCTGCAGTTCCTGCCGCCAAACCACCGGCCGAACCGCAAGCCAAGATCGTTGGCGGCTATATGGTGCATCAATCCATCGAAGTGGGTGGGCGCATTACGACCGTCAGCGGCAGCGATGCGATGTGGGACACTCTGGTTAACCAGGGATCCGGCGGACGCGTGCTTGGGCAGTCTCTCGAGATGCACTCGGTCAACAATGCGAAGACACCGTTCTTCGACAATCTCACCAGTTACTCGACCGGCTATGGCGGCGATCCAATCGACGTGACGCGCTTGCGCATGTCGAAGGGTCGCTGGTACGACTTCAACTCGAGCTTCCGCAGAGATCGCAACTACTTCGACTACAACCTGCTCGACCAGTCTCTGCTGGGGCCGTCGGCGCTTGTTCCAGAGCCGGATTCGCTGCACCTGTTCAACACCGTGCGGCGCAACACGGATACCAACCTGACCCTGCTGCCGCTATCGTTTGTGCATTTCAGAATTGCCTACAATCATGGCACCCACGAAGGGCCAACCTATACGACGCTGCATGACGGCGGCGACGTACAACTGCTGCAGTGGTTCCGCAACTCCGCCGACACATTCAGCGGAGGCGTGGACATAAACCTGGCCCGGCGCACCATGCTCAGCTACGACCAGTTCTATGTCTATTACAAAGGGGATTCGACTTTCAGCCTGGCGGGCGCCAACTACCCGATTCTTGGCGGTAATGGGCTAATGGAATCTCTGGGCGTGGATACGCTGGCAACGACAACATGCGGTTCGGGCGCCAATAAAACGCTCGAAGTGGTGAATGGCGTCGCCAACCCCTATTGCAGCGGCAGCACGGTGATGACGCAGTCGGCGCCAACGCGCACCACATTTCCCACCGAACAACTGCGCTTCACATCGCACTACTGGGACAAGGTCTCCATGAACGGACGCGTGCTCTACAGCGGCGGCGTCAGCAATGTGAACAGCTTCAATGAGACCTTTACCGGGCTTCTGACCCGTACCTTTACGCTGCAGGAGATTGACACCGGCGGCCTGGCTAATGGAGGCCTGGCGCACAACAAGCGGGTAAATATGAACGGCGACTTCGGCATCGTCGCCGAGTTGAACAAATACTTCGCTGTCTCCGACGCATTCGACTACTGGGACTTCCGCGTGCCGGGCATGGATACTGTCACATCGGATGTTTGGGCGGGGTCGGCGGCTACCAAGAACCTCAACATCCTGACGCCACTAAGCACCGTCTCGCAGACCACCACCACAACCACGAATCTGAACTACCTGAATCAGAGGATCGAGTCGAACACGCTGCTGGCGACCGCGAGCATCACGCCTGAAGTCAAGCTCTCGGGAGGATGGCGATTCAAGACGCGCAACGTGACCGACTCCGGCATGGACGATCTGACATGGAACATAAACGGAGCGATTCTCGGCATCGTCATCCAGCCATCGAGCATGGTGAGGATCAATGTCGACTATGATTCGATGAGTTCCAAGAGCTCCAACGCCATCACGCCCAGCAACACGTTCACGCGCGAGGCGCCGGACAAGATCAACCATCTTCGCGCGCGAGCAACCATCAAGCCGGCCAAGTGGATCAACTTCGCGGTCACCGGCAATGACTACTCGGCCAAGAATGACGATCCTCTGGTGAACCATTTCGAACACAACCACGATGTGAGCTTTGCCACCACGCTTATTGCCGGACAAGGTCTCAGCATGGACTTCAACTTCGCGCACGACGACGTCTTCTCGGTCACTGATCTGTGTTATATCTTCACGGCGACGGCCACCATGCCACTACCGCCAGGCCCCGGCAATGCGGGAACGTGCGTGAACACGGCCAGCAATCCCGGGGGCGCGGCCAGTCTGTTGCTGGGCAACGGCTACTACAACGCTCCTAGCAACTTTTTCTCCGGCGCGTTCAACTACGCACCGGCCAAATATCTGCGCATGAGCGCGGGTGAAAGGGTGAACGACACGAACGGCCAAGCTGAGCAACTGAATCCGTTCATGTTTCCGGGAGCGCTGCATTCCAAGTACGTCACGCCGTATGCGGACCTGGAAATCAACATTGCGTCGCAGTGGGCCTGGCACGGCAATTGGACCCACGATGGATATGCCGAGGGCGGACCGCTCAACTATCTGCCCTCGCGAAACACGCACGGTGACATTGTCACTTTGGGCGTGAAGTACGCCTTTTGACACAACCGGGGTGGATCGGGGATCGTCCCAGGCTACCTCTTGCCTGTTTTCCGCTTGCGCTGAGAACCGGCACAACATGAGATTGCGACTCCGGTACCTGGCGAAGATCGCCGAGGTTTCGGACGCGCCGCACCGGATGCGGGTAGCTCCGGGCGGCAAGAGGTCTGCGAGTTACCTCGCATTCAATAAGTGAAGGAGTGTAGTAATGACAAAGTCGATTCGTTCCCAGGTGGTGTTGGCCGTTGTATTCTCTTTGGCCGGCGCCGTGTGCTTTGCGCAGTCTGATGCGGAAGCAACTTACAAAGCCAAGTGCGCAACCTGCCACGGCGCCACTGGCACACCCAGCGCAGGGATGGCCAAGATGATGGGTATCAAAGCAGTTTCCGATCCCGACATCCAAAAGCTCACCGTCGACCAGATCGAGACGGCAATCAAGTCGGGCAAAGGCAAGATGAAGCCGATCGCTGGACTCACGGACGCTCAGGTCAAGGACGTGGCTACGTTTTACAAAGGTCTCAAGTAACAACGACAACGAATCAGCACCCGAAACAGGCCCGCCCGGAGCGAATTCTTAGCCGGCACCGATGGCAGTAACCGCTTGCTTATGTTTTTCTCTGCTGGAGATTGACTGAGTCAGCGGACCGCCGCAATCGCGCCCACTATGCTTTCGCTCTGTGAGCCGGGAAATTCAAGTGCGGGGAGAAGTTTGCAATGTTTCAGAAATTTCGCGAAGGCTGGTTAAGGCCTGCGCTCTTCTTCGGCAACAACCCCATCAGTCTGGCCGGTGGAGCTATTACCAGCGCCTCTGGCGTGACCATGATCGGCTATTGGTTGGCAGAAGTCTTTGGCCGGCTCAACGACAACCCTTACCTGGGCATCCTCTTTTTCCTTCTTCTTCCCGGTTTATTTATCGGCGGGCTCGTCCTCATTCCGATCGGCATATTTCTGCGCCGCAGGAAACTCCAGAATTCCGGCCAGATTCCCGCCGAGTTTCCCAAGATCGATTTGAACGATCGCACCTTTCGCCACGGGCTGGATATCGTACTGGTGGCTACGATCGTAAACCTGCTGGTGGTGGCGGTGGCTACTTACCGCGGAGCCTCGTACATGGATTCTCCCCAGTTCTGCGGCCAGTCGTGCCACGTGATGCATCCGGAGTACACGGCCTACAAGGTCTCCGCGCACTCCCATGTGGATTGCGTTGAATGCCACATCGGCGCGGGAGCAAAATCCTACTTTCAAGCCAAGGTCAATGGCACCAAACAATTGGTGGAGGTCAGCCTCAACCGGTATCCCACACCGATTGAATCGCCGGTTCGTAACCTGCGCCCGGCGCGCGAAATCTGCGAGGCATGCCACACGCCGGCAAAGTTTGTCGGCGAGAAGCTGCTGGTCAAGTCAAGCTTTGCCGACGACGAGAAGAACACCCAGACTCAGACGGTGGTTGTACTACATCTCGGCGGGCGGGATTCGCTTTCTCATCTGACCGGCATTCACGGCGTTCACCTGGGACACATTGAATATGTCGCTACGGACGCGGACCGAACCACGATTCCGTGGGTGCAGAAGCGCAATGCCGACGGATCGGAGACCGTATTCGCTACCGCCGACGCGGGCAACGGGGTTCCCAAAGGCGAACGGCGAGTGATGGATTGCATCGATTGCCACAACCGCGCGGCGCACACGTTTGTGACCGCCGAGGACGCGCTCAACCGTGCCATGGCCGAAGGAGCAGTCAGTCCCGACCTGCCGTGGGTGCACAAGGAAGGCCTGCAGCTGCTTAAGGCCAATTACGCCACGGAGGAAGAAGCGCGCGTCAAGATTCCTCAACAGCTCGAAGCGTTTTATCGTTCGCAACATCCAGAGGTGCTGGCCGGAAAGGCTGACGCAATCAAGGCCGCGGGCAGCGAACTGGTCACGCTTTACAGCCAGAACGTCTTTCCGTATATGAAGGTGACGTGGGGAACGCATCCCAACCACATTGGCCACATGAACTACCCGGGTTGCTTCCGCTGCCACGACGGCGGTCACGCGGCCAAGAACGGCACCAGCATTACGCAGGACTGCGCTGCCTGCCACAACCTGCTTGCCGTGGATGAGGCCAAGCCGAAGGTACTCGCCGACCTGGGCATTCAGTAAGCGCTCAATAAACCCTTCGCCGGCCTGAGTTCGCCTTCTTGCAGCGGCTTTTGCGCGGCCACAATAAAGCGCATTAAGATCGAGCTGGGAGAGAGCCGCGGCGATGACTCATCGCATTTGGTTCATGATGGTAATCCTGGCAGCG
Organism: Occallatibacter sp.; assembly: GCA_049513795.1. Classification (GTDB taxonomy): domain Bacteria; phylum Acidobacteriota; class Terriglobia; order Terriglobales; family Acidobacteriaceae; genus Telmatobacter. Next base: position 1,438 of record JBEKVS010000026.1, on the reverse strand, counting down.
GGCGCGGGTGGATCATTCGCGACGCCGCAAAAGTCCGATCCCTCTATTGGCGCCGGGCCAGCTTTGGCCCACACCTGTTTGATCACCGGCGACGTGAAACGCCTTGTCGATTTCTATGAGTTGATCTTGAATCTGAAAGCAAAGTGGTCGGGGCCTGACTATGCCGAATTTCGAACCGCAGCCGGGGTGCTGGCCATCTTCTCGTCGGAAGCTCAAGAGAAATACATTCCCGGCTCGGCAGAAGCCGCGAAGAATCGAAGCATGATTTTGGAATTTGAAGTGGCCGACGTTGATGGCCAATATCGCAGGCTCGGGAATCTGGTGAAGGTCTGGGTCAAGCCTCCAACGACACAGCCGTGGGGCACTCGTTCGATTTATTTCCGCGATCCGGACGGAAATCTTGTCGACTTCTACAAGCCGGTTAAAGCTCGATAAAGAATCGCGCGCGCCGACATGGCTCAAGCCCCGCATGGTAGGCTGGCCTTTCGGTTTCAGGAGCAGATTCCCTTCATGCCTTCCATCCAGCCTTCGCATTTCAACCTTGTTGCGGCCGCACACGCCTGCATGATCGAGCACGGGTTCCAGCCCGAATTTCCGGCTGGGTCGGATGCCCAACTAGCCCAGATCAAGGCCCACCCTGAGTTGCCTCCCGCCCCGGGCGCGCAGGATCTGCGCAGTCTGCTGTGGTCCTCGATCGACAACGACACCTCGAAGGATCTCGACCAGATCGAATGGGCCGAGCAACTCGGCGACGGCCGCATCCGCGTGCTAATCGGCGTGGCCGATGTGGATGCGCGCGTGGGCCTGGGGACGGTTCTCGACGGCCATGCGAAGAGCGAGACGACTTCGGTTTACACGGGCGTGGTGGTGTTTCCCATGCTGCCAAGCGAGCTCTCCGAAGGCATCACGTCGCTGAACGAGAATGAAGACCGGGTGGCCCACGTCATTGAGTTCTGCGTCGACCAGGCGGGTACGGTGTCTGACGGCAAAGTTTACGCTGCTCTTGTCCGCAACCGCGCGCAACTGGCCTATAACGGCGTTGGCGCGTGGCTTGAGGGTTCTGGGCCCGCGCCGGCCAAGGTTTCTGCCAACCATGATTTGGCCGCACAGCTCAAGCTCCAGGACACAGCGGCGCAGCGCATGCTGGGTAGCCGCTTTCAGCATGGCGCGCTTGACCTGGAGACTGTGGAAACCCGCCCCATCGTGCAGGCCGGTCAGGCCGTCGATATCGTGAGCCTGAATAAGAATCGTGCGACATCGCTGATTGAAGAATTCATGGTTGCGGCCAACGGCGTCGCCGCCCGCACATTCGAGGTTGCGGGGATCGCTTCTATCCGCCGAGTCGTGCGCACCCCGAAACGGTGGGATCGCATCGTCGAGGTCGCCCAGGCCCTGGGCACAACCCTGCCCGCCGAGCCTGACTCAAAGGCCCTCAACG
>JBEKVS010000025.1:0-27455 GCA_049513795.1 Occallatibacter sp. | reverse complement strand
ATGCGGCTGTTGATGAGGATCTGCGCCATGGCGTCTTTGGCGGCGTGGGACTGCTCGCGCTCGTAGGCCTTGGCCAGGCTGCGAATGTAATCCGGCGGATGGTAGTAGCTGATGTATTGCAATGCCCCGGCGACACTGGCGATAAAATCTTCCTGGCGGATGACGGTCATGAAGGTTCCCTCTGAACTCTCTAGGGTAATGGAAGACGAGCGTATCCGTCCTGCCGGAAGAGGACAAGAGACATATGCCAGTAGCAAGCGCTGGGGGCCGACAGGCGAGAATTCACACCGTTTTGAAATCCCTAGACTGCTGATCGCAGATCCGTATGCACAAAATCAACGCCCTTGTAGAGGATGGGTTCGCGCTTTTCGCGCGCCAGGGCGTAGCTGAAGCAGTCGCCGAAGTTGAGGTTGGCGGGGTGGCCCGAGCCTTTGCCGTAGTCGCGATAGGCCTGGCGGGCGATGCGCGCCTGCTCGAATGTGACAGGCTCAATGACCATCTCCAAATCCAGAATCAGCTCATCCAGTCTCGCGCTGCGAGCTGGGTCGCGAGGTTTGTCCAGCACTATTGCCGTTTCAAGGTAGGTGGCCGCTGACATGGAAACCCTTGCTGCCTCGTCGATCTTACGCGCTAAGGCCGGACCATCCTTTTCTTTGGTGACGATGGCTATCAATGCAGATGAATCGACGATCATTTCGGCAACCCGTCCTCGCCATAAAGTTCAGCGTCGATCTCCCAGGAGTGAATCGGGTTTTGGACGCCTTTCGAGTATTCGTCCGCAAAGTCCATCAGCAGGTCATAACGGCTCTTGCGGGTTTCTTTGACCTTATCCCGCTCTGCTTTCTCTCTTTCCAGTTTTTCTTTCACCGCTTCGGATACTGCACCAACCAGGCTGACCCCTTTGAGAGCCGCCAACTCTCGGACCATGCGGGTGGTTTCTTCATTCTTGATATTCAAGCTCATCGCTGTGCCTTTTCTACTGTTGTGTTTTTCTCCGCGTATTTGGCTATTCACTTTGCTACGGACAATCATTTGGGCAGGCCCGTCTCTTCATCGTAAAGTTCGTCGAAGAGTTCTTTGGTCGTCCGGCGGTCGTTCATGAGCGGCGCGGTTTCACGAGCTATATCCATAAGCCAGGCGGCAAGGCCCTGCTTCCCAGCGGGGCTTTCAGTCTTTGCCTTGTCCCGCTCGAGGGTCTCCTGCGCGGCCTGGGTAACGGCGGTTACCAGGCTTAATCCTCTACGGACTGCCAGTTCACGAACAACCCGCTCGGCCTCCTCATTCTTGATGCTCAGGGCCATTTCATTTTCTACCTTTCTACCATATAATTCTACCATTCTACCAAATCAGGATCAACGACAGCCTCAATCCTTCCGCTGACCCAAACAATCCCCGACATGCCCTAAGCTAGAAGCATGAAGGACTTGAAACCGGAAGCTGAGGTTGCGGGTGAGGAACTCTTCGATCTTCTGGTGATCGGTGCCGGACCGACCGGCCTGGCCTGCGCCATTGAAGCGCAGAAGGCTGGCTTCCACGTGGTTCTGGTCGACAAAGGATGCGTCTGCAACTCTCTGTTTCACTATCCGGCGCACATGACGTTTTTCACCACGCCGGAACTGCTGGAGATCGGCGACATTCCTTTTCCCAGCCCGAATCCCAAGCCCAGCCGCAACGAAGCCTTGCAGTATTACCGGCTGGTGGCGGCCTATTACAAGCTCGACGTGCGCCAGTACCAGACCGTGGTGCGTGTCAGCGGCGTGGACGAAAGTTTTACCGTGCAAACCGAAGACCGCTTTGGCCGGCCAGGGTCGTTAAGCGCGCGCAAGCTGGCTATTTCTACCGGTTACTATGACTTGCCCAATTACATGCAGATTCCGGGCGAGGATTTGAGCAAGGTTTACCACTACTACAACGACCCGCACCCGTTCTTCGCAACTGATGTGGTGGTGATTGGCGGCAAGAATTCGGCGGCCATTGCGGCACTGGAGTTGTGGCGCAGCGGCGCGCGCGTGACGCTCGTGCATAGGGACGCCGAGATGCATCGTCACGTGAAATACTGGATCAAGCCGGACATTGAAAACCGCATCAAGAACGGCGAGATCAAGGCGCTGTTTCGCTCTCGTATTGTCGAAATCACGCCCGACGCCGTGCTCGTAGAAACACCCGAGGGCACGCGGACTTTGCCGAATGACTTTGTCTTTGCCATGACCGGATACCATCCCGACTTCGATTTCCTGGAGCGGTTGGGTGTGCGTTTCGAGGGCCAGGACCGGCGCCCGGTGTGCGACGCCGAGACGCTGGAGAGCAATGTATCCGGCATTTACCTGGCGGGGGTGATTGTGGCCGGATCGCGCACGAATGAAATTTTCATTGAGAACGGCCGCTTCCACGGGCGGCAGATTGCGCGTGCACTTGCATCGAAGCTAAGAAGATAACCCGTTCAAGCCGGTTGCGCATCGAGCGCCGGTGAGGCGCACTGACCTCGGGGCGAAAGAATGTGGGGCTTTACTATGCGTTGGTGGCCGCGGTCAATTCGATGGCAGATGCTAGCCGGCTTGTTGATGCTGGAGGTGCTTTCGATCGGCCTTTTCGAGGCGCTTCTCGTCCGCCAGCAGGCCCACGAAGTCCATCAACGGATGGTGCATCGGCTCGGCCACCAGGCCAACTCCATGGCTCTTCAGGCCGCTGAGGCTCTGCAACAGCAGCGCCCCACGTGGGTGGGGCTGTCGGTGAAGATGATGGGCGAGGCGCCCAGTGTGGCTCTGGCCAAGATGACAGATCCGGCCGGCAACGTTCTTTTCGTAAGCCAGGGAGATGCAAAGCGCGCGTCGCTCGAGCCGGAAGAGCGGGCGCAGATTCCGATTGCCGGAAACGGTGAGCCACTAGTCTTTGCCTTCGGGAAGAACCGGTGGGAGGGTATGAAGGCCATCGTAATAGCCAACGAAGTGCGTGGCTATGTCTGGGTCGAAACCGATCCGAAATGGGATTATGAAGAACTCGATTCCATCCTGCGCAGCACAATGATCTTCGGCACTATCTGGATAGCCGCTTCCGCCCTGCTGGTGTTGCTGATGGCTCAATCTATCTCCCGTCCGCTGGCCATACTTCGCCGCGGTACACGGGCTTTGATGAGCTCGCCCGAATCCAGCGGCAGCTTCCCCTTGCCGGTTTCGGTGGAGAACGAGATCGGCGACCTGATTGAAGCGTTCAACCGCATGGTGGCATCGATTGCTGAACAGCGCGCCGGGCTGAGCGATACCCTCTCCCTGCTCGATTCCATGCTGGCAAATGCTCCCATCGGCTTGGCCTTCTGCGACCGGCGCGGCCGCTTTGTGCGTGTCAACCAGGTGTTTGCCGACATGACCGGGGTCAGCTTGAGCCGTCACCTGGGTCGTACAATTCCTGAGCTTCTCCCACAGCCGGCAGCCTCGGCGCTGGAAGAAACGGTGTTGCGAGTTTTTGCCTCCGAACAGCCGGTACGCGACCTGGAGATGACCGGCCAGAGCGGATCAAGCGGACGCCCGTGGACATGGCTGGCCAGTGCCTATCCGGTTCGAACCACACCCCAACAGGTGCGCTGGGTAGGAATGATCGTCCTCGATGCGAGCGACCGCAAGCGCAGCGAAGAAGCCCTGCGCCGCACGGAGAAACTGGCAGCGACGGGCCGCCTGGCCGCTTCCATCGCTCACGAAATCAACAACCCGCTTGAGGCGGTCACCAACCTGCTCTTCCTGCTGCATAACTTCTGCCACCTTGATGAATCGGCGATGAATTACGTGATGATGGCCGAGCACGAGGCGCGGCGCATCGCGGAAATCACCCAGCAGACGCTGCGTTTCTATCGCCAATCCACCTTGCCCACCCGCGCTAATATGGGTGAACTGCTCGGCTCGGTACTCAGCCTTTATCACGGCCGGCTGAACACGCTCAACATTCAAGTCGAGCGGGACTTTGACCCCGAACTCGAATTATTCTGCTTTGCCGGGGAACTGCGCCAGGTATTCGCCAACCTGGTGGGCAACGCGGTCGACGCGACGACTGCCGGCGGCCGTTTGCTGGTGCGGGCAAAAAGCTCGCGGAACTGGAAAGATTCTGAACAATCGGGGATCCGCTTCACAGTAGCCGATACCGGGACGGGCATGGAACCGGCTGTGAAAGAACGCGTCTTTGAAGCCTTCTTTACCACCAAGGAAGTGACAGGCACGGGGCTCGGCCTTTGGGTCAGCCACGAGATCATTGTGAAGCACCACGGCTTTGTTCGCGTGCGCAGCAGAACCGCGAAAGACGGGAAAGCCTCGGGAAGCGTCTTCTCGATCTTCATACCCGGCGATCTGCAATCGACCCAGGTCGAGGCCCAGCAGGTCGCCGCCGAGGCCTAGAGCGGATCGACGAGCGAACGAAGATGGCGAACGACATGGATGCACCGGGATGGGTTTGCACCCTTTGCGCGGAAACCTTAAGAACCATTGGGCTGTGAAAGTGAATGGCAACTGGCGTTTGACATTCGCATTTGAGGGCGAGCACGTAATCGTTGTCGACTATCAGGGCAATCACTAGGGGAGCTACGCGATGCGCATGCATAATCCACCGCACCCAGGCAAAGTGGTTCTTGAATTTCTAGGGGACATTGACGTAACGTCTGCCGCGAGTCATCTACAGGTTTCTCGGGCAACGCTTTCCCGCGTCCTCAATGGCAAGGCAGGCATCTCTGCCGACATGTCGCTCCGATTGTCCGCCGCGCTGGGAACCCACGCGGAAATCTGGTATGAACTTCAGACCGATTACGACCTGTGGCAAGCATCGCAGAAGAAACGTCCGAAGATCGAGCCTTTCAACCGGGCGGCCTAAGCATATTGCCGCCAACCGGCGACCTTGACGATTGCCGAGAGCTCATCTCCACAGTGTATTGGTAGCCCCCAAGAAATCTCTTGCATGCTGACCGGACTGATGTGCTACAGTCAGTAACACTATGACAGGTAACACTGCATCGGGTCACGATCCATCGGAACTGGGCGAACTGGAGCGAAGCATTCTTTCTACCGTTTGGCGATTGTCTGAGGTTACTGCGGACCAGGTGCGCGAGGAACTCGGCCGTCCGCTCAAGGATTCCACGATTCGCACCGTGCTCCGGCGGCTTGAAGAGAAAGGCTACCTGGAACATTCGATCGAGAACCGCACATTTTTCTATCGCCCCGCGCAGACGCGGCAGCGGGTGGCCGGGCGCGCCGTCAAACGTATTGTCGATTGGTTCTGCGAAGGGTCCGTCGAGGCTTTGCTGGTGGGCATGGTGGATTCCAAGGTGCTGGATCGGGCCGAGCTGCAGAGGCTTGCCGAGCGCATCGCCGCCGCACAGAAGATTGCCCCCGCTCCCCGGCGCCCGGAAGACCGAGCCGAACAAAAGGCCAAAGGAGGAAGACCGTGATCTCTGCGTTGGTTGAGGCTGCCCTGCGGGCGCTGTTGGTTGCTGTGACTGTGTGGACAGGTCTGCGCATCTTTCGCGTCAGCAATGTGCTTGCGCAAAAGCTGGCCTGGGGCCTGGTGCTTGCGGCCGCAGTTGCGGTGCCGCTGGTGATGCGCTGGCAGATCCTGCCTGCACAGGCTTCGTTCCGTGTGCCGCTCAGCGCGCTTCAAATGCCGATGGACAAGGGTCGACAATTGTCGTCGCCGGTTCCTGAATCAAAGTCTCAGTTCTCTGGGGTTGAAGGTGCTTCGGCTGCCGCGACGCCGCATTTCTACAGTGCAGCAGAGGCGAAGATGGAAGCGGGAGACCGCTTTCCCGCGCCCTCCATATCAAAATCGCAATCCCGCATGCCACTGGAGCCTGTTTCGCCGGGATCCATTTTGCCGTGGGGTCGGACGGCCACCGGTCGCCTCACCGCCGCCATCGCCAATTGGTTCGCCGGGTTACGTTCGCTCAGCACGCAGACATTCCTGGGACTTCTGTACTTCGCCGTCCTGGCATGCCTGCTGTTCCGCATGATCAACGGACTGGCAATCGCCGCGCGAATGTGGCTGGCTGCCGAGCCGGTGGTGGTGCCCTTCGATGAGCAAACAGAGACAGATCCGGCTCAAGGATTGAGGCTGCGCGCAAGTTCCGCAATTCCTTCCCCGGTCACGGTCGGTTCCGGCGTCCTGCTTCCAGCCGACTACCTGAATTGGGACGCGGAGAAGCTGCGCATCGTGCTGGCCCATGAGCGCTCTCATGTGCGTCAAGGCGACTTCTATCTCCAGCTGCTGGCGAGTCTCTACGCGGCAGTGTTCTGGTTTAGCCCGCTGGGCTGGTGGCTGAAGCGCAAGCTAAGCGACTTGGGCGAAGCCATCAGCGACCGCGCCGGCTTGCAGGAAGCCACCAGCCGAGCCACCTACGCGCAGGTTCTGCTTGAATTCGCGGCTCTGCCGCGCCCCACCGCTATTGGAGTTGCCATGGCACGCACCACGAATCTCTCCCATCGCATCGAGCGGCTTCTCAATGAAGTCAGCTTCCGTCAGGCCTTCGCCGGCAGCCGCCGCCGTATCCTGCTGGCTGTCCTGCTCGTTCCCGTGGCGCTTTTTGTGGCCACGGCACTCATTCGTGTTGAGGCAGCCTCTTCAGGCCAATCCGCCCTGAGCCAATCCGCTCCGGCCGCGCCAGTTCCGGTTGCAGTTCCCGACCCAGCGCCCGCACCAGCTGCAGATTCGTCTGCCGCCATAGCGCCTGCCGGGCAGGAACCTGCAACGCCCGCACCACCCGCCACGCCGCCGGATACTGCGTCTGCGCCGCAAGCCACTCCATCCGCGCCGCCAGCTGTCGCGCCACCCGCTGTCGTTCCCACGGCTCCAGCCGCGCCGCCCGCGGTGGGAGAGATTCACGATGCAGCCGACGACCAGGCCCCGGCGCATCCCGACGATAACGACGATGATCGCTCCTATCGCAACTCCATGAAGGGCCGTCACGGCACGTCCGTCGGCAAAGGCTACTCCTACTCGTATTCCTCGGATGGTGATTCCTATGCCCTGATTACCGACTCCAGCCAGCGCGTTACCTTCTCCGGAGAATGGCATGACGGCGACACACCGGCGATGATCGACAAGGTTCGCACGTTGACCAACGGAAAATTCCTATGGTTCACCCACAACGGCAAATCTTATTTCATCGACGATCCAGGCATCGTGAGCCAGATCCAGGCCATGTACATGCCGATGCAGGAACTCGGCCGTCAGCAGGAAGAACTGGGCAAGAAGCAAGAGGCCCTCGGCCGCCAGCAGGAGCAGCTGGGACGGAAGCAGGAGCAGGCCAGCATCCCCACGCCCGACATCTCCAAAGAGATGGCCAAAATCAACGATGCCGTAGCCAAGCTGCAGGCCAAGAAGGGAAGCACCGTCAGCCAGGATGAGCTTGCCGACCTTGAAGGCCAGTTAGGCGATCTGCAGGGCCGGCTGGGCGAATTGCAGGGTGAAGTGGGAGCCAAGCAGGGCGAGATTGGAGCCGAGCAAGGCAAGTTGGGCGAGGAACAGGGCCGTCTCGGCGCCCAGCAGGGACTCCTTGGCGCCGAACAGGGCAAGCTGGCCAATCTGGCGGATCGCCAAGTGAAGTCCATCATTCTCGAAAGCCTGCGCAGCGGCAAGGCGCGGCCGGTCGAATAGCATTCCTTCTCTCGAAATGCCCACGGGCGAGGCGGCATGACCCGCTTCGCCCCATCTGCTTGCGTCCCTCACTTCGATCCAGCTCGGACATGTTAATCCCCCTGGCTTTCAAGCCTTCGAGACTTCAAGGACGGAGTTTTTGGTGTTGACAAGCCGATTGCGAATGGATTATTAAGTAACCGTATGGTTACGCATCTCACGTCGGCCTCGTCGAGCGCCATCCCCCCGGATGTCTATCGGGCCATCGCCGATCCTACCCGCCGTGCGATCCTCGACCACCTGCGAGCCGGTCCGGTTCCAGTCAACTCACTTGCTGCGCGATTCAGCCAGACCCGTCCGGCCATCAGCAAGCATCTGCGCGTGCTGCGCTCGGCGCACCTGGTAAAAGAGCGTCGCTGCGGGCGGGAGCGACGCTACTCGCTGGAGCCTGAGCCGCTGCGCGACGTGGCGCGATGGATTGAAGAATATCGAATGTTCTGGCAACACAACCTCGCCAGTTTGAAACTTCATCTCGAACGGAAGACCGGGGGATCGGAATGAGCGCGACCAAGCCGGCAAGCGCAATCGCGGATGTGGAGCAGGGAATCGTGCTGGCGACGGTGGAGACGCCAGCGCGGACGAACGGGATCTGACGCGCGTGCATGGAATCTACTGGCGCGAAAAACTCGCTGAGGGTATGGCGATCGCGGTCGGACCCGTGGCCGAACCAGGCGGCGCATGGGGTATGGGAGTGCTGCGCGCGGCCGATGTGGATGAGGCGCGCGGCCACATCTCGAACGGCCCCGTGATGCTTGCGGACAAAGGTTTTCAGTTCCAAATGTTCCCCATGCCCAACGTCATACATCAATAGAATTGTGCAATGCGCAATTGAGGAAAGAATCCAGTTCAATCACCAGCAAGGAGAAAGCCATGCCCGTCCCGACCGCCATCGCCACTGCCGCTGCCGGCTACAAAGCCAACGCCGGCACGCTGGAAAAGAGTTTCGCAGGGCTCAGCCCAGAAGAGTGGCAGACCCGCCCCAATGAGACTTCAAACCCCATGCTGTGGATCGCCGGCCACCTGGTGTGGTCCCGTTCCCTGGTTCTCAAGTCGCTCGGCGCGGAGTTCTCGCGGCCTTGGCTGCCCTTGTTCGCGCGCGGATCCAAGCTCGCCGACGCCAGCGAGTATCCTTCGCAGGAAGAGATTCTGGAAGCCTGGAGCGAGGTGAAGTCGGAGTTGACCAGGGCCATGGAAGATGCCTCTGTGGAGGCATTGTCCGCGCCTGCTCCAGAAAAGATGCCGACTATCGATGGAACGCTCGGCGGCTTGCTCGGTTTTATGGCCTGGCACGAGACCTACCACGTGGGCCAGGCAGCCTATCTGCGCCGCTGGCTGGGTCACGGGCAGGTGGTCGGATAGAGCGAAACGTGCGCCAAATGGCCATGGAAGAAGATGCCATGGAAAGAATTGACCGCACCCATTCATGACCAGGACGACTCATGCCGGACATTCTGCATTACATCAAGATTGAGGCCGAGCCGGAGCGAGCGTTTCGCGCGATTTCCACGAGCGAAGGCATCCGCAACTGGTGGACGCGCGACGCCGACGTTGACTCTCTCGCCGGCGGATGCGGCGAGTTTCGCTTTTACGATCGCAAATCCATCACCAGGGTGCGCATTGAAGAGCTGATGCCGTCAGAACACGTGCGCTGGCATACGCTCTCTGCGAATGCCGGAGGCTGGACGGGTACGACTATCACCTTCGAACTGCGCGCGGAGGGAAACGGGACGATCCTTTTGCTCGCCCATCGCGGCTTCGCCGAAGCTGACGATTGGTTTGCACGCACCACGACCGGATGGGCCTATTATCTGGTCAGCCTGCAGCAATATCTGGAGACAGGAAAAGGAGCGCCCCATCCCGATATAGATTTTGCGCGGGTGATCCGGTAGGCGGCCGCAGCCGGTTTCGAGCTATTGAGTTTTGCCCGCGAGAATGGCCAGTAGAGACACTCAGTTGAGGCCGAGCGGGCGCGGCTGTCTAATTCCAAGAGGATCTTCGCCGTCATGTTCGGTTGCCGCGGGCCGCGACATGCAATGCGGGGCTGGAGGCAGTGCCGCTGCGTAGGACCGCGTGACATGCAGCCGGTCCATCACCACGTAGCGGGTGCGAAGTCCGGCGACAACAGCCGGTAACTGGCTGGGAAGTTTCTTACGGTCGACGTAGATCACCAGCGCCGCTTCCTTGGGATTGTCCATGCTCTGCCCGACGCCGATTCCGAAGAATGACGGATTCTGCCGCATCATGGTACGCGCGTTTGAGTCTTTGGCTGCAATTGCCTGGCTTAGGGTCGCTGCGGAAACGGAAACCGGTCCTGCATCCAACGGAGTCTGTCCCGCCGAACCCAGCGCCACCGCGTGGGCATTGGTGGGAATGACGGCGGTGCGCACGCCTTCCACCACGGCCGGTACAGAGGGCGTCATGGCCTCATCTACATAAATGAGGATCGCGCCTTCGCCGGGATGATCGCTGCTCTTCCCGGTGGCTACGCCCAAGATCCCCGCAGCCGGGTTCACGAGCAAGCGAGCCTGTGTCAGTGCCTGTTGCGTGCGCGTGATCTCCGCGTCGCTGAGCGAGCGCTCCTGCGCCTGAGCCACGGCGCTGTCGCCATAGTTCAAGCAGCTTACTCCATGATCGGCGGCGCCCACAAAAGAGTAGCTGGCGCCTGAGCCGGCCAGCGCACTCAGCTCATCCAGCACATCGGTGGCAGGATTGGCTACGCCCTGGCTTACTCCCAGTGCATCCACGCCGCCGGCGAAGAACAGCCCCACCGGTTCCGCGTCTGCCGCATCCACAACCAGCGAACCTGAATCGCCGGCGTCGCTGAACTGGTTGCCGCTGATGGCCATCTGCCGTGTAAAGGTCTTGGTTAGATAGGGCTTGGTTTCAGCGCAATCCTGGAAGTAGTCGACGTTCACATCCAGGTCGAGAGCCGAGACGCTGGCGCACGTCAGGCCAGTGGTTCGGCCGCTCTTGGCCACCATCTGCCCCAAAACTGGAGCTTCGCCCTTGCCGCCCGTTGATGAAACGCCGGGTGGGGCCGCAGCGAGCGTCCCGTCGGTTTGGCGCGAGCCCAGTTCGAGAATGCTGCCGGTTGGATCGACAGTTCCCGCCGCCACCTGGGCAATCGCTGCATCGGCATTGGTGGCCTTCGAGCTGAGCGGCAGCCAGGCGGTGAGGGAGCCAACCTGCATGGCTCCCGAGCCTTCGTTCAAAGGCGTGCAGTTGTTGTCGATCAGTCCCGGCTGCACGATCGGGTCGCCAATGCTCGATTGATCGCTACGCGCCAGCACATGGTTGTTGCTGAGCAGGAACTGCCGGCCGGAGCCGTCCTCGATCAGCGCTCCCAGCGTGCCCCCGCAACAGTCCGCAACCTGGTTTCCCTGCGTATCGTAGTCGACGCTATTGCCGCCTGAGGCGCCGAGCTGCGCCAGTGGTGTGATTTGCGCCTGGTGGGCAGCGGGCGTGCTCGAAACTCCGGCGCCATTCAGCAACAGCGCCGCACTGGTCTTCGAAGAGGTACTCCCTACTGTTGCCACTACATACGTCACTCCTGTGGACGGAATGGTTGAAGGCGCGGAATAGGTCACAGAGCAGGAAGTGAATGCCTGCTTGCTACGCTGGCAGGTGACCGGGCTCAACGAGCCCTGCCCCCCTAACACTGGCCCGCCTGTGCCTCCTGAAGCCGTGTTGGCAAGAGCAAAGGAGATTGAACTGGTTCCGCCTGCCTCAGCCAGTAATCCAGTGACGGTTGTCTGGCCGTTAGGGCCCAGGGCGGCATTCTCCGGAGTCAGCGGCTGCAGGAATCCTGGCGTCACGGTTAGCACGGCCGTGGCCAGCGTAGTGGCGTTCAGCCTCGCCGTCACAACCACTTCCGCGCTATCGCCGGTGAGGTAGCTGGGCGGCGTGTACTGTCCCGACCTGGAGATTGACCCTGGTCCGCTGTTGGCATCACCGCCCAAGAGCGACCAGGTGACTGCGGCAGTTTCTCCGCTGGCCAACGTGGCGGTGAATTGCTCCACCGAGGTTCCCTTGGAACTGGTTGCATTGCATCCGGTGCAATTGGTGTCGATGGAAGTGATTCCGGGCGAGATAGAGAAGCTGGAATTGGAGGAAGCGGCAGTCACACCTGCACTGGCGCAACCCGAAACCAACCACAGGACCGCAGGGGCTATAAAAATGGCAACGAGCTGAAGCCGCGAGCCACCCAGTTTCTTTGAGCCGTCCCAACTCAATGGGCGCTCGCTCTTCAAGTGGCCGCACCGGGTTGCGAGTTGTGCGCTGTGCCGCAAGATTCTGGTTCCCCTCGGTGGGTCTCGTGGAAAGAATCGGGTAATCGTTTCAATGCAAATAACTTTACGGTTCGGATTTGTGTTTCGGCGTTGCGCCGGCCCGCGGTTCATCCCGCCGTTGGGACCGCCGAACGGCTGATTCAAGTCTATTACTACACGCTTCAAGACGCAGCCAGGGGATAAAACGTTGTTGCGCGTATGCCACTTTTGGGTTAAATCCGTAATGGCGGCGCGAGCGCGGATCTCGGGATTCCGGGCGCCGACCGTGACGGCACGGGGCCGCGGCGGAATCCCCGGTCTGAAGGCTCAGACCGGGGATTCCATCGAAACAAGAACGATTCGAATTTGAGCTGCTGGCCCTTGAGCTGACTAGGTTGTTAGCTGGATTGGCCGGCAAGAGCAGGTGTTGGAATCTGCTTAGTCGTTATCCGCCGGTGGACCAGTGAGGCTCACCACCGTGTTTTCCAATACGTTGGAGCAGCCTACTGTCTCGCCCTTGTATATATAGGGCGAAACGCCCGGCGTTCCGTCGGGGTTGGCCGCGACCTCGACCAGGATGTTGAACGGCGTGACCTTGCCGATGCTGTGAACCTGGAAATAACTGACGAAGTGGTCCAGCGAGCATCGATAGTGAAGGTCCAGAGTGCTCTTGTCGAGCCAGGAGTAGCTTCCCTTGCACTCCGCTGCCTCGGCAACTACCTGCGAAGCATCGGTGGGTGGATTCACGGTAATCTCCGCGCCGTGATCGGCGATGGTCATGTGGCCATTGCCATCGAAGGTCCATATTCCCGTGTCGTTGATGATTGCAGAACTCACCGCGCCAGAGAGACTGGTTCCGCATTTTCCGTCGGTGGCAGCCTGTTGCACGATATGAATCGTCTCGTTGAATGGAAATGATCCCTTTAGTTCTTTCTGCGCTAACAGCATCGGCGCCGGCATGAGGCACGCGACAAGCGCCAAACGGAGAGTCTTCTGCATGGTGTTCCTCTTTCGGATGATTTCGTTCTCCAGGAGTGGGGGAGGGGAAGGAACTGCTGAAAAGCGTGTTCGCAGCATAACACGGTAAGCCCCTTCGTTTGCCCGGACGGAGCGGAACACTTGACTGCCGGGGAAGGTCCAAGCTGCGGCGGATTTTCTACGCGACTGTCAGCACCAGCTTGCCAAAGTGCGAACCTTCTTCCATGCGCGCCAGTGCTTCCCGCGCCTGCGACCAGGGAAAGTTCTCTCCCACGGGCCGTAACTGCGTCAGGGTCAGAGCCTTGTTCAGGTTCTCGAAATCCTTGCGCGAGCCGACGTAGATGCCTTGCAGCCACACCTGCTTGTGCAGAACAGACGCAATGGGAAACGCCGCTGCATCGGGCGTGCCAGTGAGCACGCCAACCTGGGAAATGGCGCCTCCCATGCGCAGTGCGCGCAGCGAGCGGGGCAAGGTGGCTGCGCCACCCACTTCGATCACCAGATCGACGCCCTCGCCGCCGGTCTGGTCCATGGCCCAGCGATCCCAGTCCGGGTTCTCCTTGTAATTGATGCCGGCATCCAGGCCGAGCGAGTAGGCGCGTTCCAGCTTTTCGTCACTGCTTGAAATGCCCAGCACGCGAGCCCCGCGCAGGCGAGCCAGCTGCAGGGCAAAGATGGCCACGCCGCCCGTTCCCTGGATGAGCACCGTGCCGCCCGGCTTGAGGTCGCCGACCGAGAGCGCATTCCATGCGGTAACCGCGGCGCAGGGCAACGTAGCGGCTTCCTGAAAGCTGAGGTGCTCGGGAATCGCCACCAGCCCGGACTCCTTCAGCACAATGTACTCAGCCAGCATGCCGTCGATATCGCCGCCCAGTGCGCCACGCGACTTGTCGGCTGTGGGCGGCCCATCGATCCAGTTCTGCATAAAAATCGCGGCTACGCGATCGCCCACCTTCCAACGCGTGACGCCTTCTCCCACGGCCGAAACTTCGCCCGCGCCGTCGGAAACCGGGATGCGGGGCAGCCTGAGCTTGGGGTTGTAGAGTCCCTTCACGACCAGCAGATCGCGGAAATTGAAGGAAACGGCCTGCACCTTCACCAGCACTTCACCGGGCCCCGGCTCAGGCGTGGGCCGTTCCACAAACTCCATAGAATCAACGCCAAATGATGCAATTTGCCAAACGTGCATGACAGCTCCTTCGGTCTTCGGGGGATCTAGTTCAATTCAAGGGGTGCAATCCTGACAATTCCCCGTAGAATGAAGATATGGCGCGTGGTTGGGAAAGTAAATCCGTGGAGGAACAGATGGCACATGCAGCAATGCCTCAACCGCTGGCGAACATCGGCAACGAGTTTGTCAGCGAAGACCAGCGACGGGCGGCCGACCAGGCTCGCACGGTGAGGGAACGGCAGAAGCAGGCGCTCTCTCTGCAGCGGGAAAACATCCTGTCGCAGCGGACATCGAACCCGGCGCGGCGGTCGGCACTTGAAGCGGCCCTGGCGCAGATCGAAGCACAACTGGACGCGATGAATTAAGTACCCCCGCCGCTTGAGTCGGGCAGCTTGAATCAGGACTGCGGCTCGCGGTGAAACAGCAGCGAGTTGGCCTGGTGGATGGTGGTCATGCTTACGCGGGCAATGTTCACGTGCGCCGGCCGGCTGACCGCCCAGACAATCGCGTCGGCAACGTCTTCCGGCGTAAGAGGCGTGAGACCCTTGTAGACCTTGGCAGCTCGCTCCTCGTCGCCGTGGAAGCGAATCAGGCTGAAATCCGTTTCGACCATCCCGGGATCGATGCTGGTGACGCGCACCGGTGTTCCGAGCAAATCTTCACGCAGACCGTCGTTGATGAGGTGCACAGCGGCCTTGCTGCCACAGTAGGCCGCTCCGTTGGGATAGGCGATCACACCTGCCGTCGAGCCCAGGTTGACAATGTGCCCGCGCCCGCGAACCACCATGCCGGGCACCACAGCGCGGGTCACGTAGAGCAGCCCCTTGACGTTGGTGTCGATCATCTCGTCCCAATCTTCCACCTTGCCGGTATAGAGCTTTTCAAGCCCGCGGCTGAGACCGGCGTTATTCACCAGGACATCAATTTCAGCCCATTGCGGGGGCAGGCTGTCGATGGCGTCCTGCACGGCGCGATAATGCCGCACATCAAGATCGATGGAGTGGACTGCAGCCGCTCCGCATTCGAGCGCCTTGGAGGCGACTTCGGCCAGCTTACCCGCGCGCCGGGCGGCGAGCAGCAAACGTGCTCCTTCAGCCGCGAAGGCCAGGGCGGTCGCCGCGCCTATACCCCCGCTGGCTCCAGTGATGAAAACGATCTTACCTTTCAAGCTCATTCCTTCATCCTATCCAAAGTCAGCCACCTTTCCGATATGTTGGCCGACACATCGCCGAGCAAATGCTCTGTGTTCCTCGACGCGCAAAAGATACGGGCGGTTCAGGCCTCGCAGGCTCATGAAGGCCAGACCGATCGTCATGCGTCCAACCCAGCCCGCGTGCGTGTCACCTGCTGAATCGCACTCCAATCCGCATCGGCAAGCCCGCGCTCCATAGCTACGCTCATCTTCCCCTGCACCAGCTCAGCAATCTCCAGCGGACAGCCCGCATTCCTCGCCGCATCCAGCATAAGCCTTACGTCCTTCAATCCGCCACGCATCGAAAACCCGCCTTTGCCGTCCGTGACGCGGTCCTTCATCCGGCGCGCATAGCCTTGTAAGCCGGGGTGGGCAAACGCACCCTCAAAGAACTGCGCCATCACCTCCTTCGAGGCCCCGGTCTTCTCGGCAAATGTGTAACACTCGGCGAACACTTCCACCAGCGAGACAATGAAGAGATTAGCGCAGAGTTTCTGGCTGTTGGCCACGCGCGCCGGCCCAGCAAGCGGAACGAATGTGTTCGCAAACGCTTTGCAAACCGGCTGCACTTCTTCAACGGCGCTCGCGTCGCCGGCCAGAAACTGGAGGAGTGTCCCCGCAGCGGCAGCGTCCGGACGCCCCAGCACCGGCCCTGATACATACCTGCTGCCATTTGCCGCATGCCGCTCCGCAAGCCAATCTGCGCATTGCGGAGATATTGTGGTTACGCAAACATGAATCGCGGCTGGAGCCATGTGCGCAATCACGCCATCCGAAGACCGTTGCTCTGTCTCGCTGAGGGCCGGGCCGCCGAAGACGTTCTGAATCGACTTGTCATCCATCAGGCAGCTGAATACGACCGGCACGTTTTTCGCAGCGTCAACTGCGCTCTCGCATGCCACGGCTCCGGCTTTTACCAATAGCGCCATCTTTTCCGCGGTCCGGTTCCACACGCGGACGGTATGCCCGGCTTTCAAAAGGCAATTGGCCATCCCGGAACCCATGTTGCCGAGGCCAAGAAACGCGACTTCCATCTCTATCTCCTTTGAGACGATTGCGGCTGGGCGACAGGTCCCATGCCGCTGCGCGCCTTGATGCGCGAGACTACAAAGACCGCGACGCCCAACCCCACCAAGGCCATTGTCCCGCCGAGAACCTTGGCCACCGCAAGCGGCTTGTTGGTTTCGTCCGCGCCGGGAATGACGGAGAGGACGATGGTTACCGCTGTGCTCATCAGACCGATGGATGCCAGTGCAATGGCCACAGGTTTGCCGCCGATAACACGACGGGCTTCCAGTGGCGCGGGCCGGCTCTGCAGACGAATCATGGCGGCGAAGAGAAAAAGATAGGGCAGAAACAACGAGATGACCGACATCCTGATTAGCCAGTTGTAGGCTTCGCGCACCGTGGCGCCCGCCTGGCCGAGGAGCGCCACCACAATGCCTGCCGCGCCATAAACAGCAATCGCCACCCACGGCGTTCGATAGCGCGGGTGAATCCACCCAAAGGCGGGCGGCAGATACCGGTCGACTCCGGCCACGAAGGGTAGCCGCGCGGTTGAAGACAGATTGGCCGCCGCTCCACCGACCGAATTCAACGCCACCAGAAGAGCCATCGGCGCCAGCATCCATCTCAACCCGAGCCTTTGCGCCAACATCGAAATGCCGTTCACAAATCCATCCGGTCCGGCCACGGCCTGGCTGGGAAGCGTGATGAGCAGCGCCGCAGTGCCGCCAATGTAGCCGATGGCCAGAATGCACCCTGCCACCAGCAGCGCCCAGGGAATGGCGCGGCGCGGATTCTGAATCTCGTCGCCCATGGCTGAGGCGGCCTCGATGGCGCTGAACGCGAAAAACACGGTCGACCAGAAGACCGCATTGTCGAGCGACCAGTGAGGGACGAGGCTGGCTCGCGTGATGTGTATCGCCGCGCCGAAGCGCCAATAGGAAGCTACGCCCAGCAGCAGCAGCGCCGTCAACGGGACAATGCTGCCCAGAGCGCCAACGTTGTTGAGCCACTTGCCTGCGTCCACTCCGCGAATGTTGAGCAAGGTAATAAAGCCCAGCCAGAACACGGCGAAAGCCACGTAGTAAATGGGATTGCGCGCCAGGCCTTGCGCACGCGGACCGAAGGCAAAAAGCGCCGATGCCGCGCCAAAGTAAAGCACGCCCGCGAAGAAGGGCAGATTGCTCATCCAGTAAGTCCACGCGCAGATAAAGCCGGAAAAGTCGCCGAAGGCTTCACGCGTCCAGACGTAGATGCCTCCCTCGTCAGGATGCCGCGACGAGAGCTCCATCACGCTGGCTGCGAGCGGAATAAAGAAGCAGGTCAGGGCGGCGATCCAGACTACGAGAATGCTCGGCCCGGCGGTTGCCGCAGCGGCCGTCCAGCGCACGCTCAGCACCACCACGACATAGAACAGCACCAGGTCGCGGAACCTGATCCCTCGCTTCAGTGCCGGAGGAGGGATTGCTGTTGCAGTGAGTGCTGGAGCGGCGTCCATGTACGGCGCAGCATAGCAGAGCGAGCGAGGACGCGCAGCTAAATTCTTCCCTGGTCTTTTCTCAGATCCTGCAACACTGCCATGGCCGCGTTGCGCCCGTTGATGCCGATCACACTGCCGCCGGGATGCGTCGCCGCGCCGCAAAGGTACACGCCCTTCATCGGCGTGCGAGCGGATAGCCGATTGGCCCACATGTACGGCGGCAGGCATTCGCCTTGAAAGATATGCCCGCCCGTCAGTCCAACTTTCTGCTCGATATCTGGCGGACCCAGCACCTGCGCATCGATCACGGCACTCTCGATATTGGAGCAGAAGCGCGCCAACGATTTCATCGCTAATGCGCGCACTTCCTCTCGCCGCTCATCCCACGTTCCGCGGGCGAACTTGTAAGGCACGTACTGCGCAAACACGCTCATGGTGTGCTCGCCCGCGGGAACGATGGAGGAGTCATGCGCGCTCTGGAAGTAAAGCTCGCACCACAAATACTCCGGTAACTCGCCCCGCTTCGCTGCGGCAAAGCCTGCCTTCCATTCGGCCTTTGTCAGCGGCGCGTTGATCTGGCCGCAATGATGTGGCTGACTCACGCCGGGCCGCGCCGCGAAGTTAGGTAACTCGCGCAGATGTACGTTCAGCTTGACTGTGCAGCCTTCGATTGGAACCCGCTCTACCTGTGTGCGCCATCCTGAATCGGCAGCGCTGCCGAGAAGGCGCAAAGTCTGTCGCGGGTCAGCGTTCGAGGCGACCACGCGCGATGAAATCCGCTCGCCGCTCTCTAACTCCACGCCTTCGCCTGGCACAATTCTGGCCACCGGGACGCCCGAAACAACCATCGCTCCGGCTTCACGCGCCGCATCGCAAAAATAAAACGACACCATCCCCATGCCGCCGCGCACGTAGCCCCACATCCCCGCCATCCCGCCCAGCCGGCCAGAAGAATGATGAAAGCGAATCGAGGCGGTGCCTTTGTCGAAGGGGCTGGCATTGGTGCCGATAACTCCCTGGCCAAGATAGGCAATCTGCAAGCGCTCATCTTCGAGATAGCGTTCGACAAACTCCGCCATCGACCAGTCGAACAGGACGGACTTTGCTTCCTCATCGTTGCCAAGCCGGTCTTCTAATTGATCCCGAGTTGGGGGCTCGCCGATCCATACATCGCGAGAGACGTCTCCTGCCTCCGACGGCCGCAATGCGTCTCTCAACCTCCGGATTACATCGCCCATCGCGCGCCAGCCCTCAACGTCGCCGGGAGCCAGAGCACGCACCTCCGCAGTGCAGCGCTCGTCGTCGTCCCACAGCTGAATGCTCGAGCCATCGAGGAAAGGCACAAACAATCCATTCACTGCCGGCGTCCACACGTAGCCGCGCCGCGGCAGCTCCAACTCTTCGATCACGAGCGGATGCAGAAGGCCAGCGAGATACGCGCAGGGCGACATGCGCACGCCAGGAAATGGCTCCTCGATGGTGCAGGCCCCGCCCACGCGCTGGCGGCTCTCGATTACCAGCACATGCTTGCCGGCACGCGCCAGTGTAGCCGCGCACACCAGGCCATTGTGGCCTGCGCCAATGACAATCACATCCCATGTCTTGCTCGCGAGATCGCGAATGGGAATGGGCAGCCCAATTTCGCCGAGCACATCGGCAGTTGGCGAATTCATCACCGCTCTACCCTAGCACTGCTGTTGGCAGTTTTGAAAATCCCAGTTTTAAGAAGCATGGATCGATGTGAAACGCTGCTAGCGGTTTGCGCCGCGCAGCAGATCGCCCAGGGCGTGCAGATTGCTTGCTCCGGTGTCCCCGACTATCACATAGCGTAGGCCGGCCTGGCTCCATGTCTCCATGCTGAAACCCTTTTCGGTCTTTGCGGAGACGCGCGCATCGAGCGCTGCTGTGTTTCCTTGATCCTGTAGGATGAACACCGAGATCTGGTGCTTGCGTAACTCGAAGAGTAACTGCGCGCCCGGGTTATGCTCGAAGTAGACTAATTTTCCTCCCAATAACTTATAGGGCGAGTCTTGTAACTCGGGGAGATTGAAGGTGAACGGAAGTTTGCCCTGAAACCATGGCTTTACGGTATGGCGGTCGGTTGAAATCACATCCACCGGGTTAGCGCTGGCCGTCGTCGCTACATGCATGTCAACTAACTCGGCAATAGCCTGGGTGCGGGCGACATAACGAGCGATTACAGTTGAGGAAACAGCTACAACCGAAAGCGCCAAGGCCGCCGCCGCCAGCCATTGCAGCCTCGCCGACTTCCAAAGCGGCTGCGAGCGCTTCTGCATTTGAGCCTGCAATGCACTGCGAAACTCCGGCCGCATGCGGAACTCAGGCGACAGCGCAAGACTCGCACCAGCGGCTCGCGTAGCCCGCTTCAACTGCATGCGGGCGATGGCTTCGGAGGCACACGAAGGGCAATCGCGCAGATGAGCCTCCATCGCCGCGAGCTCTTCCGGTGGAAGACTCTCATCGACGTAGGCGTCCAGCCGGTCCCGATCGAGTTCGCAGGTCATAGTGGGACCCCCTGGAGCCTTCCCGCAAGCAACGTGCGCATGGCTCTGCGCGCGCGCGATAAACGCGACA
Source organism: Occallatibacter sp. (assembly GCA_049513795.1). Taxonomy (GTDB): domain Bacteria; phylum Acidobacteriota; class Terriglobia; order Terriglobales; family Acidobacteriaceae; genus Telmatobacter. Next base: position 7,104 of record JBEKVS010000025.1, on the reverse strand, counting down.
TGACCGTGCCGATCGGAACGCCGATGGCCAATGCGATCTCCTGGTAACTCATCTCCTCGAGATCGCAAAGGAGAATAATCTCGCGAAAGTTGACGGGTAACTGTTTAAGCGCGGCTTGGATCGTTTCGCCCTCCAGCCGAGCCAGAAGATGCGATTCGGGAGTTTCATCCGTGGAGGGTTCTATCGGTCCATCGTCATCCGAATCCAGAGAGACGTGAGCTTTGAGTCCGGCCTGGGAAGTCAGGAATGTATTGCGCAGAATGCGGTAAATCCAGGCGCGGAAATTCGTTCCCTGTTGGAATGACGGAAAACCTTTAATGGCCTTCATGAATGTTTCCTGCACCAGGTCTTCCGCGGCTGCGCGGTCCTGCGTGAGCCAACATGCAAAGCGATAGAGGCTGGCGAATTGCGGCATCGCCAGGTCTTCGAATGATCCGGTATCGCCGAAGGGATGGGTCACGGCACGAACAGTGTAGCGCAGGAGCTATCCAGATACCTGGTGTGTTGAATGGTACGGCCTTCAACTCGCAGTTTGGGGGCCTGTTTTTCTTCTCGGTTTTAGCCGCTGAGGGAATGCAGGCCCCAATAAACCCTTCCCAGGGGCTGAAGCCCAGTGATTGGCGGGCAATGAACTACGGGCTGAAGCCCGTACCCTTCACCGATTGCAGACACTTCAGTCAACCTTTGTGACTGGCAGGATGGCGCCATCCGGCCAAGCAGCGGGATGGATCGGGGACGCCTTGTGGAGGGATGTGACGAGCAAGAGAAAAGTCTGTTCATGGCGCTCCTTGTTTCGGCAGGGGTTCACTCGATGGAGTGTTCACTGCATAGAACTGGAGCTCCGGCAATTTATTCCAACTGCCGGGAAGGATTCTTCTCCGGCCGCAAAATGTATTCTTGCGACGGCGCTGTTACTGTGGATCGACCAAGTGGTGCGCAATGGCAAACAGGGCGAGTTCCAGCCGCGTAGAAACGCCAGTCTTGTCGAAGATATTCGAGAGATGGCGCTTGACCGTTTCTTCGCTCAGCGTGAATTGCTTGGCGATGTCGCGGTTCGAGCAGCCCTCGACAATACAACCGACAACCTCCAGTTCGCGCGGGGTCAGCCCATAGGTTTTGCGCTGTGGCACAACCGCCTGTTGCATCAGGTCGTGCAGAGCGCTCACCAGGTTCACAACGCGCTTGCCGCCGATCCAATAGTCGCCGCTGTAGACGGTGCGAATTGAAGTTTGCAGGTGGCTGGCCAGGGCATCCTTCAGCACAATGCCGCGTGCGCCAATGTGCAGGGCTTCAATAATCTGCTGGGTGGTGATGGTAGATGTAAGCAGAAGTATCTTGACCGTCGGCGTTCCGTTCATGATGGCGCGCATGGCTTCAAGGCCGGGCAGGCGCGGCATTTGCAAATCGAGCAGCAGAATATCGGGCTCAAGCTCCAGGGTCTGCGTGATAGCTTCGTCGCCGTCGGTGGCTTCGCCTACTACGTCAAAGCCGTCGTTCTCCGAGAGCATATTGCGCACGCCGATGCGGACCACAGGATGGTCGTCCGCCAGAACAATTCGGATAGGCTTTTCCACTTGAACGGAGAACCTCCAGCAACTTGTGTGATCTAAGGTTTGAATTCAGCATCCAGAATACGCTGCAGGTTTAAGGCGGCGCTGCGCAAATCGCCGATGATCCGATTACTGTTATCCACTTGGTTAACTCCCAAACTGGATGCGCGGGGTTCCAAGGCGCCCGCTTCGATCAACTGGCCCAGCCGGGAAAGCTGTTCGGCTCCGGCCATGGCTGCCCCGCCTTTAATGGCGTGGCCAATGCACCGGGTTTCAGGCCAATCCGCCTGGGCGATGGCGGATTCCAGAGCGTCTGTCCGGCGGCCCAGGTCGGCCAAAATGGCCTCGAAGATCTGGCGGATTTGGGCATCGGACATCATCTCGCGAAGCCGGGCAACGGTTTCGTGGTTGACGACGACTTCAGTCGGGTCGAGACCGGCCGGCAAAGCAGGCTGCGACTGAGCTATCTGGTCTTCAAGCAGCCTGGCAAATGCTTCCGGGGAGAATGGCTTGAGCAGGAATCCGTCGGCGGCCGCGATTACCTCATCCTCGGCGTCACTGCCGCTGATTACATAGAGCCGGGCTCCGCAGCAGGTGCGCAGCTTGCCGATCAGCTCGACCCCGCTTAAACCGGGCATCTGGGCGTCCATCAGAATCACGCCCGGAACGCACCCGCCCCCGTTCAGCAGCGTAAGAGCCGCGGCCCCGCCATCCGCGGTGTGGACGGCGTAGCCGCTCATGGTAAGCACAGTCGCCATTACCTCGCGGCTCACCATATCGTCGTCAACCAGAAGCAACGTCGGCAAATCCTGCTTGGCAAAGTCGAGCATACGTACAGTTTGCCACTCGCAGCCCGTGGTCAACTTCGAAATTAATCCAGGGGAATCGAATCAGTTCTGAGATCGCAACGACCTCGGCGTGGCGGCAATCAGTTTCCAACCACCAGCACTTCGAAGCTGCCCTCCACTGGGTCGGTGGTCAGGCCGCCAATGCCCCCGGATTGAGACAGTTTCACTCCGAGCAAGTCGGTAACCAGATAGACGAGGCCTGTGTCAGGATTGACGGCGAGTGTGCGCGCCCGCTGGCGGGTAGGTAGAGTTTGAATCACTGCATAACTGTCGGTCACGCCCTGATGAATTACGGTCAGGCTTCCGTCGGCGCCACCATTGGCGGCATAGATCAGGTTGCGGTTCGGGTCGTATCCGATGGAATCCGTTCCAGCGCCGACGGACAATGTGGCAACCTGGCTGCCATTTTCGGCGTTCAACACATCCAGCTTCATGCTGGAGCAGGCGACAAAGAGCCGCTGATGCGCCGAATCGACTGCCAGTCCCCGAGGCTCGCTGCATTGCCGGCCCGGAGAGATCAGATGAACGTGGGTCGGGTGTGCGTCGGTCCAGTCGATCGGATTCCACACAGCGGAGGTCTTCTCCAGTTCCGCGGGCGCAGGGTCGGGCTCGGAAGCGGCTTGGCTCGAGGGTTGGTGCAGCAGTGTGGCCGCCGTCGCGGCGTCAAAGCTCACGATCTGGTCGCGATCCGTGACGGTTACATAGATCTTGCCGCGGCTGTCTGCCAGGGCATAGCCAAGGCGGCCGGAGAGGAGAAGCTGTCCCAGGCCGGCGCGCGTCCTGGTATCGATCACCGTAATGGACGAGCCGGCGTGAGGATCGGGAGGAGGCGGCGGGCCAGGTTGCGGGCGCAAGGTGATGTGCCGGGTGGTACGCGGGGGTGGGGGCTGGGCCGGCGCCGTCACCGGGTCGGTGCGCACCGCGAACAGCAGCCGCGTCTGCGGCTCGAACACCAGCGCGCGAGCGTTGGGGATGTTCTCGATCTCCGCTACTGTCTTCAGCGAGCGCCGATCGAAGACGACCACCTTCCCGCCCGTGCCGTCGCTTACGTAGCCGAACTCTCCCGAGTCGTCGAGCGCGATGCAGTGCGCTTCGCCGAGACCGCCTATCTCTCCCACCACGGTGCCAGCCGCCACGTCCACCACCTGCACCGCATGGCCATGCGCAATGTAGAGCCGCCCTGCCTTGGCGTCCATCGTCTGGTAGTCCCACGGACCCGTGCCGCCAATGGTCCACGTCTGCTTGATGGCGAACGGGCGGCTGGGCAGCTCCACCGAAGCCGCCGGTTCCTGCGCCCTGAGCGAGGGAATCGCCAGCAGGCAGACGATCAGCGCACACAGGGAGTGATCACTCTTCATCGTGGATGGCTCCTTGTGCAATAGATGCGGGGATGGCGGGCGGCGCTCGCAATTTCGGCCAGGCCTGCCGGATTACATTCCCAAAACACGACATCTCGGCACTGATTGACTCTCGATGAGTGGTGTGGCGATTAGGCGATCACCCAGAATAGTGGCTTGGTAAAACATCACCCGCGCCCTCTTCTATTCCCGCTTGAACACCAATGTGTCCGGCTTGCTGTGACCCTCCTCCAGGACGGTCATCGTCAACGTGTTCAGGTCGGAAGAAAGCGTGATCCGCTCCGTGTCTGAGGTCTTGCCGTCGATCTTGTCGGTTATCTCCAGAGTATGGTCGTTTACCCGGTGTCCCGACGACGCGGAGCCCGGCGCAACCTCGGCGCCCTGGACTGGATAATCCTTCCCGTCGAATTTCATCTTTCTGGCGGAATGTTCCGCAGGAAGCATGAGTGCGAGGCCGTCTCCCAGGTAAGGCTGAATCTCAAGTTCGTAAACTGAATTTATCTTCTCGTTCGAACTTTCCCACCTGCCAGCGAAACCCGAGCTCCCTGCCGTTCGCGCGAACACGTAATCGATGCTGAATGTCCACCCATCGGGCCGGGAGGCCGTGAAGTTATCGGTCAGCGTCTTGGCGTCCGCTGAAAGCTTGAAGATGGCCGTCATTACTGCGAACCCGTCCTTCTTGCGGACGAACTTCCAAGTATTGGGCTCGACGGGGGTAACCGACACGGCGGTTCCTGAGTGGCCGGGCTGTTCGGTCCCGTCCACCACAATCGTCTCCGTTCCACCACCGCCAAAGTCGAAGACGTAGCTGTTTGGGCCGGCGGCTTCGATCTTCATTAGGTGGGACTCCTTGCTTTGGGAGGGGTCGAGCTTCCATTTTCCGAAAAATGGATCGCTCGCTGCCCACAACGCACCTGTGGTCACCCAGGCAGCCAGCAAAAATTCGAGAGTACGCTTGAACACGGAATCCTCCTTCGCAGAAACTCGCGGCTCAGCGGATGAGAGGGTAAGGTACCCGTCAAACATGATTTCACATTTGGTTCTCGATTGACGAAGCAACCCACGCCACTTATCGACAACGAGTTACGCGCGGCAGTCAGGATTACTCTTCGAAAACGCCGTTGTCGGATGCCATCTAGCTTCCTTCGGGCCGCTGGGTTAGCTCGGCGCTAACTCAGCACTAACTCAAAATAGATCAGGGGATCTTTCTTATAGACGACGCGTGCGGTTTCGCGGAAGCCGCAACTCGCGTAGAAGCCGCCTGCTCCGGCGTCAGCGTTGAAGGCGTCGAGCCGGATGGCGTCGGCTGGCCAGGCGCGGGCCTGGGCTACGGCCTCCTCAAGCAACAGCCGGCCAATCCCTTGCCGCTGCAGCTTGGGAGCGACGGCCATGCCGGTGAGATAGATGGCCTTCTTCACGGGCGTGAAGTAAGAGACATCGATGGCCCAGGGCTTCTTGTTGGCCAGGCGCAAGGTTCCGGCGAGGGTTTTTCCCTTGCGCGCGACAACGACTCGGGCGTAGCGGAAGCTGCCGAGCACGCCTCGTTCGGTTGCATGCGATGACCAGAAACCGTGGCCATAACGGCGGGTGAGGTCATCGGCTACGGCCGTGTGCAGGACGGCTAACTCGGGAACGTCGTCGGCCGTGGCGATGGAGAAGGAGAGCTTCATTGCGGGCTACCAGAGCCAGGGTGGGTGGTTTCCCACCTTGGCCAACCCTGGCCGCAAAGGCAAAAACGCGGCGGGCGTGGCACCCAGATTAGCTTGCTGACAAGCCCAGAAGCAAAAGCAGGTCCTTCGACTTCCTCGGCTCAGGATGACAGCCTTGTTTGCCTCAGGATGACAGCGTCAGTGGAAGGAGGAAACCCGCGGTATCGAGTTAGTCGTTCGCCGTTACTTCGTGCAGCCAGCCGGGAGCTTTGAGTAACTCGCGCGGACGGGAGCCGTCGGCGCCTCCGACGAGTCCGTCGCGCTCCATCAAGTCGATCAAATGGGCGGCGCGGCCGTAGCCAATTCTGAGCCGGCGCTGCAACAGCGATGTCGAAGCTTTGCCGAATTCGAAGACCAGGCGCACGGCGTCGTCGAACATGGGGTCGTTCTCGTCAGGGTCAGGATTGGAGCCGTCGACGGTGGCGCGCTCGTCCTTGGGCGCTTCGAGGAAGCCTTCGACGTATTCGGCCTGGGCCTGCGCCTTCCAGAAGTCGACCACGGCAGCGGTCTCTTTCTCGCTCACATAGGGCGCATGCAGGCGCATCAGGCGGCTGGTTCCGGGAGGCAAAAAGAGCATATCGCCGCGGCCCAACAAAGCTTCGGCGCCGTTGGTGTCGAGAATGGTGCGCGAGTCGACTTTTGTGGCCAGACGGAAGCTGATGCGGGTGGGCACGTTGGCCTTGATGAGGCCGGTGATCACATCGACCGAGGGCCGCTGCGTGGCCAGCACGAGATGAATACCGACGGCGCGAGCCATCTGCGCCAAGCGGGTAATTGACTCTTCGACGTTGGCGCGGTCAAGCATCATCAGGTCGGCGAGCTCGTCAATGATGATGACGATGAAGGGCAGCGGCTCGTTGTCTTCGGATTCTTCGAAGAGCGAGGGCATGGAGCCTTCAAAGAGCTTGTTGTACTGGTCGATGTTTCGCACCGCGCGCGAGGCCAGGAGTTTGAGGCGCCGCTCCATCTCGCGGACGGCGTTGCGCAGGGCGTTGGCGGCCAGCTTGGGCTCGGTGATGATGGGCGTGAGCAGGTGGGGAATGCCTTCATACATGCCCAATTCAACGCGCTTGGGATCGACGAGAATGAGCCGGACTTGGGCGGGGGTGGTCCGGAAGAGCAGGCTCATGATCATGGCGTTGATGGCCACGGATTTGCCCGACCCTGTAGAGCCGGCGATGAGCAGGTGGGGCATGGTGGCCAGGTCGGCGGGGACGATGCGGCCGTTGATGTCCTTGCCCATGGCGATGGAGAGCTTGCCTTTGGAGCGGGTGAAGATCTCCGATTCGAGCACGTCGCGGAGATGGATGGTCTCGCGGTCGTGGTTGGGAACCTGGATGCCGACGGTCGATTTGCCCGGCATGCGCTCGATAAGGATGGATTCGGCGCGCATGGCCAGGCAGAGGTCGTCGGCGAGGCCGGTTACGCGGGAATACTTAACGCCGGCTTCGGGCTTGAACTCATACGTCGTTACCATGGGTCCGGTATTGATCTGTACTACCGTACCGCGCACATCGAACTCGCCGCACTTCTCGACCAGCACGCGCGCCTCTTCGCGAAGCATGTCTTCCTTCACGGCGAGCGGGGCTTCGCCGGTGTTGAGCAGGGTGCTGGGCGGAAGCTTGAAGCCGCTGACAGA
>JBEKVS010000024.1:0-27612 GCA_049513795.1 Occallatibacter sp. | reverse complement strand
TACAGGTTCGTTCAATCAGGCTCGGGCAACCAGGCTCTTCAGCACGCGGACATTGCGCTCTTCGTCGCCCGGCTCGTCCACCGGAGTCTCGGCGATGAAGGCGGCGTGGGCAAAGCGCGGGTCATTCAGCAGGCGGCGGAACGGTTCAACGCCCATGGTTCCCTGGCCAATGTGCTCATGGCGGTCGAGCTTCGATCCCAGCGGAGCTTTGGCGTCGTTGCAGTGCCACACGCGAACATCTTCGAAGCCGACTGTCGCGGCGATTTGCTTCATGGTCTCGGCATAGCCCTCATCGCTCACCATGTCGTAACCGGCGACATGCGTGTGGCAGGTGTCCAGGCAAACTCCCATGGGTGCGCACGTTTTGAGAAGCGTTACAAGCTCGGCAACCTGATCGAAGCTGCCGCCCAGCGAGAACTCGGCGCCGGCAGTGTTTTCAATCAGGATGTGAAAGCCGGTTCCCTGCCATGCGATTCCATCGATGGCGCGGGTGATGGAGTCCGCCGCAAGCTTGAGGCCTTCGTGGCGGCTGAGGCCTTTCCACGAGCCGGGATGAAGGACAAGGTATTCGGCGCCCCAGTCGAGCGCACGCTCGATCTCTCCGCGGAAGGCCGCTATGCTGTTGGCGCGAACTGTCTCGGTCTGGCTGCAGACGTTCACCAGGTAGCTGGTGTGAATGACCAGCGGGCTCACGTTGAGTGCCGCGCGCTGCGAGCGCATGCGCTCGGCCTGCTGGGGGTCGACTTTGGGTGCGCGCCACATGCGCGGGCTGGAGGAAAAGAACTGGAATGTGTTGGCGCCGATTTCACGCGCGCGTGCGACGGAGTTCGAAGCTCCGCCGGTTGTGCCCAGATGGACGCCAATGCGCTTGGTCATTGCGATAGTCTAATTCCCTGGCCAGAGGGCTGATTGACATTCGTTGTTTCCCAGGTCTCTAGGGCGAGACCTGGGGCACCCGGCTTGTGTCGAGCGAGGCAGTTTGCGCGCGCCCTCAATCGTCGTCGTCCTTGGCGGCCTTCTTCGGCCGCGATTTGATCATCGCCGGGACAGGTGCATTGCCCATGGCATCCTTCCACAGAATCACGTTTAGCTTGCGCGCATCGGCGTGGTCGGCATGGCGAAAGTCCATCTTCATGCTTTCCTGTGCACCCTCGGCGTTCTTGGCGTTGGCGGTGTAGATGAGATTGTTGTCGCGGTTGACGTAGTCGGCTGCGTAGGCCGGCTGATCGCCGGGGCCGGTGAAGAGGCTCGACAGCAGCGAGCACAGCGCATCGTTGTTGTTCATTGGCGGCAGGCCCAGCAGCGTCTCCATGGTGCGTACCACGCTGACGGTGGAGTAGAAGCGGCTGTCGACGAAGGGCGTGCCATCGGCTTTGTGCGGAGCATATTTGCTGATTGCCAGAGCCAGGCTGCGGTGCGCGTCCACGTGGTCGCCTCCGTTTTGCGCGTCGTCTTCCAGAATGAAGAAAGCTGTCGAGTTCCAGAAGGGCGAGTGAGAGATGGCGTCGACCGCGCGGCCCGCAGCCAGGTCGTTATCGGCAACGGAAGACTTGGGTGTCGGACCGCCGGGCCGTGTGCCCGCCGTGTGGTCGTTGCCCAGGCGCAGCATCACGAAGTTGGGCATGGTGTCTTTGCCCTGCTGCATGTCGGCGAGCCAGCCCTGCAAGTGGCGCAGGAAAATATCGACCCGGATCTGGTCGGGGACCTGCAGGTTGAAGTCCGGCGCCTCTTCGGCAAAGTGGCCAACCAACTCAGGCTTGGTGGCTGTGTTGCTGGCCATGTTCGGGATGGGCCATGGCCATTTGTTGACGCCGCCACCCCAATTATCGGGCAATGGTTCGCCGGGAGCGATCTCCGGCTTGGCGCACTTGCCGCCTTCGAGCATCGGCCCCTGCTGCGGATTGGCTGTCTTGACCTCGTTGCAAAAAACCGTGGCAATGAACTCGCCAAAATGGTAATACGTCTTGCCGTGCGCGGCCAGGTTGCCCCACAGGTAGCCGCTGGCCGGCTCGTTCACGTCGGGAATCTTCTGCAGGAGCGGCACGCCGTCGGCCACCACGCCTTCAAAGTCGTAAGTGCGCTGGCTTCCCCGATAAGATTGCTGCCAGGTTTTTTCAAGGTAATCGGTGCCGATAGCGGCGTTGGACCATACGTGCCCGTCGCCGGAAACTTCACCCGAGTCATAGAAGTTATCCAGCACGCCGAACTGCAACGCGAGCTTGTGCAGGTTGGGTGTGATTTCCTCGCCATACATGGTCAAGCTTGGGTCGCCATTGCCGACCGGCTTGCCGTCCTTCTTCAGGTCGCCGAAGATCTGATCGTAGGTGCGGTTCTCCTTGATGATGTAGATGACGTGCTTGATCGGGCTTTCGGCTCCACCGGCAAAGGCAATCTTCTCCTGGGCTGCCTTCATGCGATTCGACTCCAGCACTACCGAAGTCCAGTGCGGCAATTGTCTTTCAATTTCGCTTGCATCGAGTGTGGCCAAGGAGCCGTGAAGGAGCGTTGCAATGTAAGTGGTGGGGCTGTGGTAATCCTGTTTGCGGGTCGTTTCCGTCTCTGGCTGCGGACTTTTGTTGGGCCCGGTTCCGTGGCCCTTGGCGGTTGCAACGTAGAGCCTGCCTCCAGATGCGGAAGGCAGAAACGCCATGGACATGGGCATCCATTCGGTGGGAACGAAGCCGATAGGTTCCACCATTCCTTTTTTCGCTGCCGCAGCGGTGAGTTTGCGCGTGTCGATGACGGCAATGGCATCGCTGATGGCGTTGGCCACGTATAGACGCCGGCCGTCTGCGCTGACGGCGAGAGCTTCCGGCTCGGCGCCAAAGAAGCTTTGACCGGGTAGACGTGTGTCGAAGTAACCCTTGATTGAGAATTGGGCCTGGCCGGCCTGAGCACCCACATTCACAGCAGCCACGGCGTCGCGGTTGGCGAGGGCGACGTAAAGCGTCTTTTCATCAGGGGAGAAGGCCAAAGCGCATGGATGCGTGCCGGGAGCCACGGGATTGGATGGCTTGAGCAGAGCCAGTTTGCGGCCGACGGTTCCCTTCTCGAGATCGAGTTCAACGATCTCAGACGAATTCCACAGCGCGACAAATGCTCTCCCGCCCTGCCGCGGGACCGCCAGTGCTACAGGGTAGGTGGAGGGCACCGCATCGCTTTCGGCCAGGTCGAAGCGCTTCTCAACGGCGCCGCTCGCCGAATCGATCAACAGCACATCGTCGGAAAGATTGTCGGCCACCAGCAAGCGTTCGGCGCCGCCGGGGTTGGCGGGTGGAAGCACAGCGATGGCCGCCGGAAAAGGAACGCCCTTGTCGCCGTCTATTTCGCCGATCAACTTGGTCTCACGCCCCGGCGCAAGCTGCTGCAGGCTGAGGTGAATCAGGCGCTCCGGAGAAATCTTTCCGGCCGAGAAGCTGTAAACAGCAACGGCGCTGCCGGTGTCGTCTTTGTCGGTGCCGAGCGGGTCGGTTACGGAACCAAGGCTGGCATACAAATGGTTCCCGTCGCGGCTAAAAGCGAGGCCTGAATAGAGCGTCTGCTTGGCCACCCGCGCCAGCGTGCGGTCATCGGGGAAGTCGAGGAGCTGGCCGGTCTGCGTGTCCTCGACGGCGAGAGACTGGTCGTAGTTCGACTCATACGTGCCGTATCCGGCATTGACGGTGACCACGTAGCGGCCATCAGGCGAGACGGCCATCGACATGGGCAAGCTGTTCAAACGCTGGGGATGGCCGGGAATCTCGCCAATCAGCTGTTTGCTGGTGGGCAAATTCACAGTCTGAGACCGGATAGAACTCGCCGCGAGGAGCAGGACCGTGCTGGCTAGCACCGACAGAGACTTCATATTCATGCGAAAACCTTAACAAAGCGAGCGGCTATTTTGCTTTAATGCCATATTGAAACTGCCCCTTTCCGTTTGCATGCTGCTGAAAACGCTGCGACTGGTGCTCAGGCACCAGCAAGCCTGGTGACCCCGTTACCGCCCGCTGGGAATTCGTAATGGCGCGTTTCGGGCGATTTGTGCTTAGAATTCACTCATGGACGATCCTCTCGCTTCTCTTTCCCTGCTGCTCTCCGATATGATCCTGCCCAACCTGAAGGCAGTGCAAGCGAGCCAGGCGGAGCAGCTTGCCTCCCATCAGCGGCTGGAAAAGGCCATCGAAGATCTACGAACGTATCTCGAGGCGCAGTTCGCTCAGCTATCCGCACAACTGACCCTCTGCCAGGCGGAGTTGGCCGCGACCCAGGCGGCGCTCAAAGCCTCCCAGGCGCTGGCCGGTCTGCGCGGGCCAGAGAACAAACTCCTCATCAATTGAATGCTCGTGAATTCTGGAGAACGTGAATGCAGGCGAGAGGCCGCTCCAGTCGAGTAGTCTTTTGACATGCGCACGGTACTGACTGCGGCGAAGCTTTTGAACGGAACCAGCGTGGTCGACCATCCGGCGGTTCTGGTCGAAGATGGCCTGATCGCTTCGATTCACTCTCGCGACAATGGAGTCATTCCGGAAGCGCGCGACGGCCAGGTCTTCGACTTCCCCGGCGCCACGCTGGCCCCTGCATTTCTTGACATACACATTCATGGAGGTTCCGGCCATGACGTGATGGAGGCTACGCCCGAAGCTCTCACGACCATGGGCCGCTTTCTGGCCCGCCATGGAACAGGCAGTTATCTGGCAACCACCGTTACCGCTGCGATGGATGCAACGCTGCGCTCACTCGGCGGACTGGCCAAATTGATTGCGCGGGCGCCCGATTCCTCCGAGCCAGTGACCTGGCCCATCGGTATTCATCTTGAGGGACCGTTTCTATCCCACCTGAAGCGGGGTGTTCATCCGCCGGCACTGCTGCGTGCGCCGGACATTGCGGTATTCGACCGTCTCTTCGAAGCTGCGGAAGGACACGTCCGGCTGATGACGCTCGCGCCGGAGCTGCCAGGCGCGGCGGAACTGGCGGCACACGCCACGAAGCTGGGCGTGCGGGTTTCAATCGGGCACTCGAACGCCACCGCCGCGGAGACGCGCGCCGTACTTGCGGCGGGCGCGGTGAGCGCTACGCATACATTCAATGCCATGCGCGCGCTCGATCATCGCGAGCCGGGAATCCTGGGTGTTGTCTTGACGACGGATTCGTTGTTCGCTGAGCTGATCTGCGACGGAATCCACAATACGCCGGAGATGGTCAAGATCTGGTGGCGGTGCAAAGGACTGGAGCGCGCCATTCTTATCACCGACGCGATGAGCGCCGCCGGCATGCCTGACGGGGACTACCAACTCGGCGGCCTGACGGTGCAGGTGGCCAACGGCATGGCTACTCTTGGCGACGTGCTGGCGGGGAGCGTGCTCACGCTGGATAAAGCGCTGACCAATTTCATGGAGTTTACGAGTGCAACGGTGGAGCAGGGTCTGCGCTTGCTGACGGCGAATCCGGCCGCAATGACAGGGTTTGGCGGGACTGCTGGGTCGCTGGTTGTGGGCGGGGCCGCGAATCTGGTGGCTGTGGATTCAATGGGAAGGTTGATGGCTTCGTTTGTGAATGGGATACTGGCAGATTCGCATTGATTTAAGGTTCTTGCTTTCCCACCCTAGGCGCAAAAACAAGAACGCGCCGAGGATGGGGCACCCAACCTGCCGTGGCAACCGCGGATCTTGACTTTCTCTTTCGAGCCTCAGTTGCTCGCTTCGGCCAGCCTCTTTGCTCGCCAGATGGCGCCATCGAGTGACACCACCGATTCGCTTCCCACGGTCATTGCGGGGGCTGCGGCTTTGAGGCCTGCGAAGAAGGCTTCGCGCACGATGGGCATTTTTTCCACTACGCCGCCGGTCCAGGCGACGGGAACTTCTCCTGCGATTCTGTGCTTGCGGCGCAACTTCGAGCGCACCAGCAGCACAAACTCGACCAGGTCCTCGGCAGCCTTCTTCAAAACACCGAGCGCGACGGCGTCGCCGGCCTCGGCCAGCTCATTCATGGCCGGGGCCAGCGCGGCAAAGTCAGGGCCGGGTGTGCTATCGCCCAGGCTGACCAGGTCTTCAAGAGTCGCCGTGCCCCAGATCTGGCCCACTTTGTCGAGAATCTGCGTGGGCTCCTCGCGATCATAGGCATTCAGGGCGCGGCGCACACTGTGCAGGCCGATCCAGTAGCCTGAGCCTTCGTCGCCCAGGCGCGAACTGTAGCCGCCGGCGCATTCGCGGCTCCCGTCCGGAGCTCGGCCAATCGTATTCGAGCCCGTACCGGCGATTTGCAAAATTCCGGGACCGCCTTGAAAGGCCGCGTCAAGGGCTATGACTTCGTCTCCCACCACTTCGCAACGAGCTGCGCCGAAATCTTCAAGGACCGCCGTAATCCACTCGACGGTGCCGGGAAGGCTGCAGCTGGCCACGCCACAGGAGGCCGCGGCGACCGTGCTTATGCCCGCCTGCCCATAGATGTCTTTGAGCAAGGCGCGCAGGTTGGCCTCTGCCGCCTCGGCGCCCACGCGCAGGCGCTTGATGGACCCGTTTTCACCGTGAGCCAGAACCTGATTCCCATTGACGATTGAGGCGCGCGTTCGAGTGCCTCCGCCGTCGATTCCAAGCACCATCTTCATTCTCGGCGAGCTCCTTCAGGGCTCATTATTCTGGACTCATCTCTCTGGCTCAGCCCCGCCATCACGCAAGGTTCCAGCCAGCACATTCAAGCTTCCATCTGTTTTGGGAGGGTTGAGGCCGAGCAAATGGGCCAGCCATGGATACAAGTTGACATTCTCAAATGGGCGCACAGTCTTGCCTGCAACTATATCGGGTCCGGCGGCAAAAAAGCTGGCCTTCATCTCCGGCACCTTGCGCGGATCGAAGCCGTGCATGCCGGGGTTGGGCGGCGAGTCCGGCTTGCCTTCGGGCGGGGCGTGGGCACGAATGGCATACGGGCCGGCGGCGATGACGACGGGGTCGCCCTCGCGCGGATTCTGACTGTAGTTGAGATCTGCCGGTACGTCTTTGCGCCGGTAAACAACAAATTGCGACGAAGCTTGCTTGAGCTTGTTGTAGACGCGCGCGCGATCTTCTTCGGTCTTCCCGTATAGCAACGCCCCGACAGTGTCAAAACCAGTCAGATCCGCGAATTGGTCAAGGGTGATCCAGCCGCCCTGCGTCTTGGCCATGCCGTGGTCGCTCACCACCACCAGGTCGATGGGCAAGCCGGTCGCATCGAGGCCTGCCTTGAGCTCTCCAATGAGGCTGTCGACTTTGTGCACGGCGGCTTTGGTCTCCGCAGCGTCAGGGCCGAACAAGTGGCCTTCGTGGTCCGGCTCGGAGTAGTAAAGCGTGATGAAGTGAGGCCGGTCTTCCGCGGGCAGCCGGAGCCAGGCAAGAACCTGCTGGATGCGCGCCGAGTCGTCGATCTTGTCGTCGAACTTGAGGTAGTACGTGGGCTGGAATCCGGCGATCTTGGCCTCCGAGCCGGGCCAGAAGAAGCAGGCGGTGCGCATGCCCTGGCTTTCCGCCAGGCTCCACAAGGGCGTGCCGGCGTACCAGGAGCCATCGGTGACGGCCGCCGCATGCGACATGCCATAGGACGCCTGCTTGGTTTCGTCATAAAAGCTGTTGGCAACCAGGCCGTGATGCTCGGGATAGAGGCCGGTCACGATGGTGTAGTGGTTGGGAAAAGTAAGCGAGGGATAGCTGGGCAACATGCCTTCGGGCGCCCAGACACCCTGCTTGCCGAGAGCCAATAAATGTGTGGCGCCGTCGCGCCTGGCGTAGTCCCAGCGAAAACCGTCGAGAGAAACGAGCACCACGTAATGCTGGGCTTGCGCAGCGGCCGAGTTTGGACCGTTCTCTACGTGGAGGACCGGGAGGTTGGGCGCGCTTGAGACAGACGCTGGCCGCGATGCGACAGAAGGCTGTTGAGCCGCCAGACCGAGGCCGGAAACCAGGGCCAGGGACGATACGATAAACCGGCCCAAGGCAAGCAAACGCATGGATTGAATCCCCCGCACCAGCTTATCGCACGGAAGCCTGATCGTCCCGTGACGAAGCTGAACCACGGATTGCCCGACCCATTCGGCCGAAGTCAATGGCAGGTCGGCGAGGGCCAGAGTTTACGTGGCTGGTATACGATTTCCGCATGACTCGCTTTCGGAATTTTCTTGCTGCCGCTTTAGTACTTGCCGTGTCGTGCGCGACGCGGCTGCCCGCGCAGAATCCAGCGCCGTCGCCGCCGCTGGGCTGGAATAGCTGGGATGCCTACGGGCTGACCATCGACGAAGCCGGCTACCGTGCCAACGCCACAGCGCTTGCCGGCCTGCGGCAGTTTGGATGGGAGTACGCCGTGATCGACGAAGGCTGGTACATGCAGGATCCTTTCGCCGACAAGCTTGAGGGGCGCAAGTATGTGTGGGACGGAAACGGCATTCTGATTCCGGCGGAGAATCGCTTCCCTTCTTCGGCCAATGGCGCGGGATTCAAGCCGCTGGCTGACTGGGCTCATTCCAAAAGCCTGAAGTTCGGCATCCATATCGTGCGCGGCATTCCACGCCAGGTGGTGAAAGAAAACCTGCCCATCGCTGGCTCGGCGTTTCACGCTGTGGATGCAGCCGACAAGAGTTCGCCCTGCCCATGGGATGAAGGAAACTGGGGCGTGGCGGACAATGCCGCGGGCCAGGCTTACTACGACTCCATGATGAAGAAATACGCCGCGTGGAGATTGGACTTCATCAAGGTCGATTGCATCAGCGACCATCCCTACAGGCCCACGGAGATCGACCAGATCGCCAAGGCCATCCGCAAGACCGGGCGGCCCATTGTGCTGAGCCTTTCTCCCGGCCCAACTTCGCTCGACAACGCTGCTTATGTCGCCGAGCACGCGCAGATGTGGCGCATCGCCGACGACCACTGGGATGTGTGGACAGCGGAGCACAAACTGGGAGCGGGCGAGTTTCCCTTCGGGATTCGCGACGCGTTCGACCGGCTGGCCAAATGGGTTCCGTACGTGGGGCCGGGGAGCTGGCCGGATGAAGACATGCTTCCCTTTGGCTGGCTAGGACCGCACCCCGGCTGGGGTGACGCGCGCCAGTCGCGCGAAACTCCCGATGAGGAGAAGACCGAGTACACGCTGTGGGCGGTGTCGCGGTCGCCACTGATTCTTGGCGCCAACATGACCAAGCTGGATGCTTATACGCGCTCGCTGATCACCAACCAGACGCTGCTGTTCATCGATCAGAATTCGACGCTCAGCAGGCCTGTGGATGCGGCGAGTTTGCCGGCGGGATTTGAGAACGCGCGGGTGTGGAGAGCCACCATCAACACACCCGGTGCTCGCGGCTATGCGGAGTATTTCGCATTCTTCAATCTGGACAGCAAGCCGGTGACGTTGCGCGCCTCCTGGAAGGAGCTTGGCCTGGACAATGGCAAACATGCGGCAGAAGATGCATGGACGATGGAGACGGGAAAGCCCGCGAAGGATGTCAGTGTGACGCTGCCGCCGCATGGGAGCACGGTGGTCGAGGTGCAGTGAGTGCGATGGAGAGTTGTGGATTCCCAGCCCTCAAAGGCGAGACCTGGGGCATCCCAAAATTGGTGCAGGACCCACGAGTCTATTTCAACGCAGCTTTCAGGAGCGGCTCGAGACCGGCCGCGGCCCCGTGACCGTGCCAGCGCACCTGGCCGGAGGCATCCATCAGCACCACATAAGGGTCTTTGTCGGTTGTGACGCCAAAGTAGCTGCGCCACTGCGCGTCATCCTGCGTGAAGACAATGAATCTGTCCTGGATTGAAACGGGCGTTTGTTTGCGCATGCTGGACTTGACCATGCCGCGGACAAAGCCGGGAGCGCGCTCCAGATTGGCTGCCTGGTAAACGGTAACCGCGGCCAGCGCGGGGTCGGCTTGGATGGCCTTGGACCACTCTTCGCAGGCCGATCCGGCATCCTTCGAAAAGCTGCCGATAACGATCGAAGCGTGGCCTTGAACGGCTTGTGCCAGAACCATGCGATGGCCGCTGAGCGTTTCTCCCTCTGTGGCAGGCATGGTCTGCGCTTTGCCGATGACTGCGGCCAAGGCGAGCCCAAGAGGGATCAGTCCAGCCAAGAGCCCGCGAGATGTTGCGATTGCTCCCATTGTTTTGATGATTGCACACGCGCAAACCGGTTGAAGCGCCACCCTAACCCGATGCGTTCGCAAGTCCCACGTGATGAATCGCTCAGCAGATGTTGTTGTGGCCCACTATGCGAAACTTGGGAGTACGGCAGAACGGCCTTAGCGACCCTTCTAGCCGCCAGGATCGCGTCATGCCCGTTCTACGTTCGTTGTTTATTGCTCTCTCCCGCAATCGAGTCTTGCGCAATTTTTGCGAGAACTCCCGCTTCGGCCACGGCATGAGTTCGCGCTTCGTGGCGGGGATGGAAATTGAAGATGCGCTGCGCGTGGCGGAGAATCTGAATCGCCAGGGCATGCTGGTGACACTGGACTCTCTGGGCGAGAGCGTCAGTTCCGAAGTAGAAGCGCAGCATGCGGCCGACATCTACCACCAGCTGCTGGACGAAATTGACGCGCGCAAGGTGAACTCCAACATCAGCGTGAAGCTGACGCAGATGGGGCTCGAGCTTTCCCCCAAGCTGGCTGAGGGCATCGCGGAGAGCCTGGCGACACACGCCAAGCGACTGGGCAATTTTCTGCGCATCGACATGGAAGACTCTTCGCTGACCCAGGTCACGCTGGAGATTGTCCGCCGGCTTCATGCGCGCTCGGAGTTGCGCGACTCGATAGGGATTGTCATTCAGGCTTATCTTTACCGTTCGCAGTCGGATATCGAGCAACTCGTGGCCGAAGGCATCCGCGTGCGGTTGTGCAAGGGCGCCTACAAAGAACCTGCCGAGGTCGCCTTCCCCGTCAAGGCAGACGTGGACAGAAACTACGTCAAGCTCAGCGAGTTGCTGCTGGATAGCTCTACATATCACGGCCTGGCCACGCACGACGAGGCCATGGTTGCAGCTGCCAAAGCTTTCGCAACCGAGAAAGGGATTGCGCCGAGCCGGTTTGAGTTCCAGATGCTCTATGGTGTGCGGCGCGACCTGCAGCGCAGCCTGGTGCGCGAAGGATACAACGTGCGCGTCTACGTTCCCTTTGGCCGCGAGTGGTACCCGTACTTCATGCGGCGGCTGGCGGAGCGGCCGGCAAACGTTTTGTTCCTGGCGAAGAATTTCTTCCGGTCGTAAGAGTGGTCGGGACCGCTTTCGAACGATTGCGACGCGACTATTGCCTGGCCGCTTCGAGGCCAGCTGCATCGAGGCGGGCGATGCCCTTCAATGCAAGATCCGCAACCGCTTTGGCCAGGGTCGGCGAGGCATTAAGAGACTCCGGACGCTCAAGCCTGACGCCCAGTTTGGCCGCATACTCGCGAAACAGAATATCCACATCGAAGAGAATCTCCACGTGGTCGCAGAGAAAGCCGATGGGCTGCAGCACCAGAGCTTTGACGCCTTCAGCAGCAATTGCATCGAGCGTGGACTCTACGCTGGGGCCGATCCACGGGCCGCCGCTTGCGCCCTGGCTCTGGAAGGCGAACCACCACTTGGGGATCTCGGGAACAGTTGCGGCTACGAGTTCGGCCGTCGCCTTGGCTTCCTCTGCGTAAGGGTCGACCCCGGCGCCGGGCCAATGCCGCGGATGATTTTCGCCTGGGTCCGGCGCCTGGACAGTGCGCAATGGCACGCTGTGGGCCGTGAAGAGCACCGGGATTGGATGGCCAAGTTCCGCGGTTAGCGCCGCAAGCTTGGCGCGCAGGCGCTCGGCAAAGGCCTCGACCAGCAGCGGATGATGCGCCCAGCCTTCTGTAAAGTCGATGCGCAGGCCGGCGGCTTCAGCTTCGACGGCGCGGCGGTAAAGGCCTACGCTGGTGCGGGAGTTTTGCGGCGCCATGCACAGAACCGCGGCTTCTTCCACTCCATCGGCGCGCATCTGCCGGACGACGTCAGGAATGTAGGGCCGCCAGTTGCGCATGCCGACATAAACCTTGACCGGCTGACCCTTGGCGGCGAGTTCGGCTTCGGCCAGGCGAGCCTGCTCCAGGGTGATTTCAGTGAGCGGACTGCGGCCAATGAGCGAGTAGCGATGCTGAATCTCGTCGACGACGCTTTGCGGCAATGGACGGCCGCTGACCACGTTGCGCAGGTATTCGGGGATCTGCTCGACGGTCTCCGGGGTTCCGTGGGCTAGCAGCAGCACTGCGCGCTTAGGCATTTGCCGCCTCCAGGCGAAACTCGCGCACCATGCGGACAACCGCCTGGACATTCTCGACCGGCGTATTTGGAACGATGCCGTGGCCGAGGTTGAAGATGTGCCCGGGCCGGCCATTGGCAGCGCGCAGGATCTCTCTGACGCGGAGTTCCAAAACCTCCATCGGTGCAAAGAGCGTGATGGGATCCAGGTTGCCCTGCACCGCGTGGCCGTGGCCTACGGCGCGCCAGCCTTCATCGAGCGGTTGCCGCCAGTCAAGGCCGATCACATCGGCGCCGGTCGAAGCCATCTCGCTCAGCAGGCCCGCGGTCTCGACGCCGAAGTAGATCACCGGGACGCCCATCTGCTGCACCGACCGCACCAGGCGCTTCGAGGCTTCAAAGGCATATTCGCGGTAATCGGTCAGCGAAAGAGCCCCGACCCAGCTATCGAAGATCTGGATGACGTCAGCCCCGGCGAGCACTTGCAGGCGGCAATAATCCTCCAACACTTTCACTAGCTTGTCGAGCAGCAGGCGCCACGAGAACGTGTCGCGGTACATCATCTGTTTGGTATGGATGTAGTTCTTTGACCCACCGCCTTCGATCATGTAGCTGGCCAGCGTGAAAGGCGCGCCGCAGAATCCGATGATTCCCAGCCGATCGCGAAAGTGCGAGGCCACTTTCTGAATGGCGCGCGCCACATAAGCCAGGTCATCGGCGCGGTCGGTGCGCAAAGCGCGAACATCTTCGGGGGTCCGGACTGGATGATGAACGACCGGGCCCTCGCCGGCCTGAAATTCAAAGGGCAGTCCCATTGGTTCGAGCGGCAGTAGCAGATCGGCAAAGATAATGGCGGCGTCGACGCCCAGTTTTTCGGCGGCCGTAATGGTCACTTCCGCGGCGATCTCGGGCTGCTTGCAGATCTCCACCAGCGTGTGGTGCTTGCGCACATCGCGGTACTCCTGCATGTAGCGGCCGGCCTGACGGAGAAACCAAACCGGAGTGCGATCGACGGGACGGCGCAGACAGGCGCGGACAAAGCGGCTTCCGTCGAGGATGGTGTCCTGGGTGACTGAAACGACATTCTCAAGTTCCATACAGATTCGATTCTAAAGGGCGGATCGGGCAGGCCAAGTGATCTGGCTCACACGGAGAGAGGACTGGCGAGGGCACGCTTCGGTTCCTCATGAACACGTCCCGACCCAGCCGGAGCGAATGCATGTACGGCTGCTCCAAACGAGTCAAGCGGTTATTTTGTATCCACGTGTACGATGCGAAGTTCGGGATACGCTCCGTCCCAATCCGGCGAGACAGTGTCGAAGATCAGGCGGAAATCCGCCTCGGCGCCGGGGGCGAGCGGAGCCGCGGACACCGGTTCCAGATCGATATAGGGCTGGCGCATGCGAATCAACTTGAGCGGTTGGGTCTCGTTCTGTGCCACTTCATGGGTAAATGAATGGAAGAGAACCTGCACGGAGATGCCGGTCACCGTGCGCGGGCCGGTGTTGGCAATGTGGCCGTCGAGGTAGGTGACCTTGCCGCCAGAGAGGCTGGCCGACTCGCTCATGGCCAGGCCGGTGACGGGAAGGCTGGCTGCGTAGGCATCGGGCGCCGCAGAGATGGGTGTAACCGTGGCCTTGGGCTTCCCGTGTTCCAGAACCAGCACGGCAATGGCAGCGACAATCACCACCACGGCTGCGGCAACGATCATGGGGAGCCAGTTGCGTTCCGGGGCCTGCGGGGCAGGACTGGCAGACGGGACAAGTTGCGGACCTGTGCTCACGAGCGGATTTTACACCTCCCACCAAAGGAATTATCACGCATCCCCCGTTCTTGTTAAGGAGAGATGCTTTTTCGCCATTGGCCGATGTATCGAGAAAGTTGCAGAATTCTTATCTGATTCGAATCTTCCTGCAATCGTTGTCGTAGACACTGCATCAAAGACTCGACGATGAGGAACGAGCCGCCTTAAAGCTGCGTATCTTTCACGAGGAATGTAGGGACACATTTATGATGCCGCCATCCACCCAATCCGCGACGACCTCACTCGGCCAAGCCGATGGCGGAGAGTTGCAATCGCTGAAGCGGGCCGACCTTACCTATCAGGCGGTCACCGTCGCGGCGATCGTGCTGCTTCTGGCCAGCCTCTGGGTGTTCTAGGCGGCGCGCCGCATGGCGACGAAGTACCAGCCGATAGTTCCAAAAACGATCACCAGTGCGGCGGGCAAAAGGATCGGCGACAACCCGCTGCTCGCATGCCGTGCCGCGGCAATCGTGGCAGATTGAATCCAGGCAAACAGGCAGGCCAGCTCCACTTTGAGCCAGGCGATCATTTCCAGGGCAAGCCGCTGCAGCCCTTCGCGATTGGCGCGCGTGACGCGCACCGGGTAGTTGAAGGCCTCGGGATAGCGGGAAACAACGGAGATGGCGAGGTAGATCAGCAAGCCGACGGCCGGAATCAGCAGGAGCGCCTTGGGTGATCCCCAGGCGTTGGGCTGGCCGGCCATATCGAAGTGGGTGGGAATCCTGTCGGGTAAGCGATCGTCTCCGACGAGCGCTCGCCAGGTTACGAATCCGATGAATAGCAGGGCGGCGATGCCGACGGCTTCGAGAACCTTGCGCATGAACTCCTCCGACAGTGGAGTGTCTCGAAACGAGACATTCCCGCCTAAGGCCAACGAGCTTCGCTTCAACCGAACCGGGCTTTCTTCACGGTTTGGCGGAAGTCTTCGCCGGTCATCTCCACGCGCACGCACATCTCGGCAAGGCGGGACCTCATGCGGTCGCCAATGCGATCGCCGAGGGTCTGCTCGCGGGCCGCGCGCTCGAGCTCGGTTTGTGCGCCACCTCCGGCCGCCTGGTCGGGATAATTGGTGGTGATGATCGTCGTCTGCTTGTCGTTGTAGCGCGTGTTGAGGATCAGGGCTACCGTATCCCAGACCCACTCGTTGGGCTTTTGCGCGCCCAGGTCGTCGAGCACCAGCACCTCGGCGGCGAAGACCGGCTTGAGCAGTTCAAGTTCGGTGGTGCTGACCTGGGGGTTATAGCTGTTCTGGATGTTCTTGAGCAGCTCGCGATAGTCGCAAAACAGGCCACGCACGCCGCGCTCCTGCACCAGACGGCGGAGCACGCCCACAGCCAGATGCGTCTTGCCCACGCCGATAGAGCCGGTGAAAAGCAGCCCCTTGCCGGCGGTGTCGACCGGGTAGGCTTCGACAAACTTGCGTGCTGTGAGATGAGCGCGGCCGAGCGAAGGGTCGGCACCGCGAAATGCTGTTTCGTAGCCGTCAAGGGTGTAATGTCGGTAGCGCTCCGGAATGTGCGCGGCGGCGAGGCGGCGCTCTTCGCGCACCATCTCCTGGCACTCGCAAGGGCGGGAAACCCATAGGCCCGTGCTATTGACAACGCGCACCAGGCCGACTCCGTCGCAGATTGGGCAGCTGCTCATCTGCTTCCAGCCTAGCGCATGTTGCCGTCTGACACAGCAGTGCAGGGTTGGTGCTTCAATGTGGAAAAAGACGTCGATCCATTGGCGCACGATCTCCTACAATCGCAGGGAACAACTGGCATGACGCGCAAGCGTTGCAAAACGAACGCTTCGTGTCATTTCCAATCGATTGCTCAATGGCCGCGTCTGCGGCCGCTGGAGACCTTCCTGTGATTCGAATGCTGCTGCGCACCGCTTTATCTGTCTCGGTGTTTCTCGCCGCGCTGGTTGTTCCCACGGAACTGGCCGCGCAGGAAGCGGGAAGCCTGCCCGAGACCAAGGCGCCTGCTCCGGTGCAAACCGCTCCCGCACCGGCAAATCCAGCTCCCGCGGCGGATGATTGGAAGACGCAGCACGACAGGCAGTTGAAAGAAGATTGGCCTTGGCTTGGCCACTTCAAAGAGGATAATGCGAAGCTCCCTCCGCCGGCGGCAGGCGAAAAGCGCGTGGTGTTCATGGGCGACTCCATCACCCAGGGCTGGAAGATTGAGGGGCCGGATGGTTTTTTCCCGGGCAAGCCGTATATCAATCGCGGCATCAGCGGGCAGACCACGCCGCAGATGGTCTTGCGCATGCGCCAGGACGTGATCGACCTGAAGCCCAAGGCCGTGGTGATTCTGGGCGGCACCAACGACATTGCCGGCAATACCGGCGTGGAAACGCTGGAGCAGATTGAGGGCTACCTTGCGGACATGGCCGACCTGGCCATCGCCAACAAAATCAAGGTCGTGTTGTGTTCCGTGCTGCCGGCGTATGACTATCCCTGGGCTCCCGGATTTGCGCCGGCGGCAAAGATCGTCGCCATCAACAGTTGGATGAAGGCCTACGCAGCGGACAAGGGCTATGTGTACGTGGACTACCACGCGGCGATGAAGGACGAGCGGGATGGGCTGCCTGCCAACCTGAGCAAAGACGGCGTGCATCCGACCCATGCCGGCTATGAGGTGATGGCTCCGCTGGTGGAGGCGGGGATCGAGAAGGCGCTGAAGTAGGGCGGCGCTATGCCGTCGGCGGGGACTGGGAAGGCGAGTTCCTTCGCGCCAGCCGCAGGAGAGCCTTTCTGCCCGGCTCGCGATCTCCCGTGACCAGGTAGGCGAGAATCGCGCCCTGGAAGAGCTGCAGGAACTCCTCGACTGCGTCGGCATCGGGCAAGAAGTTTTGCAGCATTTCAACCCAAAGGCGTTGCTGCTGGCGATAGAAGGCTGCGGCCCGATCGGTTCCGCTCCAGGCACGCCGGGACACATCCATAATCAACAGCAGAACGCCCCGCGACTCCGGAGCCGTGGACTGCTCCCAAAGCGCGTTCACTATCGTCTCGAATGGAATGCCGGGAGGAAACCGGTCGACGTTGAAGCGGCTTCGAAGCCGGTCTTCCAAACGAGCTACTGCCTTTTCTTCAAGAGCTTCACGGCCGCCGAAGTAGTGGATCAGCATGCGTTTGCTAATCCCCACCGCTTCCGCAAGCCGGTCCAGGCTGATATCCAGCGACCCGGCAGCGATGAACGCGTTGAGGCACTTCTCGACTAACTGGTCCATCTCGTGATTGCCAGTTCGATTCAATTTGCCTCTTCATGTACCATATGGTACAAATAGAATATGTACCGCTTGGTACATATTCTAGCCTGCCGGAGGGACTGAATGCGCAACCGGGAGATTGCTTTGCTCTTGGGTTTTGGATTGATCTTTTGGATAGCTGGCACGCTGTGGTATGAGTCGCGTGGGCAGCGGGTGTTTGAGACGACAGCCACACGTTACTGGGTCAACTTTTTCCTGACCCCGATTGTGACCGCCGCGGTTTGCATCTTCATGCTGCGCTGGCGCCATATAGCCGCTGCGAATTGGGCGTCCGCGATGCTGCTGGTTGCGATCCCCGGGATGCTGGGCGAAGCGGTGTTGCTCTCCCACTTCTCCGCGCTGATGCCCAGAATGCAGGTGAGCTCGGCAGGCAAATACGGCGCGTTTCTGTTTGCTACTTATGCGCTGGTTTTAGGAATCGCGGAGATTGTGAACTTGCGCGCGTCGCGCTAGGGCTAAGGCGCATAAAGCCCGCGGTAGTGGCTCAGTTTGAAACTGAGCCATTACCAAGCCCGCTCGGCGATTGCCTTCCGGCTGGATTGTCACTACAATAGGAGAATTGCAGGAAAGGTCAAGTTGATGCCCAAGGAAAAGATTCACCCCAAGTACGACGCGGTGCGCGTGCTGTGCGCCTGCGGAAACAATTTTGAAACCCGTTCGACCCACAAGGGCGATATTCACGTGGAAATCTGCTCAGCGTGCCATCCATTTTTCACTGGCAAACAGCGCCTGGTTGACACCGCGGGCCGGGTAGAGCGGTTCCGGCGCAAGTACGCCAAGGCGGATTCACAGACGGCAACGGCGGCCAAGTAACCGCAGCCGATTCAGTCGGATAAAACGATTGGGCCTCCGCTGCGGCGGAGGCCCAAATTCGTTGCAGCGCATCTCAAGGACTCTATGGCTGGCAAGGGCTTTACCGTGAAGAAGAACTGGGATAACCCGATCGAGCACTCCATGCCTGCGGATGCGTGCGTACCCGCGGAACTGCGCATTGGGACGGTCCTGGTGGCTCCTGCCACGGTGCTGGCTCCCATGGCCGGCGTCACGGATACTGTCTTTCGCCGCTTCATTCGCCATGCCAGCTTGTTTACGAGTCCGGCCGTCGAGGAGGCCCTCCCTAGCCGCAAAAACAACGACGCGGCGAGGGTGGGGCACCCTACATCTTCTGAGGATCACGACGCGGTCGATGCGGTGGGGATTGAAACCCCTTTGACCAACGCCCAATCCGGCTGCGGGCTGCTCATGACGGAGTTCACCTCGGCCGATGGACTTGCGCGCATGCGGGAGTCGAAGCGGCGCCGCTATCTGACCTTTTACGACGATGAGCACCCCATCGGGGCGCAGCTATTCGGGTCCAATGCCGAGACGCTGGCCGAGGCCGCGCGCATTGTGGAGCAGACGGGCTTCGACACGGTGGATCTGAACCTGGGCTGCCCGGCCAAGCGTGTCGTGGGGTGCAACGGAGGCTCAGGCCTGCTGCGCGACTTGCCCAGGATCGGCGAGATCTTTCGTGCCGTGCGCAAGGCAGTCACGATTCCCTTCACCGTGAAGTTCCGCATGGGATGGAACGAGAGCCAGATTGTCTGCGTCGAACTCGCGCGCATGGCGGAATCGGAAGGCTTGCAGGCCGTGGCGCTGCACGCGCGGACACGCGAGCAAGGATACAGCGGCCAAGCGCAGTGGCAATGGATTGCCGCAATCAAGCAGGCGGTGAGGATTCCGGTCGTCGGCAATGGCGACATTCGCACGCCGGAAGACGCGGCCGCGATGGTTGCGGAAACGGGATGCGACGCGGTGATGATCGGCCGCGCGGCGCCGGCGAACCCGTGGATCTTCAGGCAAATTGCCCAGTACACGGCCACGGGATACTACGAGCAGCCCACTGTTGAAGATCGCTACCGCATGATTCGCGCCTATTTTCAGATGCTGCTGGAAGAAGCGGATGCGACCAAAGACTTGCCGCGCAGTGATCGCATGGGCGAGACAGCCGGCAAGATGAAACAGTTTGCCACCTGGTTCACGCATGGAGTTCCAGGTGGGGCGAAGCTGCGCGCGGCCATTTATCAGGCACGCACCGGGGCCGAAGTGCTTGGGCAAGTTGAGAGGTTCTTTGCGGCTCGCCGTGCGGATGAATGCGCTGAGGACGCGATGCAAACCCCGGAAGAGGAAGCGCGCGAATTTCCGGCCGGCGCATTGGTTTGCGATTGAAGATCCTTGAGGATCTCATTTTATACGAACGAGCGGCGGTCCCTCTTTTGCGATATTGATTGCCATCCGCAAGCCGGGTATATAGTGAACTCATTCTGATCAGAAGGGTTTGCTTTGCAAAGGATATTGAAGCAACTAAAAGGCATCATGGGGATTGTGGTCTGCGCTGGGGCCGCTCTGAGCCTTGGGTTGCCTCGATGCGCAGCACAGCAATATAGCTTCAGTTCCATCACTGCTGGCCTCGGCAACCTGGATATCAACTGCATAACCCAGGACCGCGCCGGCTACCTTTGGATCGGCACCGAAAACGGACTCTATCGCTACGATGGCCGCGCCTTCCGGCAGTTTGGCGCCGCCGACGGATTGGATGCTCATGTCATCCGGAGCCTTTTTGAAGGCCAGGATGGAACGCTCTTTGCGGGCACTTCGACGAGCATTTACTTCAAGCGGCTTGACGGCAGATTCAGCTCGATCCATCCGCCCGCCCCTTTCGCCGGTTTCTCGCCTCGAGTGGGAACAGTATTTACGGCGCTGGCGCCGGATCAGGTAGTGACAGCAGATGGCAACGGCGCGTTTCTGCTTCGCCGCACGGCAACCGACGCCTGGGCTGCTGAACCGATGCACTTGGGCGCGCGGACGATCTGGAGTGTTCAATCGGCTGCGAACGGAGCGCTGTGGTATGCCTGCGACGCCGATCTTTGCCGGTTGCAGAATGGCGTCACCACGCATCTGGGTGTGGTGCTCAAACTGCCTGATGATCGCTGGCTCCAGCTGCGGTTCGCGCGCAACGGCCATCTGTGGGTGCGCGGCCTCACACATCTCGGCGAAGTGATTCCGGAAGAGAACCGATACGAAGAGCATGACCTTCCCGGAAGCTCGAACAAAGCTCCGTACGGGGCGTTGACCGAGGATGCTCAGGGTCGAGTCAACGTCTCGCAAGGGGCCGCATTCGGCATATGGGACCGCGGCAAATGGCGCATGGTGACCGCAGCGAACGGTCTCGCGCGCTATGACATTTCAGACCTCTTTGTGGACCGTGAGGGCTCTCTTTGGATGGGCGTGGTGGGCCATGGGCTGATGCGCTGGCTGGGGCAGGACGAATGGGAAGCGTTCACCGCGGCCGGAGGATTGAGCGACGACATCGTGTGGGCCACGTTGCGCGATCGAAGCGGCCGTTTGTGGATCGGCACGGAGTCTGGAGTTGATTTCCTTCCTGCCGGTGGAAACTCACCGCGTGCCTGGCAGGCTCGGGGCATTCAGACGGATCGCGCGGTGTCGCTTGCCGAGACTGAGGACGGAAGCATTTGGGTGGGTTCGGCAGCGGGCAGTTTGGTACGAATCGATTCCCATAGCCTGGCCGGGATGCAATGGAAGATCCCCGAAGTCGCTCGCGTACTGAGCGACGGCGGGCATCGCCTGTGGGTTGCCACTAATGCAGGCTTGTTCGTGGTGGACAATGCGAGCGGAAACCATGCTCCGCAGTTGGTTGAGGACGCGGCGTTCACCAGCCCTCGAATGCGATTCACCGACCTGAGCCTGGACAAAGCCAAGCATCTTTGGGCGGCTACCGATCATGGTCTCTTCCGTCTCGACGATTCCGGCTGGCGTGCAATCGATGCGGGAGTTTCCGGCGTGCTGCCCACTGAGATTGCCGCCGATGGCAATAGCAACCTTTGGACCGCTGGAGCCTTTCCTGGCGTGGTCCGGCTGCACATCGCTGGCGACCGCGTGGTTGAGTCGGAGCACATTGTCCTTCCCCACCTCCTTTCTGACCAGGTGGATTCGCTGACTCTGGACCATCGGGGATGGCTATGGGTGGGCCAGGATGCCGGGATAACCGTCTACGACGGCCGCACCTGGCGCAGCTTCAACCAGGACGACGGATTGATTTGGAATGACACCGAACGCAACGCGCTACGGGAAGACACCGACGGCAGCATGTGGATCGGCACATCGGGTGGATTGGCGCACCTGCTGCGGCCGCAGGGCGCCCCGGTTGGGCCGCCGCCGGCGCCGGTCTTTTCGCAGGTCACCTTCGGCGCGGATGCGCTCTCCGCCGAGGCGCAGGTGCCGTGGAGCGCAAGCCCACTGGTGATTGATATGGCTGCCCTCAGCTACCGCGATGCGAGCCATCTCCGCATCCGCTACCGCTTGCTGGGAGTTGAGTCGGAGTGGGTGGAAACGGGGGAGCGCAGCGTGCGCTATGCGCGGCTGGAACCCGGCGCGTACCGCTTCCAGGCGTTGGTTGTGGATCAAAGCGACGGTGGGGCTTCAACGTCGGGGCCAGATTCAACGAGTGGCCCCGTATCGCCGACTGAGGAAATCTCTTTCGTGATTACGCCGCGATGGTGGCAAAGCGGGCCGCTGCGGCTGGCGCTGGTGCTCGCCATAGCCTTGGGGGTGGTGCTGGTTTGGCGATGGAGCGTGCACCTGCTGGTGATGCAAAAGAGACACCTGGAAGAAGCCGTTCAACATCGAACGGAGGATCTCGAGCTCGAAAAGGCTGAACTGCTGCGGGCCCGCGAACAGATGCGCCATTTCGCCGAGCACGATGATTTGACCGGCTTGTGGAATCACAGGATCATCGTTGAGCGTTTGCAACAGGAGGTAGACCGCTCGCGGCGCGAGCGCACGCCGGTCAGCGTCATCGTTGTCGACCTGGACCACTTCAAGAGCGTGAACGATACGTATGGCCATCCGGCCGGCGACCTGGTCTTGAAGGAGGTTGCCGCGATCTTTCAGCGGTCGGTGCGCTCGTACGACTGGGTGGGCCGTTACGGAGGCGAGGAGTTCCTGCTGATTCTGCCTGGTTCAGGACTGACCGGGGCGCGGATTCGAGCCGAGAATCTGCGCGTGGCCGTGCAGTGGGCGCACATCCACGACGGGCATCGAGCGATTCCGGTCACCGCGAGCTTCGGTGTGGCGTGCGGATTTCCATCGCACTATGAAGCTCTGATCCAGGCCGCAGACGTGGCGCTTTATCGCGCCAAGGACAATGGCCGAAACTGCGTCATCGCAACGGAGATTGAGCCGGCGGAAAAATCCGCGCTCGCCAAAGAACAACAAGGCTGAAGTAGGTCAGGGCCTCAGCCCTGACTTCCTGCGTGCGAAAATTGCTGGCCTTAAGGCCCTGCGGCAGGCTCTTTCCTCCAGGCGCTGTCGCTCGGATAGTTCTCAAATTGGCTTCAGGAGCCCATGAGCGGCAGGCGAATCGTGGCCCGCGCGCCTTCGCCGTCTTCGCGATTGACCAGGCCGATTTCGCCGCCGTGCGCGCGGGCAATCTGCTGCGCCAGCGCCAGCCCCACCCCGCTGCCGGCGGGTTTTGTGGTGTAGAAGGGCACAAACAGGTTCTCTGTGTTGGCGATTCCCATGCCGCGATCTTCAATCGTCACCATCACCATGGATTCGGCGACGCGCCACGCCGTTCGGACGGGGTGAGACCCGTTCGCCAGAGAAGCATCAACCGCATTGGCCAACAGGTTGATGAACATCTGCTCCAGTTGATCGGGGTCGGCATCGAGCTCGACCGAAGGTCCGGGATCAAGGTGAATCGGCAGGCGCTGCTCAAGCAGGACCACCCGCTCCAGCAGCGATGCCAGCGCAACCGTCTTGAACTGCGGCGGAGGCAACTGGGCCAGCAGCCGATAGGACTGGACAAAGCGGTGCAGCGAATCCGCGCGACTCTCGACCACGCCGAGGCCGCGGCGAAAGTCGCGCAGGGTAATGTCGTCGCTCTGCATGTTGTCGACGCGCGCCAGCAGGCTGCCGGCGATGGACTTGATGGGCGCAAGCGAGTTTGAAAGCTCGTGGCCGAGGACGCGAATGAGGCGCTTCCAGGCGATCTGCTCTTCTTCCTGCAGTGGCAGGCTCACGTCGGCAAGCAGCAGCAGCGTGTGCGGTACGCCATCCTGCCGAAAGACGGCCTTGCGCAAGAGCCAGCGCGTGGACCTGGCGCCGAATGAGTGGATGCTCTGATCAGGCGCGGCCAGCAGTTCTTCCAGACCAAGTTCGCGGGCGGTGTGCCCGAACGCGCGGGCGTGAGTGAGGCCGACCAGCTTGACACCCGCGTTGTTCACAAGTTGCAAAAGGCTCTCGCGGTCGAAAGCAAATAGGGGCGCATGCATCACCTCAAGGATGCGAGCCAGCAGAGCGGTGGCTTCAAGCGAGCGCACGCGCTGCTTCTGCAGCAGATCGGCGAGGGCGTTGACCTCTCCGGCCAGTTCGCCGAATGCATCCGCGGTGGAAGCTCCGCGAGCGCGAAAGGAATAGTCGCCTTCACGCAAGGATGAGACCACGTTTGACAGCGTCTGCAATGGGCGCACCAGGCCGTCGACCAGAGCAGCGGCGATGATGAGGAGATAGATCAGCAGGCAGCCGAAGAGCAGCAGAGCCAGAGCCAGCGAGAACTGCTTCTGGTAGATGAGCAGGCCTGTGAAGACAAATGCGGGAACGGAGAGCAGCAGGCAATAGAGCCATGCCCGGCGAACAGCCGAGCGGCGGCGGCGAAGCCGACGGCGGCGCGCGAACGGATCAGAGGCCATATTTTTCGATGCGGCGATAGAGCGCGGCGCGGCTCAGTCCGAGGGATTCGGCGGCCTGCGAAATGTTGCCATCGCAGCGGCGAAGCACCTTGCGAATCAGCAGAGCCTCAACCTCGTCGATGCTCATATTCTCAAATGATTGCGAAGAGGACTTGGTCGCCGCTATGGCCAGATTGGCCGGCTCGATCTCTTCGCCGCGGCAGAGCAGCACGGCGCGTTCGACAGTGTGCTCGAGTTCGCGGACGTTCCCGGGCCACGCGTACTGCATCATGTGCTGCATGGCCGCGGTCGAGAAGCCGCTCACCTGTTTGCGATAACGGGTGCGGTTGCGATTGAGAAAATGCGAGGCCAGCAGAGGTATGTCTTCGCGCCTGTCGCGGAGCGCGGGCAAATGAATCTCGACGGTGTTGATGCGGAACAGCAGGTCTTCGCGGAAGTTGCCCGCCTTGGCCTCTTCTGTGAGTTGCGCGTTGGTTGCCGACAGCACGCGCACATCGACACGACGCGTCTGCGACGAACCGACGCGTTCAAGTTCGCCGGTCTCAAGCACGCGCAGAAGCTTGGCCTGCTGCCGCAAAGGCACATTGGCGATCTCGTCGAGAAAAAGCGTGCCGCCGTTGGCTAACTCGAAACGGCCGATGCGGTCGGTACGCGCATCGGTGAAGGCTCCCTTCACGTGGCCGAAGATTTCACTTTCGAACGTTCCTTCCGGCAATCCGCCCGCGTTGACGGCCACCAGGGCCATGCGCGAACGCGGCGATGCGGAGTGCAGCAGCTTGGCCACTATCTCCTTGCCTGTGCCGTGTTCACCGGTGATGAGCACGTTGGCATCCGAGGGGCCGACCTGGGCGATAAGTTCGAGTACCGGTTGCATTGAGGGCGCGCCGGCCACAAACTCCGGCATGCCTTCAGCGCGCAGCAGGCGATTCTCAAGCTCCAGTTGGCGCGCGCGGCGCAAGGCCGAATGCAGTTCCGCGTGGACCCGAATCAGCGAGACCAGGCGCTCGTTCTCCCACGGCTTCTGGATAAAATCGCGCGCCCCGCGCTTGATGGATTCAACGGCCAGGTCGATGTTGCCCCAGGCGGTCATGACGATCACCGGCAGGCGCAGATCGTATTCCTGAATGCGCGCCAGCAGGTCGAGTCCCTCCTGGCCAGAGGTTGTGTCCCGCGTGTAGTTCAGGTCGATGAGCAGAACATCGTAGTCCGTCTGGCTCATTGCCTCGAGCACTAACTGAGGCGAGCGCACACAGTCTACAGCGATACCCTGCGGAGCCAGCAGCAGTTCTACGGCTTCGAGGATGTGCGGTTGGTCGTCGGCGACGAGAACCCGAATTTTGTCCTGCTTACTGGGAATGATCCGCCTCCGCCAAACCCGCCTTTTCGTCCGCGATAAAGATTGCGCGCTCTAAAGAAACAATGCGGGTCGCGTAATGCAAGACGGGTTTTGTTGAAGCGAGCATGGTCCCTTTCAGTGATTCTACGTCTAGTGAGTTACCACGCCCGATTTCGCATCGTCAATGGACACGCCGGTTCGCTCCAGCGTCGATCCGATGGCCCTGTCGATATCGACCTTGGCCTTCTCGTACGACGTCTGAGCAGCGTCCAAAGCCGATTCAGCCACGGCGAGCGCGTTGTCCGCAGCCAGCGTATCGGCACTTGACTTGGCGCCGAGCTGAACTTCCTGTTTGGTGATGTCGAAGGTCTTCTGCGCCAGGTCGACCGCCTTCTGCGACGCGTCCACATGGGCTTGAGCCTGCTCCAGAGCAAACTTCGAGTTGCGCACATCGAACAGAATGTTTTTCTGCTGCTGCACGGAGGAGATCTGGCTCTGGCGGTACGTCAACACGGCGCGGAATTGATCGGCCTTGACCTGACGGTTACGCAGATTGATGGAAAGCGTCAAGCCCACCTGGTATTCCGGAGACGAATAGTTGAACGTATTCTCGAACATCGCGGGAAAGCCCGTGGGCAGAGTGGTAGCGCACTCCTGCGCACCCAGGTCGCAATTGGGATTCTTGGGGCCTGCGGTGCCGGCGCCCGCATAGTAGCCATACGTGTTGAGAGTCGGCAACAGCTCGCTGTTAATGTCCTTCAGCGCCTGCTTCTGCACTTCGGCCTGCATCTGGTAGATGGCGACTTCGGGCCGCTTTTTCTCGGCCTCGGCAATCAGGTCGTCGATCGACTTTTCGGCATTCGGATCGGGATCTGCCTTCAGGTCGAGCGGGATGACGGACATCTCGTCGATCGAGGGATCGTCGACCTTGGTCAGCACATTTTTCATCAAGAGCTCGTTCAGGCGAAGGCTGGCGCGCGCCACGGTGAGGTTGCCTTCGGCAGCCGCCACGGCAGCCTGATCCGTCATCACCTGCAGCGCGGGGATGGCCTGAAGTTCGAGTTGCTTCTGATCGTCGGCGAGGGTCTTGTTGGCGAAGCCCAGGGAGCGTTCATTGATCTGCTCAGCCTCGTACGCGTTCACAAGGTCCCAGTAGATATTCTCTACCTGGGTCACGGTGGCAATGACCTGCTGCTTGAAAACAAGGTCGGTGATCTGGGCGTTGCGCTTGGCGATGCGGATGAACCGCTCGTTGGTGCCGACCCCGAAGCCGTAGAGAATGGGCTGGGAAATTTGCACCGCAAAATTGGAATAGAGCGTGGGATTGATGCCGTTGTAAGGCGAATTGCTGGCCACTCGCTGGCCGATATAGTTGATGTTCAGGTTGGTGCCGATGGGGAACGACTGGCTGAAGTTCGACAGGACCTCAATGGTGTTGGTCTTCAGAACCGGCACGCCGTTCAAGAACTGGTTGGCCTCCTGCACGACGGTGTGATCGACGTAGCCCCGGAAAGTCAGGGAGGGATCGAAGGACGAAACGCTGGTGCCGGCTCCCAGGGTCGAGGTGACGATGCCGCCATTGCCGGCGGCAGCGGAGCCGCCCGAGCTACCTCCACCACCTCCGCCGCTGGAACCGCTGAAACCACCCTGGGTAGACTGAGTGACGACGGCATTGACACCGTTGGCCGTGGCGCCGGATTTGGTGCGCTGGATATCGGTCTGAGCGATGGGGAAGTTATAGCGGAAATAGGCCAAATCGAGATTGTTCTCGACGGCCACTGCGATCGCGTCGCGCAGTGAAACATAGATCTTTCCATCGCGGATGAGATTCTCCAAGCGCGGTGAGTTGCTCAGGTTCAGCTCAGGCGCGGTGCTGGGTAGATAGGGCGAAAGCGGGTTGTGCGAGTGGGGCATTGCCACGTGAAACGGTGTCGGCGGAGCAAACGCCTGCTGCTGCACCTGCTGGGCCTGTTGCGCCAGCGAAGGAGGCGCTGCCGTGGCGCCCTGCGTCGCTGGCGCAGGAGCCTCCGGTACTGTCTGCGCGGACGGTACCGTGGTCTGAGACTGTTGGGCCGCAGCCGGCGCGGTAGCCAACGCCAGGTTCGCCTGCAAGAGAAGAATGGCAACCGCGGCCTTCATGCCGCGAGCCGAATTGGACCTTAACTCATTCACTGGGCGCCAACCTCCGTTGCCTTCGGCTCAAGGTTTTCATCGCGCGTGAGCCAGCCGTCGCGCAGCTCAAGGATGCGCTTGCCGTAGCGCGCGTTTTCTTCAGA
>JBEKVS010000023.1:0-27643 GCA_049513795.1 Occallatibacter sp. | reverse complement strand
ATCAAGATCAATCGGCCTGGAATCAAGCTCGAATACCGGCCCGGCTACTATGCGCCGGCGGATTTCAAGCACTCCGGCCACGAGGACCGCGAGCGCGAACTTGAAGAGCAGATGGCCAGTGACCTGCCGGCCACCGACATGGCCCTCTACATGGATGCGATGTATTTCCGCCTGGATGAAAATCGCTTCTATGTTCCCGTGTCGCTCATCGTGCCTGGCTCGCAGATTCCTTTTGTGAAAGGCGGTGACAAAGACAAGGCGACCCTCGACATTATCGGCTCGGTGATCGATGAAGTGAAGCGGCCCATCGGCCACGCGCGCGAGACGGTGAAGTTGAATCTCGACCCGAGCCTGCAGGCGCGACAGAAGAATATTCAATATACGACCAGCTTCAATCTGCCGCCCGGCAAGTACCAGGTGAAGTTTGTTGTGCGCGAAAATCAGACTGGACGCATGGGCTCGTTTGTGGCGGACATCAATCTTCCGGATATGAAGAAGACGCCGCTGAAGATGAGTTCAATTGTGCTGGCGTCCATGCGCCAGCCGAGCAAGAAGGATGACCCGCTGGTGCGCAGCGGCCAGGAGTATGTGCCCAACATAAGCCACGTTTTCCGCCAGGACCAGCACTTGTATCTGCTCTACGAAATCTACAACCCGGCGCACGAAAAGGCAGCGGCCAATGCTGCCAAGGGCAGCAAGCCTGGCATTGACCTGCTGAGTAGTCTGGAGCTGATACAAGGTTCGACCAAGGTCTATGAAACTCCCGTGGTGCAAGCCAAGGCCGCGAACGTGGAAGGCCGGGACGCGGTAGCCATGGAGTTGGATGTGCCGTTGGCGGGACTGAAACCAGGAAGTTATATATGCCAGCTCAACGTGATTGACGACGCGGCCGGCAGCTTTGCATTTCCGCGGTTTGCCGTGCTGGTGCGCGAACCCTCCGCCTCCGCCTCGGCAACTCAGCCGGCAGGCGGCGGGGCGTCATCGGGAGCTGCCGGATCTGCGGCAGGGGACGCGTCGGCCGCTGCCAATCCATAAGGGCAGTGCCGGCATCGGGAGCCGCAGCACGAGCCCCGCTTCAGGTGATACGCCGCCGTGAAGACCAGATAGGGCCCTTCGAAGTAGTAGTCTTCCGGATCGAGCGCGGAACCCGGCGAATGTCCGTCCATTGCTCTATTTTCGCCCGCCCGGTCGCACTTTGCAGATAATTACGCCGGCTATTGGTAAAGTTAGAGAATGACACTTTCGGCGGAAGATCGCGCGCGCCGCATCAAAATCATTCTCTTCGACGTGGACGGCGTGCTCACGGATGGAACCATCTGGATCTACCCGATGCCGGTGGCGCTGCCCGACGGCACGATCACGACCAGGATGGTGGAGGCCAAAGGATTCAGCGCGCATGACGGCGCCGGCGTGGCGCTGGCGCGGCTGGGCGGCATGAAAGTGGGCATTATTACCAAGCGCATCAGCGAGACGGTTGCCATGCGGGCGCGTGATTTAAAGCTGGAGTTTGTCTACCAGGGCCGAGCTTTCAAGATGCAGGCCGTCCGCGAAATTATGGCAAAGGAAAATGCCACGCTGGACGAAATTGCTTACGTAGGCGACGACGTGGTCGATCTGCCGGTGATGCGCGAAAGCGGACTTGCTGTGGCCGTGGCCAACGCGCGCCCCGAAGTGAAAGCTGCCGCACACTTCGTGACACCGCACACGGGCGGACAGGGCGCAGGGCGTGATGCGGTCGAGTTCATTCTGGCGGCGAAGGGAATTCTTCAGCGGGTGATTGAAGCATCCATCGATGAGAAGAATCCGCTTCCGCCTTCAATGGATATCGGCAAGGGCGGGGATCTGAGTTGATGACGGACCTTGGAACCACGGTCGCGAAACAGCGAAGAGCGGTGGTGCTTTTGAGCGGCGGGCTCGATTCGGCGACCGCGCTGGCCATGGCGCGGAGCCAGGGCTACGAGCTTTATGCACTTTCGTTCTCTTATGGACAGCGGCACATTTGGGAACTTGAGGCGGCAGCGCGGGTGGCGGCCTCAATTGGTGTGACGAAACATCGCGTGGCCAATATCGATCTGAGGATCTTCGGAGGGTCTGCCCTCACTGACGAGATCGATGTTCCCAAGGGACGATCAGCGGATGACATGTCGCACGGCATTCCGATTACGTATGTGCCGGCGCGCAATACGATTTTTCTTTCGTTCGCTCTGGCTTGGGCTGAGGTGCTCGGGTCGAGCGACATTTTTATCGGCGTGAACGCGCTGGACTATTCGGGTTACCCGGACTGCCGGCCGGAGTTTATTGAGGCCTTTGAGAAAATGGCCAATCTGGCGACCAAGGCTGGTGTGGAAGGCAGGCAGAAGCTGAAGATTCACACGCCCCTTATTGCACTGTCGAAGGCGGAAATCATTCGCAAAGGCATCGAGCTTGGCGTGGACTTTGCGCTGACAAGCAGTTGCTACGACCCGTCGGCGAGCGGAGAACCATGCGGCCAATGTGACTCGTGCGTGTTACGCCGGAAGGGATTTCGCGAAAACCAGTTGGAAGACCCGCTCCGTTATCGGGCTTGAGCTAGTAACTGCCAGCTTTCTGTACCGAGTTGACGGGGTGCATTATCGCAAGTCAAGCTGGCAGCTAAGAGCTGGAAGCTAAAGGCTGAATGTTATGAGCTATGCCGTTAAGGAAATCTTCTATACCTTGCAGGGCGAGGGCGCGCAGGCGGGGCGTGCGGCGGTGTTTTGCAGGTTCTCTGGCTGCAATCTCTGGTCGGGGCGCGAAGCAGATCGAGCGGCCGCGATTTGCCAGTTCTGCGACACGGATTTCTTTGGCGTCGATGGAGATGGCGGAGGAAAGTTTGAATCCGCCGAAGCTCTCGCTGCGGCGATTGAACAAAAGTGGACCGGTGCGGCCGAGCAGGGCAGGAGATTTGTGGTCTGCACAGGCGGCGAGCCTCTACTTCAATTGGATACGGAACTGATTGGCGCACTGCATGCGCGTGCTTTTGAAATCGCGGTTGAGACAAACGGATCGATTGCCGCTCCTGAAGGCCTGGATTGGATTTGCGTAAGCCCCAAGGCTGGTGCGCCTTTTGTGCAGACAAGAGGCGATGAGTTGAAGTTGGTGTATCCACAAACTGGATTCGATCCAAGTGCGTTTTCATCGCTCAATTTCAAGCATTTTCTTCTGCAAGCGATGGATGGGCCGCATCGCGCATTGAATATGGAGTTAGCAGTGAAGTATTGCCTGGAACATCCGCAATGGCGCATGAGCGTGCAGACACACAAGATTCTGGCTATCCGCTAGGGCGCCCATCCGCCTCCGCTCTTGGGGGCAATCCTAAGCAGGGGATGAAGCTCAATGGTCAAGTTTGTCATTTGGCGCGGCATAAGGAACGAGAGTTACCGGGTTCATATCCGGCTGCACCAGCCAGACAGTTCTGTCCTTGTAGTAGTTCATTAGTTCCTTGTTGTTTGCTGCATCCATCTCCCGCGTCCAGACGATCTTGGAGTTATCGATATCAGGGGCGTTGTAAACCCACTCATCGAGAGAGCTATGGTCGGGTGCGTAGCGAATGAAGATGAGCTGGTTGCCGGGAAGTTGGTTGAGCTGATCTTCGATGTGCTTGCGCGGCAAACCCATGCGGCCGGGACCATGCCAGGTCGCGGCCCACGAGCCACTGGGCCACTTGGCGAGGCCGATGTGAAGCGGCTCGGCGACCAGGCGAAGGCCGGCGAGAAGAATGCACAAAGTCACGATGAACCGCTGCATGGCAAGGCCGACTGGTTGCCCGCCCGGCTTCCATTGCCGCAGATGGCGCATCATTTGCAGTCCCAGGCAATAGATGGCGGGTGCGATGGCGGCGAAGTAGTGGGGAATGAGCCAGGTTTCCACCATTACTGCGCCGACCACAATCGCGATGCATGCGACAAGGAAGCGAATGCGCTTATCAAAACATGCGCGGCGCAGCATGATGAGCGGCGGCAGCAAGGCAATGCCGGCAAAAAACAGCAACGCGCGCAATGGTTTGAAGAAAAAAGTTTCAGACAGGAAGCCGGAGAGCGTGTGCAAGTGATTGGCCGAGCCAAGCTCTTCATCGACATAGAAGTCGCGCATGGCTTTATGGCGATAGACGGGGATGGGCCGCGGAGATTGCCAGATGTAATAGGGAGCGGCTGCGTACTCGGCGCGATCGACACTGTACGGCGGAGTGAGCGGGTTCCCGAAGGCTCGATAGTCGTAGTAGCCGAGCCACGCAACTGCGGCGAGAATCAGGGCGAGAGGAAGCGCTGCGCTGCGAACGACCAATCGAGCAGAAGGGCGCTTCCTGCTCCAGAAGATCCAGCGAGCGAGCACGAAGCCGACAGGGATGCAGAGCAGAAGTCCCTCATAAGGTCGGCTGAGCGCAAGCAGGATGATGCCGACTGCCATCAACAGGCTGTATCGAAGTTGCGATGTGCGAACGAATCGAGGCAAGGCTCCGAGCAGGAGCGCACCGCCTAGAGCGGCCACCGAGCCGCCGCCCGAGTAAGTATTAATCCAATAACTGAACAGGCCGATGCGCAGTACGGCGAGAACTCCGCCGAGCAACGCCCATGAGGGCGGCAGCCACGCTTGCAGCATCCAGCAGATGGCCGCGCACATCAGCGATGTTGCGCATAACAGGCCGAACCAGGGATGGCCAAAGAACACTTTCCCGGCAGCGAGAATAAGTCCCTGCGCGGGAAAATACATCGACATATAGGTTGGCTGCAAAGTGATCTGGATGCTTTCAAAATGCGTCCACATCGCTGGCGTTGGATTGGTAAGCCGGCCCATCGCGAAGGTGTTGGCGGCGAGCAGAAAGCTGAAGTCATCCTGCACGAACGGCAGCGGGATGGGGCACAAAGGAAGTATGGCGAGCCTAAGAAGAAGTGCGCTGGCGCCGACGGCCATTACGGAGAGATGCTTTCGGCGCGCAAACCGTGAGAAGGCGCCTTCAATGCGCGAGAACGATTTCGCACCGAGTCTTGGAAGAGCAAATGATACTGCTACGGCGATGGCAGTAAGGCCTCCCTCAATCAACATCAGCGAGGGCGCGGTGTCGGAGCTGGGAGGTAATTGCATTGGCTAGCGACCCATTGCTGTATTGATTGCCGGCTTGGCCGGAGATAGCGGCTCTTCGGGATACTGGAAGATTACGTGGCAGTTGGTAAAAGCCGACTGCAGGCGCTCGGGAATGGTGCCGCAGAAAAGGTTTGTGAACTTGTAACCGTCTTTCAAGAGCGCTTTGTACTTGGGGTGGTCGAGGGTGATTGGTTTTTCAGGGCCGTTGTAAATGATCTCTACCATCACGATGCGCGGGTGCGAGGGAAGTACGGCCTGGTAGCGCTGTTCGCTCGGGTTATGATCGCTCCACGACCAAAAGGCGTAGGGCAGATTGATGAAGATGTTGCGGTCGAAGTAGGGCAACACGCCGATGGCGCGGAAGGCATAATTTACTGGGTCGTCGAGGTCGGTGGCTGCAATGGGGTCGCCGCGATCGACGTAGGGGCGAAGAAACTCCGCTGCTGCGCGATCCGGAGAATACGCGTGGTAGTGGTCGTAGGCTATGGCGTAGCCCGACCATAGAATCTGCGTCGCAATCATCAGGCCCAGCGCGGTTTTGCCAATGGTTTCGAAGTGCGTGGAGACGGATCCTGGCGCAGGCCAAGTGATCCATAACAACGAGATCAGCAACGGGACTAGCAATCCAACATGCCACCAGTTGGCATACACGGCGCCGGAAAAAATGGCGAAGAAGATCACTGGCAATAGGTAGAAGAACTTGCGACGCGCGCCGAACCAGATGACGATTGCAATCCAGAAGGGGATGGACAGGATCCACGGCTGGCATATGCCCCAGCACAGCGATGCGATGGCCCATCCGAAGAACGGATGGTGGGCTCCGGGAGGCCGTGAGAGAGAAAGGTCTTGCGGCGGAAAAGCGGTCCAGATGGCGAATGCGTAGAGCGCGACAACAATCAGCGCACAGAGCAGGAAGTTGCGCCGGCGATGCGGCTCGCTCGTGCTGCTGTGTTTGGAATACTCGATGGCAAAGACGATTGCTAGTCCGCCGGATATGACGGCGGCATGAAGCGAGGCGTTGGCCATCAAGCCAAGCAACAGTGCCACGATGAAGGGACGTCTCCTCCAGCAGATGGCGATCATAAAAAGCAGGGGGGGGACTAGCACATAATTGCGCGCGACGACGGCGTACTGGAATATGAGGAAGTAAGTGAAGGGAAGAGTAAGTCTGAGATATCGCGGAAAAGGTGACTTGAAGAGAAGCAATGCTGTGGAAGCGACGGCAATGCTTCCGCAGATCCAATGCAGTCCGGCATAACTCACATGTGCTCGACTAAGAATCCAAAGCAATAAATGCCAGAGGCCGGGGGAGGCCTCATAACGAATGAAGGTCTTGAAGAGGTCGCCGAGAGACAAGGTTCGGGCCAGTTGCCAGGCTTGAGCTTCGTCAGCCCACGGTTCGTGGCTGGGAATGGCAAAAGCCACCCACGCGGAGTAGACGCACAGTGCGAGCAACTCGGGCCAGCGGGAACGAGCTGCGACGCTCTCTGCGCCCCTGAAGGCCTGCAGCGTTCGATCGATCTGGCCCTTATTACTCTGCGCATCAATTGTGGTGACTGGATGCAATTGCATCTCCCTCGGTACCGGGCAATGCGGAAAGGTGTAACTGGCTGCCTGCTGTTATTGTCATGCGTGCAAGGTCAAAGACGCCATCGGATTTCTTACCGATTGACGGCCGATGAACCAGAGATGCGAAGGGTCAAGAAACTGCGAGTTCAAGAGCGCTGGGGAACCTGCGTGTAATACTGCTGGGTGATCTTTCTTCCCGTCACGCCGAAGGCCGGGGAGTTTATAACTCCCGCGCGGTGGGCCACGAAGCGAATTGTTGTAGCCAGCACGCCGAGGCCGTATTGCACGCTGCGCTTGAAGTTAATCGACGAGGCTTCGGCAAAGTATTTCGTGGGACATGAGATCTCACCGATGTTGAAGCCGAACATAACTGCCTGGGCGATCATCTGGTTGTCGAATACGAAGTCATCTGAGTTTTCGAGCAGCGGCAGTTTTTCCAGCAATTCGCGTGAGAAGGCGCGGAATCCGGTGTGATATTCGGAAAGCTTGACGCCTAGAAACACATTCTGAAAAGCCGTGAGCAGCCGGTTGAAGAAGAATTTGTAAACCGGCATTCCACCTTTGAGGGCGCCATTGCCCAGAATGCGCGAGCCGAGCACCATGTCGTAGACACCGCTGGCAATCATGCCCGCCATGGCCGGGACAAGCAGCGGTGTGTACTGATAATCGGCGTGCACCATGACCACAATGTCGGCACCGGCGGCGAGCGCTTCGCGATAGCAGGTCTGCTGATTGCGGCCGTAGCCATAGTTGGTGTCGTGGACGAACGTAAGCACACCAAGTTTGCGTGAAAGCGCAGCGGTCTGGTCTTTACTGGAGTCGTCGACAAGGATCTTGATGTCCACCACATCGGACAATTCATGAACCGTTTTCTCCAGAGTTTTTTCGGCGTTGTATGCCGGCATGACGACCGCGATACGTTTTCCGTTGATCATGGTCCTCACTCCTGAAGCTTGGCTGCTTGCGTATCTCGAACGGCGGGTTCTCGCATTGCCCTTGTCAGTTGCCGGTGCGACACCGGGCTCACTCCCGGGCCCGATGCTGGGCCCACTATGAATTATTCGCTGTCTCCATCTCGGCCGACCATACGACTTTGGAGGCAGTAACAGGACTGGTGGCCGGCTCGGCGGCGCTGCGGCGCACGTAGACCCAGACGTAGAAGATGGCGACCAGCAGCAAGATGAGAGGGGCGGGGCGAACCAGGAGCGCGGTTCGCAGGTGCTCGAGAAATGCTGTTCCCAGCGGCAGGTGCGCGGTTTCAATCTCCAGGGCAGTGGCTGGAACGTCGCCTGTGATGAGCAGGGCGGCGGAGTTAGCCAACAGCGCGAACCAGCGCAGCACGCCGCCTTCGGCCCACAACAGGGCACAGGCGGGGATGGTGAGCAGCAGCAATTTTGCGTCGTGTTGGCGATGGTAGGTCACCAGCATGGAGATCGCCGCAATCGCCGCCAGAGCCAGCCACGTCCGATGCTGGGAGAAGCGGGAGCGCACGGTCGCGAACAACCAGGGAACGAGTAATGCGAAGAAGATAAGGTAACTGGCGGGGACATATTTTCCCGGCTCGTCCTGTAATACGCTGATAAAGCCCTGCAGACTGATGATGGGATCGGGGTGGTGGAATCCG
The DNA here is from genome assembly GCA_049513795.1 of Occallatibacter sp. Taxonomy (GTDB): domain Bacteria; phylum Acidobacteriota; class Terriglobia; order Terriglobales; family Acidobacteriaceae; genus Telmatobacter. Next base: position 19,350 of record JBEKVS010000023.1, on the reverse strand, counting down.
ACCGACGCAGGCCCCGGATCGTTGAGGCCGCCATGCGCGGAAGCCGTTAGCAAGTTGGACCGCATTTCAGGCAGCCAGTGGGGGACCGCGTGAGCGACCAAGAGGATCGACGGCACAGAGAGCAATACGGTGACGAGCAGCGTTTGCATGGCGCGCTTGCGGTAGACACCGCCCGCAAGCAGAAAGTAAAGCCAGACCAATCCCCCGTCATGAGGCTTTATGGCCATGCTGATGGCCAGGCACAGGATGCCGGCAGGCACAAACTTTTCCTGAAGAAAGCACCACACGGCCACAACACAGAGGCTGACCACGATGCAGGCGACATTGCCATCCCCAAAGAGGATTACGCAATTGGAAGCGAGGATGCAGATGAGTAGAAGCGAGAGGCGCGGAGACGCGCTGGCGGCGAGGTCCCACATGAGAAAGCCGGCGAGAGTGAGGCCAACGGTCATGAGCGCGGCCCACAGCACGTAGGCCGGCACAACCGGCAACCATGCCAGAGGCACCAGGAAGACCAACGTTGTGGGCAGGTTGATGCAAACCAGCACACTGCGGCGAAATAGATCGGCCATTACAGGTTCAGCCGGGATCTTCGATCCATCAGCCAGGTAAGCGTGCAGAAAGTCGGTCGGGTTATAGGGATCGGTGTGCGCGATCAGGCAACGTGAGCCATAAAAGATGGCCTTAAAATCCGCCAATCCGCCGGAAGAGTTGCGCGCCACATAGGAGCCCCAGAGAACGGAGAGCAGGGTGCTGCACAAAATAAGCAGAAGGGCGACCCGTCGCGTGCGTTTCATCTCAATCTTGACTCTCACCAATTCTTGGCTGCGACTCAGCGCTGCGCATGCAAGTTAGCAATCCAGGTTCCAACTTGGGCGTTGCAAAATAAGGGAGAGTAACGATTCGGGCAGTCACCGGCCCGGCGTTGCTCTCCCTTAAAAGCAGGAACTGCGAATTGTTCAATTCGCGCCCTGAATTAAACAGGCCGCGAAACTTGAAGGCGGTGGTCGGGTGATCGGTTATGCCTGGGATGAATCGGCCAGGCAGGGTTAAAGCGGAAAGTGGTTAACTTACGTAGCTGCCAAGTGTTGAGCTGATGCCTTTGAAAGCAGTATTCAAGGCAGTAGCCAGAGCTTTCATGCCGGTGGTGGCCCCGAAGGCGACCAAGGCAACCACGAGGGCATATTCGACAAGATCCTGACCTTCTTCGCGGCTGATCAAATCTTGGAACTTAACATACAGCTTGAGAAGGAAGGTGTTCATTTCGGGTTGTTTTTTACTCCTGTCTTTCGCAGTTGATAGGAGCTGACGATTTGAACTGGGGGAGGGCTGTTTGTCAAAAAGCTTAGCTCGAATGCGAGTGAGCGAAGCTGCCGGGTTAGCAATGGTTGTTGTCGACCGTGCAAGAAAACTAGGTAACGTAAGAGCCCAGTGTGGTGCTGATGCCTTGGAAGGCACTGTTGAGGCCGGTGGCCAGAGACTTCATGCCCGCGGTAGCACCGAAGGCAATCAGAGCCACGACCAAAGCGTATTCCACCAGATCCTGACCTTCTTCGCGGCTGGCCAGATCCTGGATCTTCACGTAGAGCTTGATCAGCAATGTATTCATTCAGGTCTCTCCCGGGGTAATTGGTAGGGTTGCGGGTGAAGTGCAAATTCTGTGCTGAGAGAGTTCGCTCTCACGACTGCAGCCGATGGGATGAACTCTCCCGCAAAGAATTGAAGTTGGTGAGCGTTGGGTTGAAGTTGCCTACGGAAGCCAGAGACTACGTGACGTAGGAACCCAGGGTGGTGCTGATGCCCTGGAAGGCAGTGTTCAGGCCGGTAGCCAAAGACTTCATGCCGGCAGTGGCGCCGAAAGCAATGAGTGCAACGACCAGCGCATATTCAACCAGGTCCTGTCCCTCTTCGCGGCTGGCCAGATCCTGGCACTTCACGTAAAGTTTGAGCAGCAGGTTGTTCATGTTTATCCTCTCCGTAGGTTTATGATCCCAGCCTCAGCCGGGGCACACTGGCTATAGCACCTGATGTGCCAAATGAGAAGCTGAATGAATAATGTATATAAATCAATACCTTGCGGAAGCGTCTTCTAATAATCGCGGATGTAATGCTGTATACGGCTGTATACACGGCCATGCGAAAGAGGCAGGTCACGTATACATAACAAAAAGGTAAGTACTGTGACTAAGCACTTTCTGGTTAGAGTATCGAGGGTTCATCTTCGAGCACACTCAGTTACGAAATGCGAATCGGCGGCATAACTTCGCACCGCGGCGGATCGTAGAATAGCGCTCATGGCGAGCAAGACGGAACTTGACGCAGCCAAGCCCGGCTACGACATCGCGGAACTTTCGATCGCCCTGGTGAGCGGCTTGTCGTTGACCATTACGGCGCTGTTTCTTTGCGTGGCTCCAATCACGGGTCAGATCGCGGGCGCGCGCGATTTCGTTGTGTATTGGGCGACGGGCCAGCAGCTCGTTCATCATGGCAATCCTTACGATATGAACGCCATGATGAGCACCGAGCGGGGTGCGGGTCTTCCCGGCCAGTACGGCGTTTTGTTTATGCGGAATCCGCCATGGGCTTTGCCGATTACTTATCCGCTGGGCTTGCTGGGGGTTCGCGTTGGCGCGCTGCTCTGGTCGCTGCTGCTGCTGGGATGTTTGTGGGCTTCGGTCCACATGGTTTGGGAGATGCACGGCCGGCCTAGACGCCTGCTCAACTTTCTCGGCTACGCATTTGCGCCCGCCCTGGTATGCCTGATCGTCGGACAAACGTCTCTATTCGCGCTGCTGGGGCTGGTCTTGTTCTTGCGTTTGCACCGCGCGCAGCCTTTTTGGGCGGGCGTGTCGCTGTGGTTATGCGCGTTGAAGCCGCACTTGTTTTTGGCCTTCGGCGTTGTGCTACTGGCGTGGGTGATTGTGAGTGGCGGCTATAAAGTCTTGCTGGGTGCGGCGAGTGCGCTGGCTGCCACGTCCGCTGCTGCGTGGGCGATCGATCCGACGGCCTGGGCCGATTATGCGCACATGATGCGGACTTATGGAATCGAGAACGAATTCATACCTTGCTGGAGCGTGGTGCTGCGGCTCTGGGTGCGGCCGCAGGCGACGGGCCTTCAGTACCTGCTGCCGGCGCTGGGCTGCATATGGGCGCTCGCCTATTTCTGGAGGCGCCGCCATTGCTGGGATTGGTTGAAGGATGGCAGCCTGTTGATGCTGGTGTCGATTCTTTGCGCGCCTTATTGCTGGCTCTTCGATCAGGCGGTAGCTATTCCAGCGCTTTTGGATGGCGTGTATCGCACCCGTTCTCGAGCTGCCTTGGCGCTGCTCGCGGCGGCGAGTTTTTCGATCGATGTGGGGCTGGTTGCCGGGGTCAAGCTGCCGTCGGCGCTTTATCTTTGGACTGCTCCGGTCTGGGTTGCTTGGTATTTCTTTGCCATCCACGGTTCGCGCGATGCAGTGGGCGGAGATCTGCCATCCTAAGAGCCTGCATCGGCGCCATCGGGCCCTGAGGCGCGCGTTCATTCCAAAGACTCAGCCTCAGGGGCTGAAGCCTGGGCAATTTTGCCACCTTTCATGTCCGGGCTAAAGCCCAGACCTACCTCTCGATGCAGGCGCAAACTCGAGCATATCTCCACGTTCTGTGCGGCTATCACGGATTGTGCCCGCGGGCAGCTCAAGGATGGAATGCGCGGAGAGACAGGCAGACAGGCGCCAAGGGCCCACGTTGGCGCGCAGTTTCCTGATGCGGTTGTCGCGATCCAGAAAGACGAGGTCGATGGCGAACTGCATGAAGAAGGTGTGTACCGACTCACAGGGAATGATCCACAGGCCTTCTCCGCGAGCGAGTCCCTTGCGGCCAAGCAAGCCTTTGTTACGCCTGAACCCGGTGTCCGCGACTTCAAGCGAACTAGCCAGAAGGGTGCCGCGCGTTTTGTTTGCGACCTGAAGCCGCACATCGGAGAAGGGCTGTTTTCGCGAGGTCATGAGACTGGCGCACCCTCACCTTCAGGCATTTCTCCTTCTGCTGTTCGGCGGTTCCACCCTAGAGCGATTTCACAATTCGTGTGCCCTTTTTCGCTTCGCGAAGGGTGCCTTTTTCTTGAGGAAAAAGGCACTTTGGAGCCGTGCTTTCGGGGGACAGCAATTGTGAAACCGCTATAGCCGCAAAAACAAAGACGCGGCAAGGATGGGGCACCTACACTTCAAACCTTTAGGAGAAACGCTCTAAATTTCCCTCTCAAAGCGCCGAGAAACATTTGATGCGAACCAAGACCAGCAAATGAACTGGAGCGAGCTCGAAGCAGGCTCGCAGAGAGGCGTCGCGGACGGTCTGCACAGGACGGTCCGCGATCGAGCTATTGAGGCGCCGTGGGAGTTGTGGGCGCTGCCGAGCTGATGCCACCCCCGCCAGCTCCGAATGAGGCGCCTCCCTCGATCACCAGCGGCGCTTCAGGCTTCATGCTATCAATCAGCTTCTCGACCGGTATGGTCGCCGGCGGTGCGGCTGCGGTGTTGGCTGCGGTCTTGGCATCCGGAGTGTTCATGGGAATGCCGGAGTTGGGGGGCAAGAACTTTTCAGGAAACTTCAGTGCGGGTACAGCTCCACCAGCCTCGATGGGAGAGACAATCTCCGGCGTGACGATAACGATCAGCTCGGTGTTGGTCTTGGTCCTCTGCATCGATTGAAAGAACTTGCCAATGAAAGGAATGTCGCCGATGAACGGGATTTTCTGAAAGGTTTCGTTCTCGTTGTTGCTCAGCAGGCCGCCAATGACAAAGCTCTGCCCGTCGCTGAGCTCAACCTCGGTCTTGACTTTACGGGTGGTGATGGCCGGTACTTCAAATCCTGAAATCTCGACCGCATCGCTGAAGTCAAGAGCGCTGACCTCCGGCGCCACCTGGAGTCGAATGGTTCCGCGCGGGGTAAGGGTGGGGATGAAGTTCAGCCGAATCCCGTACTCCTTGAACATGATGGTGATGGCGGACTGGCCGCCAGCGGAAGCCTGGGCGACCGGATAGGGGTATTCGCCGCCGGCCAGGAAACTTGCCTCCTTGCCATTGACGGCCATTACGTTCGGCTCGGAAAGAACTTCCACCAGGCCGCGGGTTTCGAGAGCTTCGAGAGTGGCGCCAATATTGAGGCCCGGCAGGAATGCGAAGAGGTTGAGCTCGTTCGAGATGCTTGCCGAACCAGCCGCCCCGGCAGTGCCGGCAGTCACGGTTGGAGGAGAGAATTGCCCGGTGTTAATGCCGGCGATCGTATTGCCAAAGCCGGAGGAGAAGACGTTGATACCGAGCTGCTTCTCCCGGTTGCGGTCGACGCTGGCGAAGCGGACTTTGAGAAGAATCTGCGGGTCGGCGGCCGGCACCTGGACATTTAAGAGGTTGACGACTTTGCCGGCGGTAGAAGCGATCTGGACTGCGCGAGCGGACGCGCCGAGATCCTTGACCGTTCCGCGCAGGAAGACCATGCCGTTGTCTGCGTTGACCTTCAACGGCTCGCCGGGCAGTTCCTGGGCGAGCTGACGACGTATGGCCTCGAGGCTGTCGGCGGCTGCGGTTGCATTTGCGCGTACCGTCACGTTGAAGAACTGACGCCCTCCACGCTTGTCCCAGATAATCAGGCTGGTCTGGCCCGGTCCTTTGCCATTCACCATAAGCTCGGTCGGACTCACGGCGGAAACTTCCGCCACATCTCCCAACCCGACAGCAACCTTCGAAATTGTCTGGGCACAATCGATGAGCAGGGTTTTGCCCACAGCGAGTGCGACTTCATTTGTAGAGTCTTGAGTGGGGATTGTTCCTTGCAGGGCGGCGGTGGGTTTCGTCTCGGCCTTCAGGGCAAACGCGGTGCACAGGATACCCGACAATGCGCAGAACCATGCGATATGTACGCCAGTCTTCGCTCTCACTGCTTGGCCTCGGGAATGATGAATTCTTCCTTGGTTTTTTTCGATCCGGTGTAGATTTCGATAAAAACGTGTTTCGGTGCGGGCTTCTTGACGATGTGAGTGGCCACCGTCTTCTTTTCCGGGACCGGGTTCTGATCGGAGAATATGTTGCCCATGGCAGTGCCTTGAATGGGGTCAACCTTGGTATCCAGAGGGTTGCGCAACACCAGCTGGATTCTGACTCCATTGCCCGCCAGGCTGAGAGTTTCGGCCTGTTCCGGCGTAACGAGCAGATTCACCACCTGCACCTGTTGCGGCTTGCCTTCCGCATCTTTCTGAATGTTGACGCCGGCAGAGAGAACCTGAATGTTTTGCAGGATGGTCTTGACCAGCGTTCCTTGCAGCGCCTCACGGGAGTTGGGCACGTTGCTTGCGCCGGGAGGAATGCCCGAGACCAATACATCGACATGCATGCCGGGAGTCACAAAGCCGGCCACTCCCACTACCTCGTCGACCTTCACCGCGATGGCGCGCATGCCTTCGGGGATGGTAGAAGCCAGACCGCCGCCTGAACCGACCGGAGCGAGACGGTTTTCAAGGATCGGTTCTCCCTGATAGAGATCTGAAATGACGCCGCGATTGATCGCGTTCTTGGGGTCGAGAATGACTCCCTTGGGCGCCGATCCGGCGATTTCGATGGTGGTAAGGTTTTGCGCGGTGAGCACAGTGCCCAGCTTGATGTCGGCGGCGGCGGCGACTACGCGGGTCGTCGAAGGTGTGGCTGACCCGAGTCGATTCCCGATGACACGGAAGACCAGGAAAGCGCACGCACCCGCGATGACGAATGCCAGGAGGAGGATCGTGAGCAGTCTCTTGTTCATCTTGAAGCCCGTCTGAACTGGCTTCCCGGCCAGCCCCGCCTTTCTGTCTCCCGGGAATTACGATCAACGCCGAGAAACAAACTTCGCGTACACGCCGAACCAGAATGGAGGAGCGGTGAGCCAAGCACGTTCAAACGCGAGTTCAGTGTAGCTGGATAGATGGCCCTCCTTAATGATGGAAGCGACGAAGAATGTACGCAAGGTATCAAAAGTGCTATGAGGCAGATAGGTCATAGAACGGAAGTGGAATGAGGTTAGAATGAATTGGAACGGTTGCGAAGAGCAGTTTTGCGGATTACGCGGATGACGCGGCGATTGCGGAACTCGGCCGGCGCGATTGATTCCGGCCTGATCGGTGCTTGCATTGGATTGAGAAGACGTCTTAGAGGCGCGTGGTTAGCGTGTTGGTTGCATGAGCTTTAGAGGAGCTGCAGTGACCGATTGCATGGCCGGGATGGCGGCATCGACCGAGGAGCATCAGACAGCGAATCTTGAGACGGGGAATCATGAGACGGGGAAGAATGAGACGGCGCATGGGAGGGAAGTGATCCGTAGATGAGTTCTTCGCGCACTATCTCGCTGTTCTCCGAGCGCCCGGAACTGAACCAACGGCCATCTTCTTTTGTGGTTTCCATCATGGCGCACGCCGCGGCGACGGTTTTGTTGTCGTTCGGAATCATCTATACCCCGCAAATCAACGACCGGGTGGTCACCAAGCATTACACCGACCGGCATCTCGATCTGCACACTCCCAGGACGCTGGCGCGGCAGTCGGCGGGGAAAGGCATCCGGTTTCCGGGAGCGCAGGATCAGAGCGCGAAGGCGGTTGTCGAGAAGCCGGCGAAGGGAGCCAAGCCCGCCGCGCAGCAGGCTGTGATGCGGCTGACCGCGGACGCGGATAAAGGCCCGCAGACGCTGGTTCAGCCGGACATATCCGAGCCCGTGAAGCTGGCGATCGAGACGCCTGTGCCGTCGCTCACGATCTGGACGCCCAGCAAGGTCGAGGTAAAGAAGCTGGTGGCTCCATTGCCGGAGAAGGCTACCGCCTCCGACGTGAAGCCGTCGATAAATCCGCCCAACCAGGAGATCAACCTCGCCGACCTCAGCATGGCATCGAGCGATCATCCCACGATGGCCACTCCGGTTTTTCCTACGACAACTTCGCCGCTGGTGGTTCACGGGCCCCCGGTGCAACTGGCTCCCGTGACGGTTACGCAGACCAAGGCGCTGCCGACGCCCACTGCGGTGATGTCGATCTCCGACCTGCGCATGCCGGATGGCACGGCGACTCTGCCTCCGGTCAACGAGACCGAATTGCAAAGCGAACTGGGCGCGTTGCTTCCGGGGCAGGCAACGACCGGGGACAAGGCAAACCGCGTCGGAGGGACGAGCAAGGAACCCGGGTCGGGCAATTCAGGTGAGCCGGAGGGGGTTGCGGGGAACCTCAGCGGGACGAAGACCGGCACCACTTACGGATCGGGCGCGGACAACGGGTTGACGACGGAGCGCTTCACGCTGCCGAGAAACGGGCAGTTTGGAGCGGTTGTAGTTGGGGTTAGTCTCGCCGAAGCATACCCCGAGATGTCCAGTGTATGGAACGACCGGGTAGCGTACACCGTGTATCTGCATGTGGGTTTGAAGAAGAGCTGGATCCTTCAGTATTCACTTCCTCGAGCCGAAGAGGTAGCGGAATCGGGGAACATTACGCGCCTGGAAGCGCCATGGCCCTATAACATTGTGCGGCCTAACTTATCGCCAGACTCGTTCAACTCGGATGCGCTTCTGATTCACGGCTTCGTCAACGGCGCGGGCAGATTCGAGTCCCTCGGGGTGGCTTTTCCGCCGGATTTCCGGCAGGCGCAATTTGTTCTGGACGCATTGAATCAGTGGCAATTCAGGCCGGCGGCGAAAGATGGACAGACGCTGCGCGTCGAAGTGCTCCTGATCATTCCCGACGAACGCGACGAATAGCAGCCTCTGCTGGTGAGGCCGGCTTGATGCTGCTACGCTTTCGATCGCGCTACGTTGTACCGTCGGGAATAAGCCGCGATTTCGATAACTTCCCCGCAATCGTTGCAAAGATATCGGCCAGCGCCGTTGGCGATTCCGTATTCGGAGAATAGCATTCGCTCCCGGACCCGGACTGGTTGTAATCCGAGAAGAAGAACTCGCTGGTGGGCGTGGATGCCATATCCATCATGGCCTGGCAAGGGCTGATGTTGGGGTATGCGCTCACGTTGCTGCCCAGGTGATAGGTAGTGAAGAAATTGGTCTGATCGGTGGGGCAGGCGGAGTCGTTGACATCGCCGGGAATGAAGACGCCCGTTGCCGGCGATCCATACGCGACGGTGAAGATCAGCGTGCCTGCCGTCTTGGCTACCCCTGCGGCAACAACCTCCTGGCCGCAGTCGCCGACGTCGGACGGGTAGACTCCGCTCTCGTTGTAGCCGGAAACAAAAAACTGGTTTGAATACCCATACTGGGCGGAGGCGTTGGAGTCGCCATCGGTGAGGATGATCATGATGTTGACCGGCTGAGCATTCGGATTGGCCGAGACCTCGGAGGCTTTTTCGGCGGCAAGCGCTGCTTGCGCGGCGTAAATCACTCCCGCTGTGTAAGTGCCGAATTCTCCCGCCTGGTTCGGAGAAACGAGGCAGCCGGAAACAGCAGGCGAAGTACCTGTCGCAGGTTGTCCGACGGTCTGGACCAACTGGGAACTGGAGTTGGGTGTTTGGCTGGAGTCGGTGGACCGGTAGTCGTTGAGGAAGCTGGTGACCTGGTAGGTCCCATATCCGGTTGTGACTTGATAGCCCGTGCTCGCGTTGCTGGGAATGGTGGGAAAAGTGTAGGGCGTCGCATATGCCAGGCCGGCAGTTGGTGTGCTGTAAAACGAAGGGTTCAGGCTCTGCGGCGGAGTGCAACTGGAGTCGTTGCCGGCGCTGGCTGTCGTGACGTTCGGGAAGGTAAACACACTGACGGCATCGACGGATGGGGCGAGTCCTGCCAGCAGGTTCTGGGCGCCGGTCATGGCGCATCCGATTTGGGTGTTGTTGCAGTTGGAGTCTTCGTTATCCATCGACAGGGTGGTATCGACAAGAAGCGCCACATTCAAGGGCACAGGCTTTCCCTTGGTTGCGGTGGCTGTCGCCGACAGCGAGAGCTGAGGGATGCCAAGCACTCCCGCAAAAAAGGTTGGAATCATGGCCTGTTCCTTCACCTGGATGGCGTTCACGTTGTTGGGGCCCTCACACAACATTCCCATGTTCGCAACGGTTGTGAGGCACTCCAACTTGGGGTAGCCCGGGACCATGGAGACGTTAGGCAGCGTTGGATACGTGTTCTGTCCTCCCGATACGGCGCCGTAGGAGGTTGCCGTGGAAATGGCCGTTGAAGTGTAGATCTGGGTAGCCCCGGCCAACGCGGCTGCATCTGTAGCCGCCTGCAATTCGCGATAGCAGAAATAGGCATGGCCGACGTCGAGCACAAACGCGCCCATGCCGAGAAAGAGGATCATCATGAAGGCGACCCAGGGGAGAACCTGCCCGTGTTGCTCAGTGAATGCCCTGACAAACAAAGACTCTCGCTGAATTTTCATTGGACTAGCTCCGTGGATGTGGATTGCAGCACAGCATTGCTCGCCGAGAATTTCTGGCCGAAGACAGAGAGGTTGAGCGGATAGGTGGCGGTGACCGTAACGGTCGTGCCCGAAGACAGATTGGAAGCAGCGCCGGAACTGAGGCTGCTGCTGCTGCAGCTGGCGCCGCTGTAAGGGGTTCCATTCATTACGAAGGAATAGGTGAACCTCGAGGCCGTGAGACCTGGCGCGGCATTGGTGATGGCAGTTGAAGCCGTGGCGCAGGGATCCAAGGTGAGCTGCGCGCTTGCCGCCAGTGTGCGTGCTCCGATGCTGACCGCGTTGGTGAGTTGCAAGTAATTGTTCATGGCGACACCGAAGACGAGCATGCCGGTGGTCACCAGGAGCAACATGGGCAAGATCAATGCGAACTCGACCAGCGCGCTTCCCTGGTCTCCGCTGCGCAGCAGAGCGCGCACCGACCGCGTTTTGAGAGGGCGCTCGACGAGCGAATCAGCAGACCGTGCGGGAATGCGCAGGCTCATCTTGCGCGTCGTTGTCCGTTCGAGGTTGTCGATTTTTGTTTTCATTGTCTTCCTTGCAGGCATTGGAGGATTTGGATCATTTCCTCGTAATGCCAATCATTCACTTCTCCTCTGACTGCCCGGTTAAGAACGATTGCTCTTGCGCAGCCGGTTGAGGAACCGATCCAGAGCCTTGCGATCCGCAGCGGGCATGGTTCCATTGGTTGAATCTTTTTCGACCACAAACTGCAGGCCGACGCCATCCTTGCCCCAGCGGACCGCCCTGGTGTGAACGCAGATGGAGCGTTCCGCAGCTTCTTCCCCAGCGGCCGTATCTTGCAACGTGACGAGAACGAGTGTGCCTGGATACCAGCGCTCCTCGGTTACGATGTAGAGCCCCTGCGAGCTGAGATCGCGAATCGGATGGGCCTCGGGAGGGCCACCGGTCCAGTAGTAGGCGGCGAGCCCAGGAGCTTGCTCACGGGGCGCTTTTCTTGGGTCCGGCGACCACCACCGCTCGAGCCACCCGCGCGGAGGCCGAGCGTGTTTCATCTCGGGTTGGATGAGGCCCATGAGGTGTGTCTGGCTGGTTTTGGGCGCTTCTTCTTCCGACCGATTCTCCAATTCAAGCAAGCCCGGGCCGCCGCTCCATAGAGGCTTTTCTCTGAGCAGGACGGCGCTTTGAACAACATTGCCCAGGGACCGTTTTGGCGTCTCTTGCGGGGGATTCGAGACTGCGCCAGGGGCAGCACGCTTGGCGGCAACTGCGCCATTCTGCGGAGTTGCGGTTGCCGAGCCAGACCCCGGGTTGGCCATGCCGCCATGTCCGGTAAACCGCTCAAGGCGCTGCTGCATCTCATCGGCCGCGCAGAGAACCAACTGATCGCCGACTTGCGTCTGCGAAGAGTAAATGGAGTGGGTAGGCAAGGCAAGGACGGTTGCAGGCTGCAGCGTGGCCGCATTGGCGCGAAAAACCGGGTAGGATTCAACGACGTCAATGACCTTCGAATCTGCATCGAGGTAAAGCAGGTCGAGAGGGACGCGGATGCCCCACTCGGGCAGACCGCGAAAGGGCGCCAGCCAAAGACCCTCGCCGGACTTGAGGGTGAGGGAGACAATGCGATCCTTGAGCTTGGCCAGGGAGAGATCTGCACCCTCGACCTCAAGGCCGAGGAAGCATTCCCGAGTCTGGTTATAAGCACAAAGTTTCCGCGAATCCATGTTGCCTCCCGCCATCTGCGATTGCCCGGCGGCCGGGCTTTTGTATAACGGTTCAGTCAGCATCTCAACTTCTTCCATTCGGCGCATCGCTGCCAGCCCTTTCCCGATCACTGCAGGGCATCCAGCACCCGGCGCCGACGGTTCGAGACATTCGCCTGCCGGCAAGACGAACCGAGACACAGTCCACCTTGACCGCGCACGCACGGTACAGACCGACTTTCATCGCTCAGGACGGGGCTACCCCGGCGAGCGGGTTGATCGAATCGACAAGTAGACAGCGCGCTTCCGCGCGGCTGCCGGTCGCGTATGCGGACTACTTGACCTGAGTGCGGCGACGCTGGACTAAAATGCCCAGGACGACGGCGAACAACACTCCGGAAACAATGCGAATGATGACGGTCTGATCCATGTCGAGTCTCCTTTCCTCTTTGCAACGGTTTGAAAAGCTCTCAAATCCTTCAGCCACTGCAGGCCAAACCTGCGGAGCAGCGGCTTAGCGGCGGCTTCGCAACTGTGAAGCATGCGGGCGGAACTCGCCAAGGGCGGTAGTTCCTCCAGCTATGCGGATCACTGGCGTTACTTGACCTGAGTGCGGCGGCGCTGGACCAGGATTCCCAGCACGACGGCGAACAACACTCCCGCAACAATGCGAATGATTGTGGTTTCGTCCATTTTGAATTCCCCTTTCTTGAGGCAATGCGGTTAATTGGTTCAAAACTTTCCGTGGGCATTGAAGCGCCCCTTGTACATCGCGCCGATCTGCGATGCCTTTCAACCTTGGAGACTGCCTGGCGGCGCGCATGGAGCTTGGCACGCGCCGCTCGAAGATCCGCAGTAGACTGCGTTACTTCACGCTCGAGCGGCGGCGCTGAACTAGAATTCCAAGCACGGCCGCAAACAAGACACCTGCCACAACTCTGACTATCGTTACGCTGTCCATACAGATCCTCCTTTCCCTAGGTATTGAATAGAGATTTGAATGAATCCATCATGATGAGCACCGCCGGTCCTAAGACAACCAGGAACAGCGAAGGAAAAATGAAAAAGACAAGCGGGAAGATGAGCTTGATGGTGGTCTTGGCGGCTTGCTCTTCCACTTGCTGAATGCGCTGCGTCCTGAGCGTGTCGGAATGTGTGCGCAGGGTTTTGCCGATGCTGGTGCCAAACTGCTCCGCCTGGATCATCATGGTGACCAGGTTGCGGATGCAGTCCACGTCGGTGCGCTCGGCAAGGTGCTTCCAGGTCTCCTGGCGGGGGCGGCCGGCGCGCTGTTCGAGCACCACGACGCGGAGTTCATCGCACAACTCCGGCTGGGCGTGGGCCAGCTCTTCAGAACTACGCACGGTTGCCTGATCCAAGCCGAGACCGGCCTCGATGCAGATCACGAGCAGATCGAGGACGTCGGGAAGGCCGCGGCGAATCTTGCTCTGGCGCTTCTTGATCTTGTTGCCGAGCCAGAAGTCCGGGCCCAGATAGCCGAGGCCCAGGCAAACTGCATAGACGAAGAACGGGCTTAGCTTGGCCAGGCCGGAAACCAGCGCGATGATGCAGAGCAGGACAGGAATGATCACCTTGCAGCCGTAGAAGACCTTGATGGTCGGCTCCTTGCGGAAGCCGGCGCGGATGAGGCGCTGCTTGACGACGGAGACTTCAGCCTGGCTCTTGGGCAGCACGCTGTCGAAGTGAGTGACCACCTCGCCGATGGAGAAACCCGACTCCTGAAAAGAGGTAATCAGGGACTTCTTCTTCGAATTCGGATTGATCACTTCCGAGATGCGCTGCAGCATGGCTTCGCGATAGAAGAGCAGAAGCCCGCCACTGGCGATCAACAGAAATGCAACAGCAAATGCAACAACCGCGATACCCATGAGTCTCCCTTAAATGTCCATGTTGACGATCTTGCGAATGATCAAACCACCAATCACGATCATGGCGGAGGCCGCGTACAGCAGCTTGACCCCGATGTCGCGCTTCCAAAGAAGGCTCATCATCTCCGGGTTCACCATGTAGAGCGCGCATCCCAGAACGACGGGGAGCAGCGTAAGCACCCAGCCGGTCATTCTTCCCTGCGCTGTGCGGGTCTGCACTTCACGGCGCAGGCGGAACCGTTCGCGAATTACGTGAGCGGTCTTGTCGAGAACCTCGGCGAGGTTACCGCCGCTTTCCTTCTGAATGAGAATCGCGGTGCACACGATGCGCAGATCCTGCAGCGGCATGCGGTGCAGCAGGTTCTCAATGGCTGCCTTCAATTCAAGGCCAAAGTTCTGCTCCTCGAAGCAGGTTCTGAATTCGCCCCCCAGCGGGTCAGAACATTCACGCGAAACCATGCCCATGGAGGCAATCAGGCTTTGCCCGGCGCGCAGCGCGCTCACCATCAGGTCGCAGGCCTGGGGCAATTCTTTTTCGAAGGCGCTGAAGCGCTTGCTGCGCTTGAAGAGCACGAAGCCGATGGGCATGAAGCCGAATACCAGTCCGATGAGCAGGCCGAACAACCAGGAGTTGAGTTTCCAATGGGCGGCGAGGGCGGCAACGGCGAAAAAGCCGAAGCACATGGTGAGCAAACTGCCCACCGTCCACTGCAGATTTGCCTGATGAATCAATGCTTGCAGCTTGGAGCCAAGCTCGAGTTTGCCCAGGTACTCGTTGACAAAGGGAATGGCGCTGAGCTGCTCATTCTTGCGCAGATTGACGACTTGTTCGCGCGCCTCGCGGCTTTCTGTAGCCAGCGCGGATTCGAGCGTGGCCTGCACCTGCTTGGCTTGCTGGGCGGAGCCGGACGAGCCGGCGAAGAGCAGCAAGGCTACGACGGCGAAGACGCCCACGAAGATGACTACAACGATGATTCCCATAGCGTCGCTCCTCCTTTCCGGCTAGCAGTTGATCTGTCTAGCAATTAACCAGCGTTTCTTTTTCGAACAGGCTTGGCGGCAGGACGATGCCCGAGACGCGAAGCCGTTCGAGGAATTTGGGACGAATGCGAGTGGGCTGAAATGCGCCGATCACCTTGCCGTCCGGGCCGATTCCTTTTTTCTGGAAGTTGAAGATTTCCTGCATGCTGATGACGTTCTCTTCCATGCCGGTAATTTCCGCGATGCTGGTGACTTTGCGGCTTCCATCGCTCATGCGCGTAGCCTGAACAACGATGGTGACGGCCGACGCAATCTGCTGGCGCACCGACTTTTCTGGAAGATTCATGCCGCCCATGGCGACCATCGATTCAAGACGGGAGATGGCGTCGCGCGGAGTGTTCGAGTGGATGGTAGTCATCGAACCTTCGTGGCCGGTATTCATGGCCTGCAACATGTCGAAGGCTTCTTCGCCGCGGATTTCACCCATGATGATGCGGTCGGGACGCATACGCAGGCAGTTGATCAGCAACTGGCGCTGACGGATGGCGCCGTTGCCTTCGATGTTGGGAGGACGCGTTTCCAGGCGGACGATATTCTCCTGCGCCAGGCGAAGTTCAGCGGCGTCTTCGATGGTCACCAGACGCTCATGGTTGGGAATGTATTGGGACAAGATATTCAAGAGCGTGGTTTTACCGGATCCGGTGCCGCCGGAGATGACAATGCTGATGCGCGCCTTGACGGCGGACGAGAGCACTTCCATCATTTCGGCCGAGATGCTTTTCAGTTCAACGAGCTGGTTGGCGGCCAGCGGGCCGGTGCCGAAGCGGCGAATGGACAAAGAGGGACCATCGAGCGCCAGCGGAGGAATAATGGCGTTGACGCGCGAGCCGTCGGGCAGGCGCGCATCGACCATGGGTGAAGACTCATCGACACGCCGGCCGACGCGGGAGACGATGCGGTCGATGATCTGCAGCAGATGGCGATCGTCGCGGAAGGAGGTGTTGACCTTCTGCAAGAGTCCGCCTTTTTCAATGAAGACGTGATCCTTGTCATTGACCAGGATGTCGGAGATCTTGGGATCGCGCAGCAAGGGCTCGAGGGGCCCGAGGCCAAAGACTTCGTCGAGCAGATCGGCCTGAATCTTTTCCTGCTCGTCGTAATTGAGGGGAACGCGCTGATCGGCGATGATCTCCTTGACGATGCCGGAGACCGCTTGGCGCGCCTGGCTCGAGTTGACGCGCGACAGCTTTTCCAGATCGAGCTTGGAGATCAGGGTGCGATGTATTTCCGCTTTATAGTTTTCCAGGTTCAGCAGTTCCACTTTTCACCTTCGGTCCGAATACGGCTTGAGAAGAGCATCATCCAAAGAGCCTGAAGCCTTTCTTTTTGGGTTGAGTTGCGCGCTGTCCGCAGATGGAGATTGCCATCTCCCGGATCAGCTTTGAAATGGGTGAATCTCCCATCGCGAGCGGAGTGGCGGTGTTCTGCATCTGCCGCACGGAGGCATAGTCGTTGGGGATCTTCCATGTGGGCGGCCGCGTGAGCGCCTTGGTGATGGCGTCGTCCGAGACTCCCAGAGAGCGAGGTTCGTAGCGATTGACCACGATTTCGAGTTTCGGACTGCTGCCCGCGGTGAAGAACTGGCCGATCAGGCGATTCGAATTGCGAAGTTCCGGTATGCCGGCCTGGGTGACCAGGTAGATGGTGAAGGCGTCTCTGAAGAGAGCCGAATCGGTCAGGTCGAGTCGTGCTCCCACATCGACCACCACGTTGTCGAACTCCTGGCGAGCGACGGTCATCAGCTTGTCGATCGATTCGTTGGAGGCATGAAACTGGGGAAACTTGCCCGGCGCCGCGAGCACCGAGACGCCCGAGCTGTGCTTGGTTAGGAGCTTGTTGAGAAAACTTGCATCGAGCCGGCCGGCGTCTTGCAGGGCATTGACGGTCGAGTACTCGGTCACGATGCCGAGGTTGAGCGCCGCGTCGCCGAGAGGCAGATCGAGATCGATCAGCAAGGTGCTCTGGCCGGACTCCTGGGCCAGTGCGACGGCAAAGTTGCAGGCCAGCGTGGTGACCCCGGCTCCGCCCTTTGCGCCCAGGAAGACGAGCAGCCGGCCTCCGGTCTTCCGTTGCATGCGGGTAGCGGAACGGCGGCCCGAAGCGCGATGAAGCGCTTCCTTCATGGTGCTGTGCACGAAGGGCGGGGTAAGGAACTCGCGAGCGCCCGCGCGCATGCAGCGGACCAACAGGTCCGGATCGGGCTTGGACGAGTAGACCATGACGGTTGAAGAAGAGAGCGAGCAGATGTGTTCAACGAGCTCCAGAGCGTATTCGGGTTTGCTGTCGAGATCGATGATGATGACGCCGCTTTGTTGATCCAGCAGGCGGGGAACGTCGCCAAGGCTGGCGGGATAATCTGCGTACTCGCGAACCTCGACTCCATCGCAGAGCAACAGGGCGGACGCCGCCTCTTTGCGGCGCGCCACATCCGGTCCTATGAGGGCAATTGACAATGCCTCCGATCCGGTTGCCGCGGGCGAAAGTGTCTCGGGATAGGTCGAAGCGGCCGGATTCATGATTTTGTTGCTCCCTGCTGCATGCTGTTTCCCTTGTGCATTTCCTTGAAAGCGTTAAAGAGTATCCAATCTAGCTATCGACTTGTTCCCGACTTCAGTGAGCGAAGAAAGAAATGAGCGTTCCAATTGCGATGGCCGGGGCGTAAGGCATTTTGCGCTTGAGGGGATTGCTTAACACCATCTCCTCCCGGGTTTCGCTGTCGCGCCAGCTGAAGGTCAGTTTGCTTGCTCCGGTAAAGAGATCCTTCAAAAATCCACCAAAAGCGGCCCAGCAAAGCACCATCAGGCCTCCAACCATCGCGGTTACCACGAGTGCGAAGAACAGTTGCCCGGGACCAATCCAGGCTCCGATTGCCGCAGCCAGTTTCACGTCGCCTGCTCCCATGCCTCCGATCCAGAAAAGAAACCCATACATCGCAATTCCAAGTCCCAACCCCGCCATGCTTTGGCCTACACCATGCCATCCGTGCATCCACGCGGAGACAACGATGCCTGCCAGCATGAACGGCGCGACCAGCCAATTGGGAATACGGCGACTGCGGAGATCAGTGAAAGTGGCTACGCTGAGCACAACCACCGTGGGCCACCAGGCGAACGAATGCACTCTTCCTGCTCCTTGTTCCTGCGCCGAATCCATTGAACAAGGAAGTAAGAGCAATTGCCCAACCAAACCGGGGAAGAGCCAACCGTTTTGGATTCATAGATTTAATTACCGCGACGGGGGTCGGTGTACACGGGTGTTTACGGCCTGGTTTGGGGAGTGGCGCGGGGCGTATACACATCGGCAACGGCAACCTGCGGGCTCGCCACGGGGGCGTCAGGGAAGAGAAGCGGGAGATCGGCGACGGGCGCGGTGACAAACGCGTGACCATCCAGATCCACGCTGCGTAAGTCCTTGCTGGGCAGAAGTTTCTCGACCTTTTGGAGGTACTGCGCGTACTCGGCGTCGCCGGCGGGGAGCGGAAATAATACGAAGCGGGAGTATGTAGCAGAAGGTAATTGAGAAAGCAGGAAGCTATCGCGTCCCTGCATGGCGAAGATTCGCTTTCCTTCGAGCAACGTGGCTTCTGGGTATTCAAGAGTGAGATAGGCAGGAAGGTAGTAGCCGGCGTGGCGGAAGCCGAGGGCATGGTTGTCGAAGGCAACGACGAGAAGCTTGTCGGGATCGCCGAGATGCGGCATTGCGGTTTGGGTGTCGCGCAATTCGGCCTCGAAGTGGCGGACCGAGTGATACGAGCAATAGGCTGGAAAGGCAAGAAAGATAAGCACATTGGCCAGGGCGCCGGCGCCGACCATTGCGACTTTGACGGGCTTTGGCCAAGCCGGATGCTCATACCAGTCAGCCGCCCACGCGCCCAGCCAAACACAGGCAGGCGCAGCCACCAGCAGCAGGTAGCCGCTATTTACGAGTTTGAGAAAGATGAAGGTGAAGAAACAGAGCGCTGGGGCGATCCAAACCGCCGTAAAGATCTTCTTGCCTCGGTCGCTGGGCGGGGTAGCGAAGCGGGCTGCCAAGGGAGCCAGGGCAGCGGCTCCAAAGCACAGAAAATAAATGAATACAATCATGCATGCCCGGGCTACGGAGGTGACGGGCGAGGAGTTGAATATGGTGTCTTTGGAAGGCACCATGCGCCACAACGAGGCGAGCGCACCGAAGTAGGCGGCGAAGCCTCCGCTGGCCCAGATCATGGGAACAAACCATGCTGCAACCGTCGCGCCCAGCGCGGCAATCCCGAAAAACGCGCGCTTCAACGCAGTGTGGCGCAGGGAGAAGAGAAAGAGCGG
Organism: Occallatibacter sp.; assembly: GCA_049513795.1. Lineage (GTDB taxonomy): Bacteria > Acidobacteriota > Terriglobia > Terriglobales > Acidobacteriaceae > Telmatobacter. Next base: position 47 of record JBEKVS010000023.1, on the reverse strand, counting down.
ACCGAGAAACAGAATGGAAGATGGCCGAATCCCGGCGGCGATGCCCA
>JBEKVS010000022.1:0-28453 GCA_049513795.1 Occallatibacter sp. | reverse complement strand
GACGTTGCCATCGTAGCCCTCGGCGAGCCAACCAACTGGATGGAAGGCGAAGCGGCCAGCCGCGCGACTCTTGGCTTTACGGGCGCGCAGCAGCAGCTTCTTGAGGCTGTCGTGGCGACCGGAAAGCCTGTGGTGCTCATCGTGCTGGCAGGGCGTCCGCTGGAACTGAAGTGGTCTGCCGAACACGTCCCGGCGATTCTCGAGGCATGGAGCCCGGGTATCGAAGCCGGCCCCGCGCTGGCTGATGTGCTTTTCGGCGACGTCAACCCCTCGGGCAAGCTGCCGTCGAGTTTCCCCCGCGCCGTGGGCCAGGAGCCGCTCTACTACGCGCAACTGCCGACCGGCCGGCCCGCGCATGGAGATTTGAGCCATCTTCCGCAGAATCCAGCGGAGAAGTTTGTCTCCCGCTACATGGATGAGGAGAATTCGGCGCTTTTTCCGTTTGGCTGGGGTTTGAGCTACACGCGGTTCAGCTATTCAAAACCGACCATCAGCCGCGCGGAAGTCCCAGTGGCCGAAGTACTCGCGTCCGCCGGGCAGCCTGTCACCAAGGTCGGCATAGACGTGAAGAATACCGGCAGCGTCGCGGGGACAGAAGTGGTGCAGCTTTACATCCGCAACACGGCTGCCAGCGTGGAGCAGCCGGTGCGTGAGTTGAAGGGCTTCGCGCGCGTCACGCTGGCTCCGGGCGAGCAGAATCATCGCGCGCGTCACGCTGGCTCCGGGCGAGCAGAATCATGTGGAGTTTCCACTGGGCTTTGACGAGCTGAACTTCTATAACGCTGAGATCAAGCGGACGGTCGAGCCCACCACCTACAAAATCTGGGTCGGCGGCAGTTCGCTGGCCACGGCGGAAACCAGCCTGCGGGTCATCGAATGAATCTTTGGAGCGAACCTTTTGGAGCGGGCCGTTTGAAATGAACCTTTTCGTGCTTAATTCGTAACCTCTTGCGGAAAGACGGCGTTCTTTTCAAGCGGCGCTGCGGTCAGGGCAGGTACACTGTCCAGCATCGGGAGGCAATGACAATGCAGACACGAATTCAGGGCACCACCATGCCGGTGCTCGATGTGCAGCTCAATCCCAACGAGAGCGTTTTTTCTGAAAGCGGCGAGCTTTCCTGGATGACCGCTTCGATCCAGATGACCACGCACACGCAGATGGGTGGCGGCGGCGGCCTGTTCGGAATCCTGAAGCGCGTGGCCGGCGGCGGCAGCCTGTTTATGACCGAGTACCGCGCCATGCAGTATCCCGGCGAAGTTTCATTCGCCACCAAGGTTCCAGGGCATATCGTCCCCATCCCCGTCGGGCCGGGGCAGGAGTACATGATTCATCGCCACGGCTTTCTCTGCGCCACCGATGGCGTGACCATCGGCGTGGGCTTCCAGCAGTCGCTGGGCGCGGGCATCTTCGGCGGCAATGGCTTCCTGTTGCAGAAGATCGCCGGCCAAGGCACGGCCTGGCTTGAGCTATCGGGCGAGCTGATCATGAAGACGCTCGCTCCCGGCGAAGTCCTGCGCGTGCATCCTGGCCACGTCGGTGCGTTCCAGTCGTCGGTCGCCTTCCAGATCATGATGGTTCCGGGACTCAAGAACGCCATCTTCGGCGGCGATGGAATCTTCCTGGCCGTGCTGCAAGGGCCGGGAACGATCTGGCTGCAGACGCTGCCCATCTCCCGGCTGGCTCACCAGATCTCGGAATACATTCCGCATGGCGGCGAGTCGCGCCAGGTTGGACCCGCAGCCGGAGGCGCTTTGCTGGGCGGCATCGTGGGATCCATTCTGGGTGGAGACCAGTAACGCGAATTCATGTTGTGCTGCGCGCTGGTCGCTTCCATACGCTCAGAGACGTCTCCGATCTTGGAGTTCATCTCAAGCCTTAGAATCCATCTCAGGCCTTGGAATCAAGGACTAAGATCGCAAAGGAGATTCTCGCGAATGGAAGCCGCCGGCCGCAGCTTTCTGCTTGTTTTCACTGCTTGGGCATCGCTGACAACTGCCTGGTGCCAGGAGACCAAGACGCTTTCGGCCATTCCACCCGATGGTTTTCAGTTTCAGGGCAGTTGGAACTGCACAGGCGCGATGGGCAAAGGCACGACCCACCGGTCGACATATGCCGGCAGCGTGATCCTGGGCGGCAAGTGGCTGGAGTTGACGGAGCAGGATATTGAACCAGCCACGGGCTATCTTGCCAAGTATCTGATTGGCTACGACGCGGAGCAAAAGCGGCTTGTCGAGTTCGACGCCAACAACTTCGGCGCGGCCGTCTACAGCAGCGCGGATGGCTGGCAGAAAAGCGTTCTCACCATGACTTCGCCGGTTTCGCCGGATGACAAAGCGCCCTATGCGGCAAACAGATTCGTTTTTTCGATTGCAGGCTCCGATGCGTTCAACGTGGATTGGCAGATCGAGAAGACCGCGGTATCCGACTGGGTCACCTCCGACCATCTGGCTTGCCGCCGCGCCAGCCACGCTTAAAGTTGCAAGGAGTCTCGCATGACGCCGCTCTCCGGCAAAACCCGCAGCCTGCGCAGCGACATCGTCTTCGCATTCGGCCTGGCCTTGGCTTGCGCCCTGGCCTGGCTGGTGCGCGATGTGCTGATGCTGCTATACGTGAGTGCGCTGTTCGCTACTGTGCTCACGCCGGTGGTGAAGGCCACGGGCCGGCTGCGCATTGGCCGCTGGCGTCCCTTTCACGGCTACGCCATTTTCTTTCTTCTTTTGGCAATAGCCGCTGTACTGACCGGATTCGGCTTCCTCGCGTTGCCTCCGGTGATCCGCGATATGCAGGAGTTCGCCAGAGAAATGCCCGCGCGTTTGCCGGGCTTGTTGGATAAGCTGCGCAAAGTTCCTTTCGCGGATAACCTCAACACCGCGGAGATCACCGACAAGCTGCAGGACTTTGTCAGTAACGCCGCTACTTATCTTTTGCTCTCCATCAAGAACTGGGCCGGCACGGTGGTGAATGTCGGCATGGGCTTCATCCTGACGGTTTACTTCATTCTGGAAGGCAATCATGCTTACAGATGGTTTCTTTCCTTCTTTCCACTGGAAGACCGGAATCGTCTCGACGGCGCCCTGCAACGGGCCAAGCTGCGCATGGAGCGCTGGCTGGTGGGTCAAGGCAGCCTGATGCTTATCCTGGGCATGCTCAGCACCGGCGTCTACCTCATGCTGCATATTCGCTACGCGTTTGCGCTGGGCGTGCTGACCGGCCTCTTGAATATCATTCCCGTGCTGGGCGCGGCGATCTGCGTGGCCCTGGCCTTGCTGGTCGCGGCCATCGACTCCTGGGGACGCGTGCTTGGCGTGGCCATCTTCTACGTGGTCTATCTGAACCTGGAGAACTCGCTGCTGACGCCGCGCATCATGAAGAACAGCGTCGGACTGCCCGGCCTGGCCATCCTGGTGGCCTTGCTGCTCGGCTCGGCGCTGGGTGGCGTTCCCGGCGCGCTGGTGTCGGTTCCCACGGCCGTGTTGGTCGCGGTCTTGCTGGATGAATATCTGGTCAACAAGAATCCCGCCCCTTGAATCCGGCGAGAGGAAGAACCCGGAGCAAGGAATTGTGCCCGGCCGTTCGGCAGTCAAAGCGCCTTGGCCGCCTGCACCACCATCCTCAGGGCGACCTGCAACTGCTCGGGCGCAATCGTAATCGGCGGCGCCACTCCGACGCGGTGCCCGCCTGCTCCCACGCTCACCAGCACACCACGAGCCTCACAAGCCAATACCAGTTCGGCGGCGCGTCCATCGCGAACTCCCATGGAGAGCGTAGGTCCCGCCAGGTGGAAGGACGAAAGACGTGGGATAGCCGCCAGTTTCTCGCCTGTCTTGCTCAGCAGGATGTGGATTGGAGTCAGCAGGGATTCAAAGTCGGTGGAGTCAATGTATTGGGCCACGCACTCTGCTGCCTCGAGGCCCAACGCGGAAGTTTGAAACGTCGGCTGCCAGCCATCTTCGCCATCCCGGGACCTAGTATCGATTGCCTCGGAGCAGACAAGTGCAAACAGCGGAAAGATCCCGTTGGTCATGGAGTTGCCGAAAAGAAAGATGTCGGGGTGGAGAAACTCGCTTGCCGCCAGGCTCAATTTGCCAAACCGGTAAAACCCGCATTGCGTCTCATCGTCGATCACCGTGACTCCTGCATCTTGCGCCGAGCGCGACAGACCGCGCAGCCACGGGAGTGGCAGGGGCACAAATCCGCACGCTGTTTGAATCGGCTCGTAGAGAAGGCAGGAAACGTCGTCCCATGCGAAAAACTCGTCACCGGGCGCAATGCGCAACGCCTCCTCACCAAAAGAATGCTCGGCGCCAAGGCCGCCGAAGCCGGGTTCCTGGCCATGGCAGGACCCTTCAATGATCAGAACTTTTCCCGGACGCGTCCGCTGCGCAAGATCCACCGCCGTCGCCACCGCAGCTGCGGCCCCGATCCTGTAGAGCACACTGTGCCCGTTGACAGCCAGCTTCTTGAGCAGCCATTGAGAATGAGCCCCTGCCGCCGGGGGATAAATGGATGCCACCATGTCGGATGCCCGGTTCTCGAAAGGATCGATGGCCGGATTGAGGTGCCCGAAATTCACCGCGCCATGAGCGCAGGTCAGGTCGGTGAAAGAGAACACATGCCCGGATGGCCCGCGCAGCCGCAATGTGGCATTTTTCGCGGCCAGTACTTGATACGGCTTCGCACCCGGCAAGACTTCACGCTGGCGAACAAGCGGAACTCCCGTATCGACCACTTCAACCTCTTTGAAATCAAAGCTGTAAGAAAGGAAGATGAAAAGTTGAGCGAAATAGAAGTGCAATCTCGCCGGGATAAAGGCCCGTTGACTCAATTTACCATTGGCCGAATGTGGCCGCGAATCAGTTGACCGCCCCAGAACCGGTTCTATGAATGCTGCCCGGCACGTGCAAAGGATCCATTAGCGCGCAGGTCCCATAATGGATGGGCTTTTCAAAGCACGGCTAAAGCGGCGCCGCTTCGCCCGCGCACCGAAAGAGCGTCACCGGCCCAGCCTTACCGCGCCATCGACGGCAACCTTCGAGACGCCGCAACTCGACAGAAAGTGGGTTAGATCGGCAGTGATGGGACGAAGGCTTTCTGAGCCGGGATGAAAGGCCGGAACATCAATCGCTAGAGGCGCGCGGCCGACGGCCATCCTCATTTCGCCTGTGCCTTGCGCATCCAGAATGAGCGATGTCAATTGGCGAGCCATCTCTAATGAAAAGCTCTCTGCCACAAACACCAGTTTGCCCCGCGTAGTGATCACGACAGGTCCTTCACTCGTCGAGAAGACCTGCTCAGCTTCTCCCTCAGGGAGATTCCCCGAGTACGCTTTCTGGGCGGCCAGGTCAGGCTTGAGGCCGGAGTATTTGCGGCCCAGCTGTTTGGCGTACATCTGGGCAAAGGCCTCGGCCGAGGCCGTGTTCTTCCATGCGGAGAGATAAAAGAGAGCCAGAGACCTGGTGGTGCTTTGCTCTGCGGCAGTGGCTGCCAGGCGCTGACCGGCCCAATAGATGCCGCCATCCCAGGCTGGAGTCAGATCGTTGGCCGCTTCCTCGCCGCCGAAGATGCCGGCCAGGATATGCAGGTCTAGTTGGCCCACCTGGCCAATGTCGTAGGGACGGTAGAGCTTGTCAACGAGCGGATGAATATTCGGCAGCAACGGAATCACCGGCGTATCCTTGTGCTCGTATACGCGCGGATTAAGAATCTCCCAGGTCGAGGTGGGCGGCCGGTCGAGCGCGCCCGGAAACGCCGCGGCCTGGCCCTGATCCATCCACACGTCCTGCTCGAAGCTGAGTCCCTCGCGGTAGGGAAACAGCAGCGACTCGGATAGCAGCAGCGGGGCGCGCGCCAGCACCGGCGAATCCGGCGACGCGGACATTTGTTGCTTGACGAAGTCCATTACCTCCGGGTCCTTGACCAGGCTCTTGCCCATCGGCTTGAGGATGTAATCCATCATGACGGCGGTCGCCTGCCCTTCGACCACGGCATCGCGGGCCGTATCCAATTCATCCTTCGCCAGGTGCTCGGTGTCGTCAGGAGAGATGGTGGAAACATCGTCGGGGGTCTGGTCGTTCCACTTTTCCAGGTCTACGCGCTGGTCCTGCAAGGCATGGGTAAGTTCGTGCGCCAGCACCGGCTTCTGTTCTTCGACATCCACCCAGTCCAGCATGTTCACTGTCTTGGTCTTCGAATCGTAATAGGCTTCAACCTGTTCGGTGAGCAGCGCGAGCAGAAACGGCTTGAGAGCGAAGTCGCGGTCGAGCAGGCCGAACTTTTTGAGCACGATCTCGTCGCGCTCCATGCGCTTGGCCCCCTCGTCCTCGTTGAACTTCTCCTTCAGGTAACCCTCCACTTCGGCGCGGCTGGTGATCTTGCGCTTCACCGTGCTCTTGATGGGAAGGCCGGTTTCCTGAGAGGAGAATTTCAACAATTCATCCACCAGGGAGAAGAGCTCCTTGGCTTGTTCGGGTGTGATGTGGGTTGGCGGCTTGTCACCGGCCGTCTTGCCGCTCAACGGCGGTTTGGAATTGGAAGGCGACTGGGATGGGCTCGCAGGCGCCTGGGCTGCGGGTGCGGCAGGCTGCTGCGTGGCTCCGGCCGCTGCCGCCGCCGCAAAAATGCATAGGAATGCTGTGAACGTCCATCTTCGGCCTGCCTGCACCCATCTGCGGAGCTTCTTGCTCATTCAGTCTCCCAATTCGCTTCCTGATCGTTACTTCCTGGCCTTTGCTTCCAGATCATCCTTGCTTCCCGGGCATTGCTTTCTGGTCAGCGCACCAGCACCGTAACCCGTGCCGAAAGGCCGCACGTTCTTCCAAGGCTATAATTAAGATGCCGCTCAGCGCGCGATTTCCTGCGGAAAAGACGCGTTGAGCCACAGAAAAGCTTGCTTATGACTCCAATGGATCTGGCCGCATCCGCCCAAGCCACGGCGTTCGCTTTGCTCACAGAGACCGCGGCGACCCCGAATAAACTGGACATATACCGCGGCGTGCTGACTCCTCGTGCGTTAGACGCGCCGCAAGCCGAATCAGCCGCGCTGGCCACAGGCGCCGCGGGGCACGACCTGGGATGGCTCAGGCGCGTAGCCGTTCGCGGAGAAGACCGTTTCCGTTGGCTGAGCGGCATGGTCACCAATACCGTGCACGATCTTGGTGATAACCGCGGCACGTGGAACCTGGTGCTCAACGCGCAAGGCCGCATCCAGGGCGACATGACCGTCTGGCGCGAAGGCGACAACCTTGAGCTTGAAATTGAAGCCGGCCAATACGAACGGCTCCTGGCGCATTTGGAACGGTTCATCATCATGGACGATGTGGAACTGGTTCCGCTTACGGGGGAGACCGCTTTGGGTCTGACCGGACCCGCCGCCCATGAGGTTCTGGAGCGGTTGGGTTTGCCAATCCTCTCCGAGCCGATGACCAGCACGCGGGTCGAGTGGAATGGGGTGGATCTCCGCGTAGTTCGCGGCTACGGCACCGTCGCCGAGCACTATGGGCTGTGGGCGCCGGAAGCGCACATTGGAAAGGTGTGGCAATACCTGCGCACCGCGGGCGCCGGCCAGTCGGGATGCGTGTCCCTTGACGCGTTTCGCATTGCCGAAGGGATTCCGGCCTATGGCGCCGACATGGTCGAGCGCGACCTTCCCCAGGAGACATCGCAGATGCGGGCGCTCAGCTTCAGCAAGGGCTGTTATCTGGGCCAGGAGATTGTGGAACGAATCCGTTCGCGCGGCAATGTGCATCGGCACCTTCGACACCTTGAACTGGGCGAGGAACTTGTCAGTGAGGCTCCGCCCGCGGGGACGGAGCTGTTTGCCGACGGTGTGGTTGCCGGGCAGATTCGCAGTGCGGCCGCGCTTCCGCTGGAAACCGGCAGGCGCATATTTGCCCTGGCCATGATGCGCGCCGAAGCGGAGCTGCGCGAACAAATCTTCAGCTACTCTGCGGGTACGGCCAGCGGCACAGCACGTCTGCTCGCCGAGCCGCCCAGCTTTCTATAGCGAGTCAACCACGAAGCGAATCAGCAGGTCATTGCGACGGCTGGGAAGACGAGACTCATGAGCGATACTCCTAAATTCGAAGTTATCGACAGGCGCAAGTTCAAGGCTGCGGAAGAAGACAAGGAAAGCCACCAAACCGCGCACCTCGGAGAGCCTGCCGCGGAATCACGGCCGGCGCATGAAGCGGGAAGCGGGCAGTCCGCCGGCCCCCGCCTCGTCGTGAACGAAACCCGGACGGTGAACGAAGCCAGGGCCGTGCACGAAGCCAAGACCGTGAATGAAGCCAAGGCTCTGAACGAAACCAAAGTTGGGCATGAGCCCGCGCGCCTGGAAATCGAGCCGAACGGATTGGACGAGGAAATGGGAGTTGAACTTCCCCCGCTACCCTCGTCCGAAGAGATGCAGCTGCAAAAGGCAGGGTACGAGGCTGCAGCGCAACGGCTCGAGGAACTTATCCGGGCGCAGAATCCAGCCATGGGCGCGCAGCCGGCAGTTACATTTCCACACCTGGTGCAGCAATTCTACGTATCCGCCATGATTCAGATGGGCGCTGGCGCACAGGATGGACAGCGTCCCAGAGTGGATATTCTTGGCGCCAAGGGAACGATTGATTTGCTCAATATTCTGGCCGATAAAACGCGCGGCAACCTCAGCGAAGCCGAAGATCGCGCGTTGCAGACGGTTCTTCACGAAGTGCGCATCTCCTTTAATGAACTGGTGAGCATGATTAACCTGCAGGCTATGCAGCCGCCACAGCCGCCTCCGCCGGGAAAACGATAAAAAGCGCTGGCCAGCCAATCAAAAGGCCAGAGGCGGGTAATCCCTGGCTGTCGTGCCGCTCATGCAGCATCATTGACCAATGCGTTCGACTGATGCGGAATCCGGCGCAGAATTCGGACACAGTCCCAGGTTCCCTAAACTTATGGAAGGCAGCCTTACATTTCTTGGGACAGGAACTTCGATGGGAGTTCCAACGCTCGGTTGCGGCTGTGCGGTCTGCACCTCGCCCGACCCGCACGACAGACGTCTGCGCCCCTCTGTGCTGGTGCGCTGGCATGAGGCCGGCGACAACTCTGTGGACGCAAGCAGCCGGGAACGAGTTGTGGTGATCGACACCGGGCCCGACTTTCGCGAACAGGCCCTCCGCAGCGGCGTGAAGCGCGTGGACGCGGTGCTCTACACCCACTCGCACGCCGATCACATTCTGGGCCTGGACGACTTGCGCCCGCTCAGTTTCAAGGCTTTTCGCGAGAGCGGGCCTATACCGCTTTACGCCACGGCGGAGACAATCGCGGTGCTCGAGAGCATCTTCGCTTACACTTTCTCGCCCGTCGCAACTTACATCAATCGCGCCCGCGTAAAGCTCGTTCCGCTGGTCGAAAGAAACCCGGTGCATGGCGTCGATTTCCTGCGCATTCCACTCAAGCATGGTGAGATGGAGATTGTCGGCTACCGCTTCGGACGCGCCGCCTACCTCACTGACGTCAGCGAGATTCCTGAGCAGAGCTATGCGCTGCTCGAGGGCCTCGATCACCTCGTCCTCTCAGCCCTGCGTCACAAACCACATCCCAGCCACGCGACCGTTGAGCAAGCGCTGAGCTGGGCGCGGCGCATTGGCGCAAGGCAAACCTGGTTGACCCATATCGCCCACGAACTGGGCCACGAAGCAACCAACCGTTCGCTCCCTGCAGGCGTGGCTTTGGCTTACGATGGGCTTACCGTACCCGTGATCCTATGACGCGTGAACCGATGAACAGGCCTGTCACGGCCGGCGCACCAGGCCTTACCGTGTACCGCTCGATTGCGGAGATCCCCGCTGGCTTTGGCCCTTCGGTCGCCGCCATTGGCAACTTCGATGGTGTGCATCTGGGGCACCAGGAGATCCTTGCCTCCGTGGTGCGCCAGGCGCGCAGCATGAGTGCCCGTGCGATTGCGATTACCTTTGACCCCCATCCGGAGCATTTTTTGCGCGCGGCCTATGCGCCCCGCTTGCTGACCACGATGAGCCAGCGTCTGGAGTTCCTCGCAGCGACAGGCATCGATGCTGTCGTGATGCTGCCCTTTGATGCGGAGCTCGCTGGCATGAGCGCCGAGGAGTTTGTTCGCCGGATATTGGTGGAGACCCTTCGCGTCCGCGGCCTGCATGAGGGAGGAAACTTCCGATTCGGGCATCAGGCGCGGGCCGGCGTGGAGGAACTCAGACAGTTTGGCATTGCGTTCGGTTTTGCCATCGACGTACATCCTCCGCTCGAGGTGCGCGGGCTTGAGGTTTCGAGTTCCGCCATTCGCGCGTTGGTCGCCCAAGGGGACGTGCGTCGCGCGCGATGGATGCTCGGCCGTCCCTTCACCGTGCGGGGGACGCAGGCGCGCGGCCGTGGCATCGGCACGCGGCTGCTGGTACCCACCATCAACCTCGCTCCCTATGAAGAACTGTTGCCGGCTTTCGGAGTCTACGTCACGCGTCTGACCATCGCCGGGCGCAGCTTCCAATCAGTCACCAACGTCGGCAACCGGCCCACATTCGGTGAGGCATCGTTTGCCGTCGAGTCGCACATCTTGGACTTCGAGCCAGTAGACATCACCGAGCACGCTCCCATCGACCTCGAGTTTTTGCTTCGCCTGCGCGGCGAGATCAAGTGGCCTTCGCCCGAAGCTCTCAAGGCGCAGATCTTCAAAGACGTGGCCAGGGCCAAGCGCTACTTCCGCCTGGCAAAATAGAAATTCGCGGCATCCCATCGAACATGAAGGCTGGCACAATTGAGCTGGCTACTGATTGGAGAGGGCCGGCTTGATTTTGGCTGTCTGCGGTGCCGGCGCCGGTGGTGACGGAGGAGCAAGGGCCGGCTTCACCAGGGCTTTGACCGGGGTCGCACCGCTGGGCGGGAGTGTCATCGGCGCAGCAGCCGGCCGGCCGATTGGCTTTGAACCCGATGCCGCGAGCGCGACAGGCTTACCCACTTTGCCGTTGGGGCCTGCGTTGGAGACGGGCGCCGCGACCTGCGCAGTTCCCACCCCTGCTGGATGCGCCGCCAACGCTGGTGCCGGCGCCAATCCCAATCCAGGCTTGGCAGGAGCGTCCGCCGCAGCCTTGAGCAAATGGACAGCCTTGAGAGAATGATCGTCCGGCGTGTCGGAGAGGAACTGCTCTGTATCCTTGCCGGCAATGGCGGCCTTCATGAAAGTCATCCAGATCGGAAGCGCCGCTTTGGCGCCCGTTTCCTTTTCGCCCAGGGACTGGCGGCTGTCATACCCTACCCAGACGCCGCAGGTCACGGAGGGCGAGAAGCCCAGAAACCAGGCGTCGGTGAAGTCGCTTGTTGTGCCTGTCTTGCCGCCCAGCGGATGGTTCAGCTGCTTGGCGGCTACGCCGGTTCCATGGTCGGTGACCGCCCGCAGCAATATCATCATGGTGCGCGCGGTTTGCTGATCGATGACTTCGTTCACCGCCGGAGCGTCTTCCCACAGTGTGACGCCGTCGGCATTCGACACTTTGCGAATCAGCCGCGGCGAAACGCGAATGCCGTCGTTGGGAAACACTTCGTATGAAGCCACCTGCTCCTCAAGCGTGATCTCTACCGCCCCCAGAGCGACGGGAAGATAGGCGGGAATGTTGGATGTGACGCCGAAGCGATGGGCCACGTCGATGACCTTGTGAATGCCCACGCGCGCGGCCAGCTCCAGCGCTGGAATGTTGCGCGACTCGGCGAATGCATTGATCAGCGTCATCGCGCCCTTGTAATCGTTCTCGTAGTTGTGGGGCGTGTAACCACCAAAGCTCACCGGGCGGTCGACCACGATGTCGGTGGGCCTGGAGCCGGCCTCAATGGCCGCGGTATACACATAAGGCTTGAAGCTGGAACCGGTCTGCCGCTCAGCCTGCGTCGCCCGGTTGAACTGCGACAATGCGAAATCGCGCCCGCCCACCATGGCCAGCACATCGCCGGTGCTGTTATCAACGGCCATCAACGCGCCTTCAGCTCCCGAGTCCTGCTCCAGCGTTGCGCGGCGCTCCTTGCCCTCCGCTGTGTCGGCAAGGTGAACGTAGATAATGTCGCCCGGCTTGACCAGGTCGCTTCCATAGCGCTGTCCGGTCCATTTCCAATCTTCGGGCAGCAGAATGATTTGTTGGTCGCCGATGCGGGCCCGAATTTCAAGCGGCAGATCGCTGGTCACCACCGCGTGCGCATAATCTCCTGGCCTAGCCTGCGCAGCCCAATCGGGATGCTTGTAGTCCGCTATGTTGGTGTTCTGGTCGGCCACGTTCTGGAGCTTCCCCACCCAGCCTTTGCGACGCTCGTACGCCGCCAGTCCGTCAGCAACGGCGCGGTTGGCGGTCTGCTGCAAGTCGAGGTCAAGCGTGGTCTGAACCTTCAGACCCGCCTCGTGAACTTCTTCCGTGCCGAAGCGCTTTTCCAGTTCGCGGCGCACTTCTTCCTGAAACCACGGCGCTACCGACATCTCCGGTTGCGCGATGTGCAGACCCAGAGGCGCATAGCGCGCCTTCTCAGCTTCCTGGTGCGAGATGACCCTGTCCTCCTCCATCTCTTCGAGCACCAGGTTGCGGCGGCGCAGGGCCTTCTCGGGATAGAGAATGGGTGAGAAAGCGACCGGGCCCTTGGGCAGGCCGGCCAGCAAAGCAGCCTCAGGCAAGCTGAGATCTTTGGCGTGCTTGGAGAAAAAGAACTGCGACGCCGCCTCAAATCCATACATGCCGTGGCCGAGGTAGATCTGGTTGCCGTAGAGCGTAAAGATCTGCTCCTTGGTGAAGGCGCGTTCAATCTGGATGGCGAGATAAGCTTCCTGGATTTTGCGTGTGGGCGTGCGCTCGGCGGAGAGAAAAAGATTGCGCGCCAACTGCATGGTCAGCGTGGAAGCGCCCTGGGCGCGGCCGTGGCTGCGAATATCGTGCCATGCCGCTCCGGCCACGCGGAACACATTGATGCCCCAATGCGACGCAAAGCTCTTGTCTTCGATGGAGATCACAGCCTGGCGCAGAATTGGCGCGAAGTCGTTGTAGTTGACGATATCGCGCCGCTCCAGTGCAAACGAGCCAATGATGCGGCCCTTCTGGTCATAGAGTTCGGTGGTAGTAGAGGGCCGATAGCGTTCGAGATCGTTGATCTGGGGCAGATCGACGGAGTAGACCAGCGTGAGGCCGGCAAGCGAGCCGGTAACGACCGCCAGCACCAGCAGCATGACCAGGGTGAGCCGGCCGGCGAGTTTACGGCGGGTCGCAGGGCCGCCCGCATCCACCTGCTGCCGGCGCGGCCGGGCAAGCGGGGGCGGTTCCATGCGCTGTGGGGGAGGGGCTGCCAAGGAGATCACGCCTCATCGGCTTCTCTGCAGCCCATGCCGCGGAAAAGCCTCTTCATAAGGCTAGCATTGCGACGTTACAGCTGCATGTCCAGCGGCGTTCCAGAAGTAACGTTGGCACCAGCGTATGCAAGAGTGGGAAAGGGTGCGTCCGGCCCGACACTACAGCGGACGATTCGAGTTGGATTATGCAAAGTTTCTACATCTTGGAACATTGCCACAGTGCGGCGTCAATCGGGCGGCCAGGTGGCGAGAAGGTGCTGAGCCATCTGATCGACATCCCCGCCCGGCGCCAGCGCATCGTCGGGAGCGAGTTGAAGCGCGCGGATGATGCCGCTGTGATCGACCGCGACGATAAGTGGAAAGTCGATGGCGGCGAAAGCGTTGAGGGTTTCGTTGGGCACTGCCAGCGTGGGCGTGCCGGCCAGCCGGGCGTCGGGCGTGGAGCTGATCGTCACCTGCTGATCGACATGCAGCCGCTCTTGCTGACCTGTCTGCCCCGATGAAGATTGCCCTTTGCCTGATTTGGCGGGCGGCAACGGGACATCCCTGATTGCAGGCGGGGCTCGCCTCTCCGGAGGGCTGGCCTGGGCAATGAGCGGGAAGAAGCGAACATGAAAACTGTCGAAGAGCTCCTTGGCTCGGGGAGGGGAATTGAAGGCCATGGCGATGCACTGGTTACACCAGTCGGGAAATAAAAGGAAGACGGTTCCATACCCAAACCAAGTGTTGAGATTGTCCGGCGCGGTTGCGAATGGAGAGAAGAGCGAGCCCATCGCAGTCAAGGTGGGGACATGCGTGCCGAGAAGCAGATACTGGCGGCGCTTTTCCGCTATGAACATGCCGTCTTCAGAGGAGAGATTGGCGGGTAAGGCCGCTTCCAGCTCCGCGTAAGACTCGGCGGCAGCCTTGGCCTGGTTGACGAATTGTTGCATGGTCGGGAAGGCGAGGGCGTCGGTATAAAGCGCATACACGGGCAACGGCGGACGCGCGTCGGGTGCGCTGGAAGGGCTTGGGACAGGGGGGCTGGCGCCGGATGCACTGGAAGTGGCTGAATCGGCTTCGGGCGCGCTTTGAGCTTTCAGCGATTCAGCTTTGATCAGGGCCAGCACAATGGGCTGCCGCTGGGCCAGAAGCGTCAGCGCCTGGTCGGGGTGGATGAAATGGACGTAGCGGAGCGTGCTGTTCGAGGCCTCCGACGCGAATTCATCGTAGGGCACGGTGCGCAGCATGGTTTGCGTGGTGAGCAAAGCCTCGTCAGGGTGCTCGAGGTTAAGGCTGGCTTGTACCTTGTAGTCAAAGGCCATGGACAGATTCGTGAGGCTTTTGGCATCGCTGGCCGGAGGGCTGTTCTGTTCGGCAGCGAGGTAGTTTGAAGCAGCCTGATGCACGGGCTGCCAAAGCTGCGCGAAGGCGCAAAGGTGAGCCATGGCGATAAGGTCTTCTCCGGCAAGCTGGTCGGGATTGCGGGCGGCGCAGGCTACCGCGGCTTCAGCCCGGGCCGCTTTGAGGGCGTTGAGTTCCACTTCAGACCAGTTCTGCGGAGAACGGCGGATAATCTCCAGCGGGCGTGTCGCCCGATCGTAAGCGGCTTGCGGCGAAAGTTGAGCTGCAGAGCCGGCAGGTCCTTCCGCGGGCGTTGGAACCTGTGCGGGCGTTAGAACGGGTGCGGGCGCTTGAACTGGCGCCTGGGCAATGACGAGGGGAATGCTGGTGAAAACCAAAAGAATGAAAAGCCCGCGCATAGACTCCTCGAAGCCGAGAGATCGAGCGATCGAAAACTCAAGGAGCCAGCGCTGCGCCGGCAGCGCTGGCTCCGCATTGAATTGCCCTGAAGCGAGAGTTGGGAGTCTCCCGCCCGGAGTACCGGATCTTCCTTACTCGATGTGCTCGACCGGACAACCGTGAGCCGCCTACTTGGCCAGCGTATACACAACATTGATCGTCGTCTTAACTTCAATCGGATCGCCGTTCAGAAGGAAGGGCTGGTAACGCCATGTTCTTACGGCGTCAAGCGCCGAACGCTGCAGGGCCGAGGGGCCGCTGACCACGCGAAGGTGTTCAACCGTTCCATCTTTGCCGATGGTAGTGGCCAAAACCACGGTGCCTTGAACTCTGTCCTTCTTGGCTTGCACGGGATACACCGGAACATTCTTATTCACCAGCTTCAGGGCATCGGATTTGACGTTGATGCTTGTCGGGGCGGGATGGTTGGAAGGTGGCTGGTTCACGTCCATGCGTAAGGCAAGCGCCGACGTGCATGTGGCGATGGCGACCACGGCGCACCCGGCAACAATGGCCAGGCGCCGCGTGCCGGTTAATTCGAGGTTCTTGCGGGTCAGATTCATGATTCTCCTTTCAAAGATGTTGGCATCGAGAATCCCGATGGCGTGAAGGATGCGCGGCGCGTTGCGATGGGAAAGCATCGACGCCAGTTGCAACAGCGATCTTGCATAACTATCTCGTCCGCCCACCGCTTCGGCGGCCATGGCGTCGCAGACCAGTTCCCGCGTCTCGGCCAGGCGCGCGCGGGTAAGCGAAAGCAATGGATGGTAAGCGGCGGGCAGAGAAATGATTCCGTAGATCAGATTCTTGGCGAAATCACTTCGCCGCATGTGCGCAAATTCGTGCGCCAGCAGCGCATCCGTTTCGGTCGAGCTCAACGTATCCAGAAATCCCGCCGGCAGCAGGAGCGTGGGGCATCTGATTCCCACCGTGGCGGGGCCTGAAAATGCGGCCAAACTTGCGAATTGCACCTTTGAATCGCCAAGGCCGAGAAGGGACTCGAACCTGGCGATGCTGTCCGCTATCTGCGGCGTCAAATCGAGTTCCACTGCTCGGCGGCGCATGGTTTCTGTTGTCCACATGCCCCAGGCAAGGCGCCCCGCAAGATACAGCAAGACGCACAGGTACGCGGCGAGGACGAATGCCAGCACCTCCGCCGTTTGCCAAGGCAGCGTAGTGCGGGGTGCGATGCCGGTGCCGAGAACGATGCGTATCTGCCCGCCTGATGCTTGTCTCGGAAGAAACCACAGCATGAATCCAAAAGCTCGCTGGCCCAGATCCGCCAATTGCAGATGACAGGCCGGCAGCACCACCTCCAACAACAATGCAACTACCCAGATGCGATGCTCGACCCGCGGCCCGGCCGGGCGCGCCAGCCTCGCGGCAGCCCAGGCCGCACAAAAGACCAGGGGAACCTGCCACAGCGAATTCAACAGGTAGGCCAGCACGCCAGATGCGAGCCTTGAATCAAGTCCAGTCTCAAAGATCGATTGCAGCATCCTCATGCGCCGCCCCTTTCTTCTTCCAATCGCCTGCTCAACTCCGCGATCTTCCTGGCGTCGATCTGGCGGCTTTTGATCAGGCTCATGACCAGCTCTTCGCTTGATCCGCCGAACATGCGGTCTACCAGGTCGCGCACCGCGTGGCTTGACGCTCTGGTTTCGGTGACGGTCGCGCTGTACTCGTAGGCGCGTCCGTTCAGCTTGCGTTTCAGCTTGCCTTTGCGGTGCAGGATGTTGAGCATGGTCTGCACAGTGGTGTAAGCCAGGCGCTGTTCCAGGCCCGCCTGCACCGCGCCCACGTTGCTCGCTCCCTGCTTCCAGATCACTTGCATGATCTGTAGCTCGAGCTTGGTCAAGGTCTCGTTTTCGCGATCTGCCATGGAGCGACTCCTAATGAATTAGGAGATTACGCCGAAGAGCAAATCGTGTCAACTAAATTCTTAGGAGTCGCCGGCCAAAAGAGAGGCGGACCAGTGAACTCCCAGGCGTATCGCCTGAAATCAAGAACGCATCAGGGGCTTCGGGAGTGTTCAAACATGCCCGAAAATACAAATCGCCGCTGGCGGCGTATGCCAGCGGCGATTTATGTTTTCGGTGGTGCTAAGGGTTGGGGAATTCAATCCCGTCTTTTGGCTTTCCGATCAACCATGCATGCTTCAAGCGGCCTTGGTCTTGAGAATGTCGAGGGCCTTGTTGAGGGCTTCATCGTCTTTGGCGGGAGTTCCCTCATCGCTATCGTCGGCGATCGTTTCGCCGGCTACAACATTGGGCGTGACTGCCTCGTCTTCGATCTTCTTGCCGCTCGGGGTTTCATATTTTGCCACCGTCAGCAGCAGCGCCGCGCCGTCGGGCAGTTCGATGGTCTTTTGCACCGCGCCCTCGCCGAAGGTGCGCTCTCCAACTAAATCGCCGCGCTTGGCGTCGAGAATGGCGCCGGCGACGAGCTCAGCCGCTCCGTAGGTGCCGCGATTGACCAGGACGGCCAGCGGCGCGTCGGTGAGCACCTTGGCCGGATCGGCGGTGAAGGTCTGCGTGGTGAACTTCTGGCCGACCAGGGTAGCCAGGGTTCCCTGCTTGATGAAGAAGTTAGCCAGCCTTACGCCTTGCTCGGCGTCTTCGCCGGCGGAGTCGCGCAGGTCAAGAAGCACTTTGCGATTCTTTCCGGCGCTTTTGATCTTTGCCGCAATCTCGTCCACGCGGGCCGCCGTGAGCGTTCCCGGCTTGAGATAAAGAATGGTGGAGTTCTCATACTGCTGCTCGGCCATAGGCGGCGGGGAGGGCAAGACGCGCGTCAGGGTGAGCTTGTCGGGGTCGGATTTGCGCGGGCGAACCAGCGAGATTGTGACCTGCGTTCCAGGTTTGCCTTCCAGCATGAGACGGATCACGGCCAGGGAAAGCTCGCGGGTCGACTGGTCGCCGATGGATTCGATGACGTCGCCGTCGGCAATGTGTTCATGGTCCGCCGGCGAACCAGGAGACACATTGACCACGGTGGCGTAGCCAAAACGCTTGGAAACGTTCAAGCCGACCTGGGCCACTCCACTGGCGGGGCGCTCTTTGTAGATCTTGTACTCGGTTGGGGTCAGGTAGCTTGAATCCGAGTCGAGAGACTCAAGCAGGCCATGGAGCGCACCAGTGGTTACATCGTTCACATTGGGCGCCACGACGTAGTCGGTCTGGATCTTCTTCAGGACTTCTGCGTAGACGCGCATCTGGCGGTAAGCGCCATCCTGGTCGCCACCGGCGTGGACGCCAAACAAGCCAAACTCGCCCAAACCGAAGCCCAGGCCGAGGGCGGCAAAGACGGAAACGGAAAGGACAAAGACAAGACGCTTAAAGAATCGAGACACGCACACCACCAAGAGACGGCCCAGGAGAGAGAAGGCCGCTCACTCTATAGACGTAATCATACCCCAAGCGGTTTTAAAGCGGGCTATTTTCGCTTCCATGGGGCGGATTGGCTATCCAAAACAAGCCAATTTCGGCCCCCTCGGCACCAAGAAGGCGCAGGCATTTCGGCAGGTTGCCCGGGTGGCCAGTTTCAGGCTCAATCGAGGCACTCGTAAGCTAGAATCCGGCCGGCCGTTCGCTTGCAACGCCGAAAGTCTTCTCCAGAGCCAGCCCGGCTTCGATGAGGGTGCCTTCATCGAAAAGCCGCCCGATCAGCGTGACGCCATGCGGAACGCGGCGCGGCGGAGAGAACTTCGGCAATGGATGCCGTGGGTCGGGAGCCCAGTCGCTGCGCGCTTCCGCTACTTCGACAAAGCCTGCGCGCAGGGTCAGCGACGGATGCCCCGTGCAGTTGGTGATCACCAGAATCTCGTCGCGCAACGACGGCACAAGGAGCAGGTCGACCTGGCTGAAAACCCGCGCCATCTCCTCGGCTACCTTGCGCCGAAAGCGGTCTGCCTGGACAAAATCCACTGCCGACAAGAAACGCGCCTGGCGGAAGCAGTTGGGCCACGCGTCCGGCACTTGCGCCTTAAGCTGGTCAACCTTGTGGCTGAGGGTCAGCTCTTCGAAGGCCGCGCCCGCCTCGGCAAAAAGAATCAGATTCAGCGAGTCATAGGGCCAGTCGGGGATGGCCACTTCAACCGGAGTCATGCCGATTTTCTTCACGGCGTCGAGCGCTGCCCGGTCCACATCGGTCGCCGGTGCCTCTTTCATCCAGCCGGGAAAGTAGCCGACGCGGAGGCCCTTAACGCTCGCCGTGGCATCGAACGAGAGCTCGCTCGGCACGCTGGCGACATCATGCCCATCCGGTCCTGAGATTGCCTTCAGCACCAGCACCGTATCTTCGACACTGCGCGCCATCGGCCCCAGCTTGTCCAGCGACCAGCACAAGGTCATGGCGCCAGTGCGCGGCACACGGCCAAATGTGGGCCGCAGGCCGGTAACGCCGCAGCGCATGGAAGGGCTCACGATGCTGCCGCCAGTCTCACTGCCGATGGCAAAGCCCACCAGGCCCGCCGCAACCGCGGCCCCCGGTCCGGCACTCGAGCCCGACGAGCCTTCTTCGAGCAGCCACGGATTCATGGTCTGGCCGCCAAACCAGATGTCGTTTAGCGCCAGCGCTCCCAGGCTCAGCTTGGCCACCAGCACGGCTCCGGCGGCGTTCAGGCGCTCCACCACCGTTGCGTCGGCCACCGGCACACGGTCGCGGAAGGGCTCAGCGCCATAGGTTGTGGGGATGCCTGCCGTATCGAGCAGGTCTTTGGCGCCCCACGGAATGCCGTGCAGTGGACCGCGATATCTGCCGGCCGCGATCTCGGTATCTGCCTGCTGCGCTTGCTCAAGCGCATGATCCCGCGTGAGGGTAATTACACAACGAAGCTGCGCATTGAACCGCTCAAGCCGGCGCAGATAAATCTCGGTGAGCCGCGTGGATGTCAGCTTGCGGCTCTCGATCCACCGGGAAAGCTGCCATACGGGAGCAAAGGCGATTGCATCGTCATTCGTGGGCAAGGCCATGCCCGGATCGGTGCTGCGCGAAAAGCCCTGGCCGCGCTGTTCCGACTTCGCAAGACCGGGTAGGCTTGGATCCCATTGCGTGGCCGGAGCCAGCGTTGCTTCAAGCTCGACCTTCTTAGGTCCCGTGCGGCGTTCGAGCAGCGGGGCCATCTGCATGCGCCAGTTGCTGGCCGCAGTTTCGCGGTCGGCGGCCGTCATCTCCACCTGCGCAAGCTTTTCGGCCTCGGCAAATGTCGCGGTCGATACTTCGGGCCCCACCGGTGGCGCGGTGCCGAAGGCCGGCGGCGCACCCGGCGTCGGCTCCTGCGGCTGGCTCGCTTGCGCTCCGGCCTGCGCACCGGCTTGGGCAGCCGCCGCGAGCAATCCCAGCGAACTTAAGGCGATAAACTCTCGTCGCGATCCAGCCATAACTCTCCTCCGCGCAACTGCTGCGGGATTGAAGGACTTCTCGGAACCATACTACCGGGCTGGAGTCCCCGGGGCCGCAGTGCGTGAGCTGGAGTACCAGCTGTACCCGGTAGTTCCCCGCAACTCCGGCAATGGTTCGGTCACTGTCCGTATTCGAACATCGCCGTCCACGCTCGAACAAGATGAGACTCGTCGGAATCGCTGATCTCCTCATATCAGCCCCTTTGCTTGGGCCTTCATTTGGGTAAAGAATTGCATGTTGTGTCCCTGCCCTCTTAATTCGGAGATGGACGATTCGGATGGAATTCTCCAAAACGCTACTCGCAATTCGCAAATCAACCAAGGCATTTGCTCGCGCGCCCGGGCTTACATTTGTCCTGTTGCTGACGATTGCGCTTGGTGTAGGGAGTAATGTCAGCGTATTCGGATTCGTCCAGGGGTTAGTCGATCCTGATTCCCCGGCTAACAATGGCGGGCGCATTGTTTCCATCTTTTCTCAAGACAAAACAAACCCCGCGCGACCATTGACCCGGTACCAATTTCAGTCGCTCCGAAACAAGCATGACGCATTCGTTTGGATGGATGCGGCTAGAGTCGCACCGGCTGATGTCGACTTCGGCAACGGGCCGCAAACCTCGATTGTCGCCGCCGTCATGCCTGATCTCGCCAAAGCGCTGAGTCTGCCGGAGACGAATGGCGCAATAATCAGCCACCGCATGTGGCAAAGAGAATTCGGGAGTCATAGCCCTGTCGGCTACCCAATTCGCTTGAGCAACACGAAGCTTTCGATAACCGGAGTTGCTCCGGAACGCCTGGAGGGTCTTTATCGTTACCAGCCTGTTGATCTTTGGACGAATTTACAAAGCATAAGCGACCAGGATCAGGATCGGAACTCGCGCGACTTGCTGGTCTTCGCGCGGCTTCGCGACGGCATCTCTTTGGATGAAGCGCAGAAAGATATTCGACTGCAGCTCGGAAGCTCCGTCGGTATTTATGTTGCTCCTTATAGTGGGACCTCGCCTGAGATGGCAAAGGGGCTGTCGCAGATTGGCGCGATGCTCGAGTTTTCTTCTGCCGCCGTTTTCCTAATTGCTTGCAGTGTTGTCGCGTCGATGCTTATGGGACGTGCTTTAAAGCGGATCCATGTAATGTCCATCAGCGTCGCGCTTGGCGCCACACGGCTGGATCTGATGATGGAGCTGCTTTCCGACAGCATTGTCATTTCGCTCGCCGGCGGCGCCCTCGGCGTGTTGCTGGGCTTGGGGACAGCGCGCGTTTTGCCCAGCCTGCTCTTTCCGGAAGATGCGGAACGCCTGGTATTCGCGCCGCATCTGTTAACAATCATCGCGTCCTCATTCGCCTGCGTGGCACTCATCATCGCCTGCGGATTTGTTCCGGTTCTCGCAACCACGACGAACCGGCCCTGGAACGTGTTGCAGCGCGAGAGCGGTCTTCAGTCGTCGCTTGTGATTCGTTTGAGAGCGGTGCTGGTGGCCGGACAAATAACCCTCTGTTGTGTCCTGACAATTTTCACAACTGTTATCCTCGAGCGCTTTCACACCGTGCTGAAGACCAGGGCCGGCAGCGGTCTTGGTGACCTCGTCCTCGCAAGCGTTCAACCGCGGCCAGGAACCCAGGATGACGCACCTTACTTTAGAGCTGTCGAGCAAAAGCTGACGTCGACTCCAGGCCTCTCACCTGCATGGACCTCGCAACTTCCAGGAAGTTTGCCGGATTGGCGATCCTTTAGAGTTCAAGCGACCCCTTCATCGCTACAAGACGTTCAGATGGATATTGCCGGAGTTACAAGCTCCCTGGATACTTTAAAGAGGCAACCAGCCTTTGGGCGTCTGTTCGAAGAACGATACCAAACCTGCACCGTCGCGGTGGTCGACGAAGAAGCGGCCGCGCATCTCTCTGGGCAGGATACGGTCGGCACCATGATCCAGGATCCGAATGGTGTTTCGATCGAGATCGTCGGCGTGGCCGAACAAGCTTCAGGCAGCAAGACGAACGATAAACATCAGCCGACAATTTACTTCAGCGATTCACACTCAGTGGGGCACGGGCGAATTGCCGGTGCGCGCTTTCGCGTCCCTCTTTACACGACACATCGAGATATCGAATTGAACGTCATTTACGTATCCCCTGGTTATCTTCGGGCATGGGGACTTTCGTTGACCGATGGCCATTGGTTTCAGGACCATCAGCCTGGGGACGACTGTCGCGGTTCAGGGGTGATCAATCAAGAGGCCGCGGACGCCTATTTCGGCGACAAGGCACTCAGCGCCGCGCTCGTCGATAGCAACGGTTTCCGTACTCAGATTATAGGCGTTGTCAAATCGCAGCCGCTTGGCACTTTTGAGCAACATGTTCAGCCGGCCATCTACCTTCCAATGTGGCAGGAACATCCGTCTCGTATGACCCTTGTGATTCGAGCTTCAAAGCCGGATCCCCAAGTTATTGCTGCACTACGCCGAAAGATCGAGTCTGTCCCTGGAGGTGATTCGTCCTCACCTCAAATAACGACAATGGATACCCGATTGGCGCAATCTGGGCTAGCTCCTCTGCGGATTGCAACAATTATTTTTGCGAGTTCGGCCGTAATTGCATTTGTGTTGAGCATCCTCGGCTTGCTGAGTGTGCATAGCGACACGGAACGTCAGCGCCGCCGCGAATTGGCTCTTCGCATCGCGCTGGGAGCGCAACGGCGGCATATTTTTTCCCAGACTATCAAGCAGGTCGGACAACTCGCGTTTACCGGCATCATGACTGGGACTCTGGTCGCAATCGCCGGCCTGCGGACATTTGCCAACGATCTATCTATGATCAGCTCGCCGCCAATTCAGGTGTGGTTCCTCGCCCCGATCCTGTCGCTGTTGACGCTGATCATAACGGCAGCGATTGTCGCGAGCCAAGCCATGCGTGTCGAGCTTCTAACCGTCATGCGCGAGGACGGGTGAAGCTCTTGAACCCCAACAAAGATCACCGATGCCTCTTCCGGCGACGTTTTTCACCGGATTTGCGAATGGTCGGAGGCCGAACAAAAGCGTTTAAGCACAGTGTCGAAATGAGGAAACGAGAGTCAACTCAGTGAGAGGTTGCCAGGTCGATCAGGCGGACGCATCCCACGCCCGGTGGGCCGGCTCAGCGGAATCAGCGCAACAGAAGACGAGCCGGGATGGTTAAGGGTGACGATCGTGCCATTGTCAGCCGGTGCAAGACGAATGAAAACGGTCGTCCGAATTTCAATCGTAATGATCGCGACGATGGTCGTCCTGTCTGCAACTTTCGAATTCGCAGGCGGAAGCGCCAGTTCATCGAAAAAGATCGCCGCGGGGCCTGCGCTTGAGTTCAGCAAGACGGTCATTCCCGTGGGTCACGGTCCGGGGGCCATCGCCATCGCCGATGTGAATCATGACGGCAAGCTCGACGTCATCGTAGCGAACACAGTCGATGGCACTGTGGATGTGCTGCTCGGCGATGGCAAAGGGCACTTCAGTGCGGCAGCGGGTTCGCCTTTCCCATGCGGAAAAAATCCAAACGATATTGCCACCGGCGACTTCAATGGCGATGGCAATCTAGATCTTGTAATTGCCAACACCGACACCCCTTATATCACAATTCTGCTGGGCGACGGCAAGGGCGGATTTGCGCCCTCGCCGCATTCTCCATTCGATACGCGCTCCCATCCACACGTTCACGGCGTTGCCGTTGCCGACTTCAATAAGGATGGGAAACTCGATATCGTCACCGATAGCTGGGGACACGACCAGATCCTGATGTTTCTCGGCGACGGCCTTGGAAACCTCATCCTTCCCGGGCAAGTCTTCAACACCGGCAAGCGGCCCTATCAGCGCCTGCGCGCGGCGGACTTCAATAAAGACGGTAAGCCTGACGTGGTCACAACCGACCTGGACCAGAATGCTGTTTCGATTCTGGTCGGCGATGGCAAAGGCGGTTTGCAGGATGCGCCTGGGTCGCCGTTCCCCGCAGGGAAAGCGCCGTGGGCCGTTGCAATCGATGATATGAACCGCGACGGCAATCTCGACCTGGCAGTCATTCCCTACGCGCCCGACGTTGCCGATCCAAAAGACGTCGGCGTCACTGTCTTGCTGGGCGATGGCAAAGGTGGATTCCGCAAGATGCCCGGCTCGCCGTTTTCTCTGGCGGGATGCGAAGGCCCCGACCGCGTAGCAACGGGCGACATCAATGGCGATGGATTGCGCGACATCGTGGTAACCTGCGCGCAAAATAGCAAATTGATGCTCTTTCTCGGCTCGCGCGGAGGGGGTTTCACGATATCCACGCAAAGCGTTCAGACCGGATGGGCAGGCGTTGCGATGGCCGATCTCGAAGGGCGCGGCAAGGACGACATCGTCGTCTCGAACGGCCTTTTGGATTATCAGCGCAAGTCCACCAATGGGACCATCACGATCCTTTCGAGTAAGTGAGTTCGAGAGGCAGGTCTCCCGGGTGTCTGTGGAAGTTACAGCGGAGGTAGTTTCCGGCGGAGTAACTCTGGCGAGGCTTACTCAGTCGGGAGCCGCGGGATGACTATCTTGGGGCAGCCCTACAACCAAAGTCTTATTGGGCTTTACTACAAACGAAGGTAACGTGAAGCTGAATACATGTCGAATGGGGTTTTCCCCTGTTCTGACCGGGCAGGTAGGTGGAGCGTCTGAAGGGGGGCGCTCCCCTTCGTCGAGATCAACCCGAGAATGCATCATGGCGCTTCGCATTAAAGCTCTTGTGTGCTTGGCAGTGGTTGGCGGGGTCGTCAACCTGTGCTCCATTCTTGGACACCCAGCTCAGCAATGGCTTCGATTCTTCGTTTACCTCGCCGCCATCCTTCTCAGTTCAGGGATGAAAGTCGGCTTGCCCAAAAGCGAAGGCACGATGTGCGTGAACTTCCCCTTCATCCTGCTCGGAATCCTGCAGTTGTCGCCGCTGCAAGCCGTTTGCCTTGCGGTCGCCAGCGTGATTGCCCAGTGCCGCTTCAAGGTGATACGCCCGTTCACGCTGATTCAGATTCTGTTTAATGTAGCCAACGTGACCACGGCTACCGTGTGCGCGTGGTACGGATACATGGAGCTGCTGCGATTACATTGTCCGGCCGCTCCAGCGCTCGCCATCGCCGCGACACTCTATTTCTTCTCCAATACCATTCCGGTGGCGTTGGTGATCGCCTGGGACCAGAAGATCGACCCATTCGCTCTCTGGCGCCGGGACTTCTTCTGGTTTCTGCCTTTCTACCTGGTCGGCGCAATCCTGGCCGCAGTGGCCCAACTGATCAGCGTGAATTTTGGCTGGATGACCTCGCTGCTGCTGATCCCCATGGTCTACACCATCTACCGCACATACTCATCGCAGATGGCCTTTGTGCGCGACCGGGAGCAGCATGCCAAGGACACTGAGGCACTGCACCTTCGCACCATCGAAGGTCTTGCCATGGCCGTCGAAGCCAAGGACGAGAACACACACAAGCACCTGCTGCGCGTGAGGGTCTACGTGGCGGAACTGGGCAAGCTGATGGGCCTGGAAGAACAGATCATGCAGGCGCTGTTGATCGCCTCGTATCTTCACGACATCGGCAAGCTCGCGGTGCCGGAGTTCATCATCAACAAGCCCGGCAAGTTGACCAAGGAAGAGTTCGAGAAGATGAAGACGCACACCGTGGTGGGCGCCGATATTCTCGAGCGGGTTCGGTTTCCCTATCCGGTTGTGCCCATCGTTCGGTCGCATCATGAGTCCTGGGACGGCACCGGTTATCCAGATGGGCTGAAGGGCGAGGAGATCCCGATTGGAGCGCGGCTGTTGACGGCCGTCGATTGTTTCGATGCGCTGGCTTCCGAGCGCCCATACCGCAAGGCGCTGCCGCTGCCGGAAGCGATGGAGTTTTTGAAATCCCGCGCCGGCATCCAATTCGACCCGCAAGTTGTGGAATTGCTGGAGAAAAACTACCTTGCGCTCGAAGAGAAGGCGCGCGAACAGATTGGACAAATTGCGCCTTTGAAAACGAACATCACGATCGCTCGCGGGGCGGCGCCGGGTGCAGGATTCGAGCCCGAACATCAACGCGCCGCGGGATCGCTGCAAACCGAATCGCCGAGCCCCGCGCTTGAGTTAAGCCAGCGTGCGGGAATCGTCGAAATGAGCCGCATGCTCGACAGCGCGAGCAGCCCGGGCGACATGAATTTCGCGTTGGCGAGCCAGTTGGGCTCCCTGATTCCTCACGACGGGTTTGCCGTCCATTTCAGACTCGGGGAGTTTCTGCTGCCGCAATTCATCGACGGGGATGCGGCAACGGCGTTCTCGATGCTGCAGATGCCGCTAGGCGAAGGCCTCTCCGGTTGGGTGGCGGAGCACGCGCGGCCCATCGTGAATGGGAACCCTACCGTCGAGCCGAATTATGTATCCGACAGCGGCTTCCTCACCCCGACCAGTTCAGCACTGTCCGTTCCGCTCTTCGATGGAGACGGCTCTGTCTTCGGAGTGATCACTCTTTACTCGGCGGCCAGCGCAGCGTTTTCGAAAAACCATCTCGCAACTCTCGAAGCACTTGAACCGAAGTTATCGCAAGCGTTGCAGAGAGCGCTTGGTCTGGGCATCGAGAGGAAAGAAGCCAAGGCTGCTCCCGTTGTCGCAAGCCTGGCGGCGCTATGAAGTCCGTCGTGTTTCTTTTCAAACGGCTTGGTCGGGCAATCCTGATTGTTCTATTGGTCGTAATCGGATCAACCGTTCTCATACGTTTTGCGCCTGGCTATCTTAGTGACGCGCGTGAAATGGACGCGCGCTATGGGGACGCGGCGCGTGCCGAGCTTTCTGCCGAGGCTGCGCGCAGCCGTTCGCTGACGCAAATACTTTCCACCGAATTTGGCGGCTGGACACACGGCAATCTTGGAGTGTCGCGGCAATACGATGTGCCGGTTGCGGAACTGATCTCGCCGCGGCTGGCAGTTACCGCAAGCTTGCTTCTAAGGGCCATCGCGCTGGCATGGACACTTTCTCTTGGCGCGGCGCTATTGTCGAGCGCGGGTCGCGACCCCTCGTTGATCTGGCAGTCGCCCAGCACGCTGTTGCTGGCCATTCCGACGGCCGCGATGGCCACTCTCTGCATGCTCACCGATCACGGCGGTCCGTTGCTGGTGATGACGCTGCTCGTGGCTGCGCGGGACTTTAAATTTCTCGACAGAATTCTGCGCAAGGCATGGCGCGATCCGCACCTGCTGCACGCGCGTGCGCAAGGCCTCTCGAATTTGCGACTCATTTATGCGCACATTCTTCCCAGCATCGCTTCGCAACTGCTTGCGCTGGCCACGCTTTCAATCGTTACCGCTCTCAGTGCGCTGGTGCCTGTTGAAGTGATCTTCAGCGTGCCCGGCCTGGGCCAACTGGCATGGAACGCGGCCATGAATCGAGACCTGCCCGTGCTGTTGGCTGTGACCATGATCATGGCCGTCGCAGTCACGCTCGCAGGCATGGCCTCTGAGCGTTCGCAGGAGTGGCAGGACGCATGAGATTCAGGCTTCCAGCGTTGTGGCTTCTCACCGGCCTGGTGGCGCTTGCCCTGGCCGCGTTGGCGCTGCCGGGCAAAAGCTATTCAGATCAGGATCGCGAACAAGTGCTTGTGGGCGCATCGGCACAGCACCCGGCGGGGACTGACGAACTCGGCCGCGATCGAATGGTGCGCGTTGCAGGTGCATTCCTGCTCAGCCTGACGGGCGCAATCCTGGCGTCGTTGGCAACGACCATGGCCGCCGCTGCTATTGGCACGCTCGCTGCCTTCGGTCCTGCAACAGTGGGGCGATTCGCCATGCTGGTGTGCGATGTGTTTCTTGCCTTGCCGTGGCTTTTTTTGCTGATGATGGTTCGAGCCGCTCTTCCGTTGAATACATCTCCGGCGCATTCTGCGGCCATCACTTTTCTCGTCCTTGCGTCGCTGGGATGGCCGGCCTGCGCACGCGCCGT